>NZ_JAESPG010000004.1:0-309411 GCF_016756915.1 Pseudomonas sp. HB05
CGAAATCATATCGCCCTTAAGAGGTGTCCGGAATTATTAGGCCAGTTCAAGCTCGCTCCCACAAAGTTGCCAGGGTATTCACAGATGCGGTGGCCGCCACAGATTCGATGTGGGAGCGAGCCTGCTCGCGATGAAGGCAACGCGCTCGTCGCTACCGATAAACCCCATCTTTCCCATGCCCAACCATCGCCCGGTTGCTGCGCAGGCTGATCATCGACTTGATGTCGATCCATTCGATGCCCTGGGCCTTGAGCTTGGGCAGTTCGCGTTCGAGCACGGCCAGGGTCTGCGGGTAGGGGTGGCCGATCATCACGGCCGAGCCTTGCCGGCGGGCCAGGTCGATGGCGGTCTGGAGCTGATGGGCGATGGCGGCTTCGGTGCGCTCGTCATCGAGGAATACATCCCGCGACACGCTGGCGAGGCCGATCTTCTGCGCTTCGGCGGCAGCGACGGTCTGGGCGCTGGTGCGGCTGTCGACGAAAAACTTGTGCCGCTGCTGCAGATTCGCCATCAACCACGCCATGGCTTGGGGCTGGGCGGTCATGCGGCTGCCCATGTGGTTGTTGATGCCGGAGGTGTAGGGTACGGCGGCAAACGCGGCGTCGAGGCGCTTGCCCAGTTCTTCGATGGGCAAATCCGGATGCCAGGCGAACGGCCCGGTGGCCGGGTCCATGGGCATATGCAGCATGACCAGCTTGCCGGCGCGATGGGCCTCGCGGGCGAATTCGGCGGCGTGGGGCGTGTCAGGCATGATCGCGGCGGTGACCGGGCCGGGGAGGGCCAGGACCTGGCGATCCCGAGGCAGGTTTTGCCCCAGGTCGTCGATGATCAGGCTCAGGTAAGCCTTGTGCGGCGAGGAGGGTGTGGCGGGGGCCGCGTCAACGGCCCCCGCCAGCAGGCACAGCAGGATGAAGAGGCAACGCAGGCCCATCTCAGCGGCCGGACGTGATGTTCAATCCTTTGAGCAGGCTCAAGGCCTGTGCCAACTGATAATCGTCATCCTGCGGCATCGGCTTGGCCTTGGCACCGGAACCGGTCGGTTTGTCGGCGCCGCCGTTGCCATTGCCCAGGTGACCTTGCAGGTCGGCTTCCTTGAAGTACTCGCTGTCCGCCTCGCTGGTGATCTTGGCCTTGCGCACTTCGATGTCTGGGACGATGCCCTGGGCCTGGATGGAGCGGCCATTCGGTGTGAAGTACAGCGCGGTGGTGATCTTCAGGGCGCGGTCGTTGTTCAGCGGCAACACGGTCTGCACCGAGCCCTTGCCGAAGCTGGTGGTGCCCATGACCACGCCGCGCTTCTGATCCTGCAGGGCGCCGGCGACGATTTCCGAAGCCGAGGCGCTGCCGCCATTGATCAGCACCACCAACGGCACGGCTTCGCTCAGGTCGTTGCCGGTGGCCGAGAAGCGCAGTTCGGAATTGGCGATGCGACCCTTGGTGTAGACGATCAAGCCCTTGGTGATGAAGTGGTCCACCACTTCCACCGCTGATTGCAGCACGCCGCCGGGGTTGTTGCGCAGGTCCAGGACCAGGCCGTTGAGTTTCTTGCCGTTGTCCTTGCGCAGCTTGGCCAGGGCCTTGGCGACTTCTTCGCCGGTCTTGACCTGGAATTGGGTGATGCGGATGTAGCCGTAGCCTGATTCCAGCAGTTGGCTCTTCACGCTCTTGACCTGGATGACCGCCCGCGTGAGCGTCACGTCGAACGGCGTGCCACCGTCGCGTACCAGGGTCAGGGTGATCTTCTGGCCGATCTTGCCGCGCATCTTGTCCACGGCTTCGGTCATGCTCTGGCCGCGTGTCGGTTGGCCGTTGATCTTGACGATGAAGTCACCGGCCTGGATGCCGGCCTTGGAAGCAGGGGTGTCGTCGATGGGCGAGACGACTTTGACGAAGCCGTCTTCGCTGCCGACCTCTATACCCAGGCCGCCGAATTCGCCGCTGGTGCTTTCCTGCAGCTCGGCAAAGTCGTCCGGCCCCAGGTAGGCGGAGTGCGGGTCAAGGTTGCTGAGCATGCCCTTGATGGCGTTTTCCAGCAGCATCTTGTCGTCCACCGGTTCGACGTACGCGGCTTTGATCCGGTCCATGACCTCGGCAAAGGTGCGCAGTTCGTCCAGCGGCAACGGTGCCTTGGTAGTCGCGGCCGTGGCGGCGGGTGCCGACGGGGCCGGCTCGGCGGCGAAAGCCAGGGGCGCGCCGATCACGAGGGCGATCGTCAGGGCCAGCGAGGTGAGGCGGGACAAATGCAGCATGTCGAACGAACTCCTGAGTTGGATGGGCGCGCTTATCCTTGCGCACGACACCATTGGGCCGGGTCACTGGGGCGACCCTGCTGGCGAATAGCGAAATACAGTGCTGGCGTATCCTGCCCGCCACTGTTGCCGACCGTTGAGATGGACTCGCCGGCCTTGACCACATCCCCCGCCGATTTGAGCAGGGTCTGGTTGTGGCCGTAAAGGCTCAGGTATCCATTGCCGTGATCGAGGATCACCAGCAAGCCGGCGCCGCGCAGCCAATCGGCAAACACCACACGCCCGCCATGTACGGCATGCACCTGGCTTCCGGCGGAGGCGCTGATCATCACGCCGTCCCACTTGGTGCGGGTATCGTCGCCGCGGGTTTCACCGAAGCGCGCAAGTAATCGACCATTGACCGGCCATGGAAGTTTGCCTCGGGCCGAAGCAAAAGCGCCGCCGAAGGTTTCACCGTCACTGGAAACCAGTGCGCCGGGGCTGGATTTTGCAGATTTGCGCGGTGCGTCGCCGGCGTCCGCGTCGGCCTGGGCTTCACGTAACCGCTTTTTTTCGGCTTCCTGCTGGGCGATCAGCGCTTTCTGGCGCGCTTCTTCTGCCTCACGGGCCTGGCGAGCCAGGGTTTCTTCGATGGTTTTCAACACATTGGCCAGTTCGGCCTGGTCTTGCTCGCGGGCCTTGAGCTTGCTGTCTCGGGCCTTTACGTCATCGTTGAGCTTGGCCAGGGCCACCTGGCGCTCCTTGCGGACCTTTTCGAGTTCTTCGCGCTGGGTGTCGAGGCTGCTTTTCTGCACCAGCAACTGGGCTTGCTGCAACTCGATGTCTTTTTCGACATTGGCCAGCTGGCGCAGGGTTTCGTTGAAGTTCTTGAGCTGCTCCAGGCGGGCCTGGCTCAGGTAGTCGTAATAAGTGAGGGTGCGGGCGAATTTCTCGGGGTTCTGCTGGTTGAGCAGCAGCTTGAGGTATTCCTGGCGCCCGTTCTGGTAGGCCGCCCGAGCCTGGATGGCGATCAGCTTTTGCTGTTCAGTGCGCGCGCTCTGGAGTTTTTTTTTCTCACCATCGAGTCGCTGCAGCTCGGATTCGCTTTTCTTCAGTTCTTTCTGCAGGGCGTCGACCTGCTTTTCCAGCTTGCCCATCTCGGTCTCGGTGCCGCGCAGGTCTTTCTGCACGCTGGATTTTTCTTCCTGCAGCTTGTTCAGCAGCTTTTTCAGCTCGGCAATGTCCTGGCGCGTGGCTTCCAACTGTTGTTGGGTTTGCGCGCGCTCGTCGGCGAAGGCCGGTTGGAGCAGGCAGGTCAGGGCAAGGGCTATCAGGACGCGAAGCATAGAGGCGGGCGACACCAGGGAAAGGGACGGCCTAGTATGCCCGCCCCACGCTGCAAAAAAAACGCCCATTTGGGGCTGTGTGATAACTGGCCGAAAAAACACCAAAAACCATTGTGGGAGCGAGCTTGCTGTGGCGAGGGAGCTTGCTCCCGCTGGGCTGCGAAGCAGCCCCTCGACAAGATCAAGCCAGAAGCATCTGCGACGGGAGCAAGCTCCCTCGCCACAAAAGCCCTGCTCAATGCTGCGACGCCTGGTCAGACCAGGATCGAGGTCCCGGTCATCTCCGCCGGCTTTTCCATGCCCAGCAACATCAGCATGGTCGGGGCCACGTCAGCCAGCACGCCGCCGTCACGGACCTTGAAATCGCGCTTGCCGACATAGATGAACGGCACCGGCTCGGTGGTATGGGCGGTGTGGGCCTGGCCGGTGGACTCGTCGGACATCTGCTCGACGTTGCCATGGTCCGCCGTGATCAGGGCTTCGCCACCGACTTTCTCCAGGGCGTCGACGATGCGACCCACGCAAGTGTCCAGGCATTCCACCGCCTTGACCGCTGCGTCGAACACGCCGCTGTGGCCGACCATGTCGCCGTTGGCGTAGTTCACCACGATCACGTCGTAGCGCTGGTTCTCGATGGCATCGACGATGCGGTCGGTCACTTCCGGCGCGCTCATTTCCGGCTGTAGGTCGTAGGTGGCGACTTTCGGCGATGGGATCAGGATGCGTTCTTCGCCTGGGAAGGGTTCTTCACGGCCGCCGGAGAAGAAGAATGTCACGTGGGCGTACTTTTCGGTTTCGGCGATGCGCAGCTGGGTCTTGCCGTTTTTCGCCAGGTAATCGCCCAGCACGTTTTCCAGGCTGCCGGCGGCGAAGGCCGATGGCGCGGGAATGCTGGCGGCGTATTGGGTCAGCATCACGAAACCGGCCAGTTTCGGCTGGCGGGCGCGCTCGAACTCCTTGAAATCGTCTTCGACGAATACACGGGTCAATTCGCGGGCTCGGTCGGCGCGGAAGTTCATGAACACCACGGCGTCGCCGTCCTCGACTTTTACCGGCTCGCCGATAGTGGTGGCCTTGACGAATTCGTCGCTTTCGCCGCGTTCATAGGCGGCTTGCAGGCCTTCTTGGGCGGTGGCGGCGTGGAATTCGGCATTGCCGTCGACGATCAGGTTGTAGGCCTGGGCGACGCGGTCCCAGCGATTGTCACGGTCCATGGCGAAGTAGCGGCCGATCAGGCTGGCAATCCGGCCCTTGCCCAGCGCCTTGAAGGTGTCGTCCAGCAACGTGATCGACGACTCGGCGCTCTTCGGCGGCGTGTCGCGACCGTCGAGGAAGGCGTGCAGGTAGATGTTTTGGGCGCCGCGCTTGGCGGCCAATTCGGCCATGGCGACCAGGTGATCCTGGTGGCTGTGCACACCGCCATCGGACAGCAGGCCCATGAAATGCACGGCCTTGCCGGCGGCCACGGCTTTATCCACCGCGGCGCAGATGGTCGGGTTCTCGAAGAATTCGCCATCGCGGATCGACTTGGTCACCCGGGTGAAATCCTGATACACCACGCGGCCCGCGCCAAGGTTCATGTGGCCGACTTCGGAGTTGCCCATCTGCCCGTCGGGCAGGCCTACATCCATGCCGCTGCCGGAGATCAAGCCGTTCGGCACGGTGGCCCACAGGCGATCCAGTACAGGCTTGCTGGCCGCGTATACGGCGTTGGATTCGTGGCTGTCACTGTGACCGAAGCCGTCCAGAATCATCAGGACCAAAGGTTTAGGCGTGGTAGTCATGGAATCCACTCGTGGCTGGTTGAAAGAAGACGATGGAAAAGGGACGGGCAGTTTAAAGGTAAGTTCCGGTGCCGTCACCGCCGGGCGGGGTTTGGCCGGCCTTGTGTGCTGTGTATACTGGCCGACATTTTAACGCCCTGGAACCTCCTTCGATGGTTGCTCACCTGATTCAATTTGCCACTAACCACTACATTCTCGTCGGTATCTTCGTCGTACTGTTGGCGTTGCTGTTGGCCCATACGATGCAGGGCGGCGGACGCAGCCTGAGCACTGGCGAGCTGACCGCGCTGGTCAACAAGGATGCCGGCGTGGTGGTCGATATCCGCCCGAGCAAGGAATACGCCGCCGGTCACATTGTCGGCGCGCTGAACATTCCGCAGGACAAACTGATCGCGCGCGTTGGCGAACTGGAAAAGCACAAGGCCAAGACGCTGATCCTGGTGGACGCCCAAGGCCAGCAGGCCGGTACCCTTGCCCGCGAACTGATGAAGTCCGGCTTCACTGCCGCCAAACTGTCCGGTGGCGTTGCGAGCTGGAAAGCCGACAATCTGCCCCTGGTGAAGTGAATGCCCCACGTAGTTGTCTACTCCAGCGATTACTGCCCCTATTGCTCCCGAGCCAAGCACTTGCTCCAGAGCAAAGGCGTGGCTTTCGAAGAGATCAAGGTCGACGGCAAGCCGCAACTGCGCGCCGAAATGACCCAGAAGGCCCGGCGTACCTCCGTGCCGCAGATCTGGATCGGCGACACCCACGTGGGCGGTTGCGATGATCTGTACGCCCTGGAGCGCGCCGGCAAGCTCGACGCGCTGCTCAAGGCCTGAATTCCTATCAACAGAACTGAAGTAAGAAGGATCTGCGATGACTGACCAACAGAACACTGCTGCCACTGAAGAAGAAGCCGCACCGCAATTCTCCTTGCAGCGCATTTATGTCCGCGACCTGTCCTTCGAGGCCCCGAAAAGCCCGGCGATCTTTCGCCAGCAGTGGGAGCCGAGCGTAGGCCTGGACCTGAACACCCGTCAGAAAGCCCTGGAAGACGATTTCCACGAAGTGGTGCTGACCCTGTCGGTTACCGTGAAAAACGGTGACGAAGTGGCTTTTATCGCCGAAGTGCAACAGGCCGGGATCTTCCTGATCAAGAACCTCGATGCCGCTTCGATGAGCCACACCCTGGGCGCGTTCTGCCCCAACATCCTGTTCCCGTACGCTCGCGAAACCCTGGACAGCCTGGTGACCCGCGGTTCGTTCCCGGCCCTGATGCTGGCCCCGGTGAACTTCGATGCCCTGTACGCGCAAGAGCTGCAGCGCATGCAAGAGGAAGGCGGCGCGACCGTTCAGTAAACGGTCGACGCAAGTCCAATGTGGGAGCGGGCTTGCTCGCGAAGGCTATGGGTCAGTGACATTGATGCCAACTGACACTCCGTCTTCGCGAGCAAGCCCGCTCCCACATTTGTTATGCGGTGTTATTGAAAGCCGTTCTGCCGCCACGCCTCGTAAACCGCTACCGCCACGGTGTTGGACAGGTTCAGGCTGCGACAGCCTTCGCGCATCGGCAGGCGCAAGCGTTGCTCCGCCGGCAGGGCGTCGAGCACTTCGGCTGGCAGGCCGCGGCTCTCGGGGCCGAACAGGAACGCATCACCGGCGACGAAGCTGGCGTCATGGAACGGCCGCGAGCCCTTGGTAGTGAAAGCGAACAGGCGTGGATGCCCCAGGCTCTCCAGGCAACTGGCCAGGTCGGCGTGCCGCTGCAAAGTGGCATACTCGTGATAGTCGAGGCCGGCGCGGCGCAGGCGCTTGTCGTCCATGTCGAAGCCCAGCGGTTCGATCAAATGCAGGTGGCAGCCACTGTTGGCGCACAGCCTGATGACGTTGCCGGTATTCGGCGGGATTTCCGGTTGAAAAAGGATGACGTGAAACATGCACGGCTCCGCAGATGAAGATGAGCGGCATTCTACGCCGCAAACTGATCGACGTTCGAAGCTAATGCCTCGGGTGATGGGCTCGTTGGCGATTTTCGGCATGATGATCGGGTTGATGATCGGCCGCCTGACCACACCCGAGCCGAGCGTGCTGCAGCAGGTCGAGGTCACCAACGGCGGGCTGGTAGCCTGGTTCAACAACGAACCCAAGTTGCACGGGGAAATCATCGACGGCTCGGTGGCGCTGTTGTTCGACGCAGAGGGGTCACCGCAGAAGGGCCAGCTCAAGCTCAACGGCAAGGACGTGAATTGGCGGGTGCGGTTGAGTGACAAGGGCTTGTTGCTGACGCTGGTGGCGGCGCGTTCGTTGCGAGGGGAGTGGGCCGGCAGCGAAGTCGATGACCGCTGGCGGCTGGAGATCCGTCTCCAGGAGCAATAAAAGAGGGAATCCCCGGCCTGCCTGTACCAAGGTCCCCAAAACGGGAGGGCTCGCGCTCGGCGCAGGGCCCTGGGTGTAAAGAAGGGAAACCTTGACCTGCCTGTATCAAGGCCCCCAAAACAGTGGGCTAGATGAGCCCGGTATAAAAGAGGGGAATCCCCGGCCTGCCTGTACCAAGGTCCCCAAAACTGGGTAGTGATCTAGCTATTGCAGGGGGCGTGCCAGTTTTAAACGGCTTGTCACAAAAACATTGTTGTAGATGCGCAAAGCCCCGTAATCCGGGGCTTTTGCTTTTGTTTGTGCGGTTTTTTTCGAACTGGGTCGATTGGTTTTGGCTGGAGGTGCATGTGCAATTGCGGTTCGTAGTGCATTGATGCGGTGCACGAAGCTTTTAAAAGCATCGTCGGATCGCCGCCCGGAGCAAGCTCGCTCCCACAGGACGGCGGTGATAGTCGCAACACCGCAAAACCTTGTGGGAGCGAGCTTGCTCGCGATTGGGCCTTCAAATTCAGCGAAGGGTCAAAGGCTGATCAGCCCTCATCCCCCTCGTCATCATCCCCGCCATCAACCTTCATCCCCAATTCCTTGATCTTGCGGGTCAAGGTATTGCGGCCCCAGCCCAGCAGCACGGCGGCGTCGCGGCGGCGGCCGGCGGTGTGCTTGAGAGCGGTTTCGATCATGATGCGTTCGAAGCTCGGCACGGCGCTGTCCAGAAGGCTCGATTGGCCGCGGGCCAGCGCCTGGTCAGCCCACTGGCGCAGGGCCTGTTCCCAGTTGGTCACCGGCGCCGAATCCTGTGGCAGGCTCAACAGTTCCGGTGGCAGGTCGCTGATATGCACTTCGCGACCCGACGCCATCACCGTGATCCAACGGCAAGTGTTCTCCAACTGACGGACGTTGCCGGGCCATGGCAGGTTCTTGAGGTATTCCTCGGTTTCGTTCTTGAGCAGCTTGGGCTCGACCGCCAGTTCCTGGGCCGCGCGGCCGAGGAAGTGCCGGGCGAGGGTCGGGATGTCTTCGCGACGGTCCGCCAGGCGCGGAATATGGATACGGATCACGTTCAGGCGATGGAACAAGTCTTCCCGGAACTTGCCGGCGTGGACCAGGGTTTCCAGGTTCTGGTGGGTCGCGGCGATGATCCGTACATCGACCTTGACCGGTGTATGCCCGCCTACTCGATAGAACTCGCCATCGGCCAGTACGCGCAGCAAGCGAGTCTGGGTGTCAGCGGGCATGTCGCCGATTTCATCGAGGAACAGCGTGCCACCGTCGGCTTGCTCGAAACGTCCGCGTCGCAGGTTGGCGGCACCAGTGAACGCGCCTTTCTCATGGCCGAACAGCTCGGATTCCATCAGGTCCTTCGGGATCGCCGCCATGTTCAACGCAATAAACGGCGACGCCGCCCGCGGGCTGTGGCGGTGCAGGGCGTGGGCAACCAATTCCTTACCAGTGCCCGACTCGCCGTTGATCAACACGGTGATATTGGAATGGCTCAGGCGGCCGATGGCGCGAAACACTTCCTGCATCGCCGGCGCTTCGCCGATGATTTCCGGCGTGCGGGCCAGGGCCGGCACTTCTTCCAGGCCTTGTTGTTCCTGGGCGTGCTGGTTGGCGCGCTTGACCAGGGACACGGCTTCGTCGACATCGAACGGCTTGGGCAAGTATTCGAACGCACCGCCCTGGTAGGACGCGACGGCGCTGTCCAGGTCGGAGTGGGCGGTCATGATGATCACCGGCAGCCGTGGGTGCTGCTCGCGAATCCGCGCCAGCAGGTCCAGGCCACTGGCGCCGGGCATGCGGATGTCGGAGATGATGACGTCCGGCTGCTGACGGGCCAGGCGGCTCATCACCCCGTCGGCGCTGTCGAAGCTCTGGGTGGTCATGCCTTCCTGTTGCAAGGCTTTTTCCAGGACCCAGCGGATAGAACGGTCGTCATCGACGATCCACACGGTTTCACTACGGCTCATGTCGATGTGGCTCCTTGTTCCAGTGGCAGGAAGATCGAGAAAGTGGTGTGGCCGGGGTGGCTTTCACATTCGATCAAGCCCTGATGCTGACTGATGATGTTCTGGGTGATGGACAGCCCCAGCCCGGTACCGTCCGGGCGGCCGCTGACCATGGGAAAGAAGATGGTTTCCTGCAGTTCCTGGGGAATGCCTGGGCCGTTGTCGATGATCTCGATCTTGGTCACCAGGCGATGGCGCACATGGCCGATGGTGAACTGGCGCATGGCTCGGGTGCGCAGGCTGATGCGACCCAGGCGCAGCTCGTTCTGGCTGCTGATGGCCTGCATGGCGTTGCGCACGATGTTCAGCACCGCCTGGATCATCTGTTCGCGGTCGATCAAGACGTCGGGAATGCTCGGGTCATAGTCGCGCACCAACGTGATGCAGCCCTGGCTTTCGGCTTCGACCAGGCTGCTGACGCGTTCCAAGACTTCGTGGACGTTGCACAACGCCAGCGAGGGCAGCTTGTTCGAGCCGAGCATGCGGTCCACCAGGTTTCGCAGGCGGTCGGCTTCTTCGATGATGACGTTGGTGTAGTCCTTGAGGCTCTCTTCCGGCAGTTCCCGGGCAAGCAGCTGTGCCGCGCCGCGAATGCCGCCGAGCGGATTCTTGATCTCGTGGGCGAGGCCGCGCACCAGCATCTTGCTGGTTTCCTGCTTGGAGATCTGCGCCTCTTCCTTGGTGATGCGCAGCAGGCGATCACGGGGATGGACTTCCAACAACAGCAGCGTCGCGTGGTTGTTCAGGATTGGCGTTACGGCGTAGTCGACGGTCAGCGTCTGGCCGGTCAGGGCGGTCAGCATCGCTTCGCGCTTGGTGAACGGATGCGCCTGTTCCACGGCCTGGCGCAGGGAATTGAGCGCTTCGGCGGACTCGGTAAACAGTTCGCTGATGAACTGCCCATGGCTGCGCTGGCCGCTGACGGCCAGGAGCATCTCCGCCGCCGGGTTCATGTACTCAAGGCGCAGTTCGGCGTCGAGCAGGATGGTCGCGGTGGTGAGATTGTCGAGCAGCAAGCGGTGTAGTGCGTCGCTAATGGTCATCAGGACCTCTTTTAAAGCGTAGCGATCGAGGGCAGGCCCCCAAATCGCGCGCGCGGTTAATGCGCTGATACCAGCAAAATGCAAAAACCAAACCAAGGCTCCGAAAAGAAGCGTTTAGAGCCTCAAAAGGCCTTTATTCGCCCAGTTGCGTGGCGTTCTGCCAGCTTTTTCGGGTACTTTCGAACCAAAATGGGATTTGAAACTGGGTAGCGTGCAGCGTATTGCACCAATATAGTGCGCGACCCTGGGCGGCTTTAGAAGAACGGCAGGATGCTGGGTTTTTCTTCTTCGGGTTTTTCAGCAAGGGGGCATTCGGGACGCTGGCCATAGTCGGCTATGGCGCAGGGCTTGACGCGGCGCTTCTGCGCCAGGGACATGCGTTGCATGTGGAAGGGTTGGTTGGCGGTGCGTTCGACGATACGGCCTTGCTCATCCAGGATTTCCACTGCCAGATGGTGGGTGCCCCGGTCGATGTTTTTCAAGGCAAATACCGGACTGGGCCCTGGCTCTGCGGTGGGCTTGCCGTCCAGCAGCAGACGGTAGCGGTGGCCTCTTTGCAGGCCGGGTTCGCTGGTCGCGGTGACGATCAGCTCCCCGGCGGTGCTGCGTATCGTGGCGTCCGGTTCGGGAATCAACAGTCGGAGCATCTCGTAACGGAACAAGGGCTCGGGTTGTGGCGATTCGACCGGCATTGTCGAGTTGATGCCGGCGGCGGGTGTCGGCATGCGATTACCGGGCGGCAGTTGTACTTTCCTGGCATTGCCGGGGCGTGGCTGGTCGGTGAAGACGCGATTGCCCTGGGCGTCGATGTAGGTGTAGACCTGCGCCAGGCCAGGCATTGCGATCAGCAACAGGCCAAGGGCGACCAGCGGGCGAATCATGGCAGGTGCACTCGCTGCACGGTGAAGGTGACGGTTTCGCTCTGCTGCACGAGACGTTCCCCGTCGATTACCTGGACCGCCAGACTGTGCTCGCCGCGATCGATATTCACCAGTTGCAGGCGCGGCACGTTGCTCGGCTGGCCGTAAGGCTGGCCGTCGAGCAGCAACCTGAACAGATGTGGGCTCTGCAAGCGTGGTTGCGACCTAACGCTGACGGTGAAAGTGCCGTTGTTGGCACGCAGGGCCTCTTCGGTGGGGATGTCGGTCAGCTCCAACAGCTCGTAGGCTTTGCGCGGCGCGTTGGTGTTTTCTGGCGTTGGGGGTGTGTCGGGGTTGATCGGGGCCTGGGTTTCAACGCTGTTGAGCGGTGGTAATTCCACGGCTTGAGCCGGTACCCCGTCAGGCGGCTGGTTGCTGTAGGCGGTGTTGCCGTCGGCGTCGGTGTATTTGTAGATCTGCGCGGCGGCGGGCAGCGTCAGCAGCAACAAGAGCAGGATTGAAAAACTGCGACCCATGGGAAAATCGACCGAAAACTAAAAGTGATGGGTGCAGCATAGGCCAGGGTGGATGGCTGGCCCAAATTGTTGTGCTGCTTACATCCTCTGTGGGAGCGGGCTTGCTCGCGAAGGCGGCGGCGCAGTCGATATTGATGCAAGCTGACACACCGCTTTCGCGAGCAAGCCCGCTCCCACAGGGGAAGGGAGGTGGCTCAGGATTTCGGGGAGATACAGAGCCCGGCGGTTGCCCGGATCAGGGCCAGCCGGTGTATCGGGTGCTGCTTGTTGTGGTGAGTGGCACGGGCCAGCCATTGCGGACACTGCGGGTCGGTGCGGTAGGGCGCGAAGTCGGCCAGTTGCTGCAGCAGGCGCTTTTGCAGGCGGTCGAGTTTGGGGCGGATCTCGCCCACCAGGTCCGGGCGTGGCAGATCCGGTGCCTTGCCCTCCAGGGCCCAGTCGGACAAGTTGACGTATTGGATAAATTTGTTGGCCTCTATCTGGGCGGCGAAAAACGTTTCCACGGTTTCACCGCTCAGCTTGTAGATCGGCGCCTGGGCTACGGCGGCGGCAATGACTTCACGTTCGCGCTGACGGTCTTCCACGGGTTTGCCGCTGTCCCATTTGCTCAGCGCCACTTGATCGGCGATCTGCAGGCGTTCGCCGATGGCATTGAGCAGCGGGGTCAGCGCTTCGGGGGCGTTGTTGGCCTCGGCTGTGGAACATAGCAGTGCTGCAGACAGGGCGAGGCAAATCTTCAAGCGGGAAGTCATTGGCAATCTCGTCTTGTGAGGGAAGCGGCGCATCATCATGCACGTAACCTGCGCCCATAAAAAAGGCCTCCCGAAGGAGGCCTCTCTTTAACTCACGCCGTGCGTGGCGGCGCTTACTGGATCAGCAGCTGTAGTACAGCTCGTATTCCAGTGGGTGTACGAAGGTGCGAACCTTGATTTCTTCTTCGCTTTTCAGTGCGATGTAAGCGTCGATGAAGTCATCGCTGAATACGCCGCCCTTGGTCAGGAACGCACGGCCCTTGTCCAGCTCTTCCAGGGCTTCTTTCAGGCTGCCACAAACCTGTGGGATTTCCTTGGCCTCTTCAGGCGGCAGGTCATACAGGTTCTTGTCAGCGGCATCGCCAGGGTGGATCTTGTTCTGGATACCGTCCAGGCCAGCCATCATCAGTGCAGCGAAGGCCAGGTAAGGGTTGGCAGCCGGATCCGGGAAGCGCGCTTCGATGCGGCGGGCTTTCGGGCTGTTCACGTAAGGAATACGGATCGAGGCGGAACGGTTGCGAGCCGAGTAGGCCAGCATCACCGGGGCTTCGAAGCCTGGCACCAGACGCTTGTAGGAGTTGGTCGACGGGTTGGTGAAGCCGTTCAGGGCCTTGCCGTGCTTGATGATGCCGCCGATGAAGTACAGGGCGGTGTCCGACAGGCCGGCATAACCTTCGCCAGCAAAGGTGTTCTTGCCGTCCTTGGAGATCGACATGTGCACGTGCATGCCCGAACCGTTGTCGCCGTACAGAGGCTTCGGCATGAAGGTCGCGGTGCGGCCGTAGGCGTCGGCAACGTTGTGTACGCAGTACTTCAGGGTCTGTACTTCGTCAGCCTTCTTCACCAGCGTGTTGAATTTCACGCCGATTTCGTTCTGGCCGGCAGTCGCCACTTCGTGGTGGTGAACTTCGACGGTCTGGCCCATTTCTTCCAGTGCGTTGCACATGGAGGTACGGATTTCGTGGTCGAAGTCGAACGGTGGAACCGGGAAGTAGCCACCCTTGATGCCTGGACGGTGGCCTTTGTTGCCGCCTTCCACGTCCTGGTCGGACATCCACGAACCTTGTTCGGAGAAGATCTTGAACATGGAGCCGGAGATGTCGGACTTGAACTTGACCGAGTCGAAGATGAAGAATTCGGGCTCTGGACCGAAGAAAGCGGTGTCGCCAATACCGGTGGACTTCAGGTATTCCTCGGCACGGTGGGCGATGGCGCGTGGGTCGCGGTCATAGCCTTGCATGGTCGAAGGTTCGATGATGTCGCAGACCAGGATCAGGGTCGGCTCTTCGGTGAACGGGTCCAGGACGGCAGTGCTGTCGTCCGGCATCAGGATCATGTCGGAGGCTTCGATGCCTTTCCAGCCGGAGATGGAGGAACCGTCGAACATCTTGCCGATTTCGAAGAATTCGTCGTCCAGTGCATCACGGGCCGGCATGGTCACGTGATGTTGAGTGCCTTTGGTGTCAGTGAAGCGCAGATCAATCCACTTGACGTCATGATCTTTGATGAGTTGAACCGACTTCGACATATGTCCTCCGGGTGGCTTCGGGCGGGTAGTGGAGTGCCCTTAGATATGGGTGATGCCGGCGCGAATACTCTGCCAAGGCAACCTGCCTCACAAGGGAGCAAATTGCATGCCAGTGCCCCACCATGGGTTTTTTGCACCAAATCCACGCTTTTAAAGGCGTAAATCCAAGATTGTCGGACAATAACGCACTGCAATGTGGCGCCGTCAATCAATAATGACCTGTTTTGGTGCATGCAAAACCATCTGCACATTAACTGGTTAAACCTTGAGCAATTTCCGCTATAATCCGCGCCCCCCTTTTTCGGCTGGCCGTTCGCGCGCTGTTTTCATGAAACTAATCGTAAAAGTCTTCCCCGAGATCACCATCAAGAGCCGCCCGGTACGGATGCGTTTCATCCGCCAGTTGGCCAAGAACATCCGTGCCGTGCTCCGTGACCTGGACCCGGCCGTGGTGGTGAATGGCGTGTGGGACAACCTCGAACTGGAAACCCGCGTCAGCGAACCCAAGCTGCTGAAGGAAATGACCGAGCGTCTGAGCTGCATGCCAGGCATCGCGCATTTCCTGCAGGTCGACGAATACCCGCTGGGGGACTTCGACGACATCCTCGCCAAATGCATGCTCCATTATGGTGATGCGCTGGCCGGCAAGATCTTTTCGGTACGCTGCAAGCGCGCCGGCAAGCACCCGTTCAGTTCGATGGACGTGGAACGTTATGTCGGCAGCCAGTTGCGCCGGCAGTGCGGCGCCGCCGGGATCTCCTTGAAGGATCCTGAAATTGAAGTGCGCATCGAGATTCGCGACCAGCGGTTGTTCGTGATCCACAGCCAGCACGACAGCATCGGTGGATACCCGCTGGGCTCGTTGGAGCAGACGCTGGTGTTGATGTCCGGTGGTTTCGACTCCACCGTCGCCGCCTACCAGATCATGCGTCGCGGCCTGATGAGCCATTTCTGCTTCTTCAATCTCGGCGGGCGCGCCCACGAATTGGGCGTAATGGAAGTGGCGCACTTCATCTGGAAGAAGTACGGCAGCTCCCAACGCGTGTTATTTGTGAGCGTGCCGTTCGAAGAAGTCCTGGGCGAGATTCTCGGCAAAGTCGATAACAGTCATATGGGCGTCATTTTGAAGCGTATGATGTTGCGTGCCGCGACGAGCATCGCCGACCGCCTGCACATCGACGCGCTGGTGACCGGCGAGGCGATTTCCCAGGTATCGAGCCAGACGTTGCCGAACCTGTCGGTGATCGACTGCGTGACCGAGAAACTCGTGCTGCGTCCGCTGATCGCCAGCCACAAGCAGGACATCATCGACACGGCCAACGAGATCGGCACCGTCGATTTTGCCCGGCACATGCCGGAGTATTGCGGGGTCATCTCGGTCAATCCGAAGACGGCGGCCAAGCGCGGTCGCGTGGAACACGAAGAGAAAGAATTCGACATGGCGGTACTCGAACGCGCGATCGAGAACGCCAGGCTGGTACCGATCGATCGGGTCATCGACGAATTGGGCCAGGACATCCAGATTGAAGAAGTCGGCGAAGCGCTGGCCGGTCAGATCATCATCGACATCCGTCATCCGGACGATGCTGAAGACGACCCGCTGAGCGTCGCCGGCGTCGAGGTACAAACGATGCCGTTCTATGCAGTGAACGCGCGTTTCAAGGAACTGGACCCTACTCGCCAGTACCTGCTGTATTGCGACAAAGGCGTGATGAGTCGCCTGCATGCCCACCATTTGCTCAGTGAGGGGCATGCCAATGTGCGCGTTTATCGACCGAGCTAAGTGCCCGGGGCTGTTTGCCTGTGGCCTGCGTCACCGGCCCCCCGACGCCGCCGACACGCTGTAACTGTCGGACTCTACTGTAAATCGCTGCCACGACCTGTCAGCACACCGAATCCTCTGATCGAGATACACAAGTGATCGAAAATCTACGCAACATCGCCATCATTGCTCACGTTGACCATGGTAAGACCACCCTGGTAGACAAACTCTTGCGTCAATCCGGCACCCTGGAGCGCAACGAGCTCAACGACGAGCGCGTGATGGACTCCAACGACCAGGAAAAAGAGCGCGGTATTACCATCCTGGCGAAAAACACCGCCATCAACTGGAACGGCTACCACATCAACATCGTGGACACCCCGGGCCACGCCGACTTCGGTGGTGAAGTAGAGCGCGTGATGTCGATGGTCGACTCCGTGCTGCTGCTGGTCGACGCCCAGGACGGCCCTATGCCGCAAACCCGTTTCGTGACCAAGAAGGCCTTCGAAGCCGGCCTGCGTCCGATCGTGTGCATCAACAAGGTTGACCGTCCAGGCGCGCGTCCGGACTGGGTCCTGGACCAGATCTTCGACCTGTTCGACAACCTGGGCGCCACCGAAGAACAGCTGGACTTCAAAGTCGTCTACGCCTCGGCCCTGAACGGTATTGCCGGTCTGGACCACACCGACATGGCTGAAGACATGACCCCGCTGTACCAGTCGATCGTCGACAACGTACCTGCGCCGAAAGTCGACCGTGACGGTCCGTTCCAGATGCAAATCTCCGCACTGGACTACAACAGCTTCCTGGGTGTTATCGGTGTTGGCCGTATCGCCCGTGGTCGCGTCAAGCCGAACACTCCAGTCGTGGCTATCGGCGCCGATGGCAAGCGTCGCAACGGTCGTATCCTGAAGCTGATGGGTCACCACGGTCTGCACCGTGTAGACGTCGAAGAAGCGGCTGCCGGCGACATCGTCTGCATCAGCGGCCTGGACTCGCTGTTCATCTCCGACACCCTGTGCCACCCGGACACCGTTGAAGCGATGAAGCCGTTGACCGTCGACGAGCCAACCGTTTCCATGACCTTCCAGGTAAACGACTCGCCATTCTGCGGTAAAGAAGGCAAGTTCGTGACGTCCCGTAACATCAAGGAGCGTCTGGACAAGGAGCTGCTGTACAACGTTGCACTGCGCGTTGAAGAAGGCGACTCGGCTGACAAGTTCAAGGTCTCCGGCCGTGGCGAACTGCACCTCTCGGTACTGATCGAAACCATGCGTCGCGAAGGCTTCGAAATGGCTGTAGGTCGTCCGGAAGTGATCATCCGCCTGGTTGACGGCGTGAAGCACGAACCGTTCGAAAACGTCACCATCGACCTGCCGGAAGAATCCCAGGGCAAGGTGATGGAAGAGATGGGCCTGCGTAAGGGCGACCTGACCAACATGGTGCCGGATGGCAAGGGCCGTGTACGCCTGGAATACAACATCCCTGCTCGCGGTCTGATCGGTTTCCGTAACCAGTTCCTGACCCTGACCAACGGTGCTGGCATCCTGACCTCGATCTTCGACCGTTACGACGTGATGAAGTCGGGCGACATGTCCGGTCGCCAGAACGGCGTTCTGGTTTCGGTTGAAACCGGCAAGGCACTGACCTACTCCCTGGAAACCCTCCAGGCGCGTGGCAAGCTGTTCGTTGAACACGGCCAGGAAATCTACGGTGGCCAGATCGTTGGTCTGAACAGCCGTGACAACGACCTGGGCGTGAACCCTACCAAGGGCAAGAAGCTCGACAACATGCGCGCTTCGGGCAAAGACGAAACCATCGCCCTGGTTCCACCTGTTCGCTTCACCCTGGAACAGGCCCTGGAATTCATCCAGGACGACGAGCTGTGCGAAGTGACGCCGAAGTCGATCCGCCTGCGCAAGAAGATCCTGGACGAAAGCGAGCGTACCCGCGCCGCCAAGAAAGCCAAGGCCTGATTGCTTTAGCCTCGGCTGAATGAAAAACGCCCCCGGTTGCGAGACCGGGGGCGTTTTTTTGTGCCTGGGATTTTATGTGGCGCCTGTAGGGCCCCATCGCGAGCAAGCTCGCTCCCACAGTGGATTTATGTCGGACACAAAATCTGTATCCGCTGAAAATCAACTGTGGGAGCGAGCTTGCTCGCGATGGCGACGGTTCAGGCGCTGCTGAATCAGCAATAGATCAAAACCGATCCAACGTCCGCGGATTCCGCTCGCGTTCCACTTCCTTGGGCTTGTACGCGCAATAGCCCGGCCGTGGCCCGACCCGTGGATGATTGCGGCAGGTGTCCGGGCGCTTCTCGTAAATGGTGCACAACCGGCTCTTGCGGTCCAGATACAGGCAGTCGTTGTTGCTCATGCGTTGCAACGTGAAGATTTCCGACTTCTGGTTGTAGCGCTCGACGATCCCTTCCTTTTGCAGGCGCTTGGCGATGTTTTTTGGCGGGTCGCCCAGTTCGAACTCATCGACGATGCCAATCCGGATCAGGTCCTTGATCTTGACCTCCACCGGCAGGGTACAGCAGCTCGACACGCAGGAACCGCACATCGGGGCGGAGTACTTGGCCCAGGTATCGAGTCGGTCGATCTCCGCGGCGGCGATCAGGTTGGGCTTCATCATCACGGTTTACCAGCATGCATCAGGGCGCGCGATCATACCGGGACTGGTGAAATTTTGAACGACCATCTGCCGGTTTTTTTTGCGTCCCGACAAAACCCGCCTGTACCGGCACGGCCCCTGCATTCATTCGTCCATCGGCAATTCCTTGGCGACGATTCTCCGGCACCAGGGGAAAAACCACCGAACCAAGAGCCTGTACCGTCTGTCAGACCGACTAGGCTCAGACAATTCCATGCTCGTTCGAGGTCTCATCAATGACTCAAGAACCACTTGTTCGCGAAGCTGAGGTTGCGGCATTTCGCGACGCCGTGTTGACCAAACTCACTTATGCCGTCGGCAAGGACCCCGATCATGCGTTTGATCACGATTGGTTCGAAGCCATAGCCCTTGCCGCCCGCGACCACATGGTCGAACACTGGATGGACCACACGCGGCAGATCTACCGCAAGGGCCAGAAGCGCGTCTACTACCTCTCCCTGGAATTCCTCATCGGTCGCTTGCTCTACGACAGCCTGAGCAACCTAGGCCTGCTGGACACGGCGCGCGAGGCCCTGACCGAGCTGGGCGTCGACCTGGAACGCATCCGCCTGCTGGAGCCCGACGCGGCCTTGGGCAACGGTGGCCTCGGTCGCCTGGCGGCGTGCTTCATGGAGAGCATGTCGACACTGGGCATCGCCGGCCATGGCTACGGTATTCGGTATGAGCACGGCTTGTTCCGCCAGGCGATTGTCGACGGCTGGCAGCAGGAGCAGACCGAGCACTGGCTGGATTTCGGCAACCCGTGGGAGTTCGAGCGGCCGGAAGTGGTCTACCCGATCGGCTTTGGTGGCAGCGTTGAAACCGTGACGGACGACAACGGCAAGACTCGTCAGGTCTGGTCTCCGGCCGAAACCGTGCGCGCCATTGCCTATGACACGCCGGTGGTGGGCTGGCGCGGTGCCAGTGTCAACACCCTGCGCTTGTGGCGCGCCCGGGCCGTGGAAGACCTGCACCTGGAGCGCTTCAATGCCGGCGACCACCTCGGCGCCGTGGCGGAAGTGGCCCGGGCCGAGAGTATTTCCCGCGTCTTGTACCCGGCCGACAGCACCGAGGCCGGCCAGGAATTGCGCCTTCGCCAGGAGTATTTCTTCGTCGCCGCCTCGCTGCAGGATTTGCTGCGCCGCCATCGCAACATGCACACCTCGGTGCTGACCCTGGGCGATCACGCGGCGATCCAGCTCAACGATACGCACCCGTCCATTGCCGTGGCCGAGCTGATGCGCCAATTGGTGGACGTCTACGACGTCGCGTGGGACGCGGCCTGGCAGATCACCCAGGACACGTTGTCCTACACCAACCACACGCTGCTGCCCGAAGCCCTGGAAACCTGGCCGGTGGGGCTGATGGAGCGGATGTTGCCCCGGCACATGCAGATCATCTACCTGATCAACGCCCAGCACATCGATTCGCTGCGGGCCAAGGGCGTGCACGATTTCGACGTGCTGCGCTCGGTGTCGTTGATCGAAGAGGACAACGGCCGCCGGGTACGCATGGGTAACCTGGCGTTCCTCGGTTCCCACAGCGTCAACGGCGTGTCCGGGTTGCATACCCAACTGATGCGCAGCACGGTGTTCTCCGAGCTGCACAAGCTCTATCCGGAGCGAATCAACAACAAGACCAACGGCATCACCTTCCGCCGCTGGTTGTTCCAGGCCAACGCCGAATTGACCTCGATGATGGTCGACGCCCTTGGCCCGAGCGTGCTCGACAATCCCGAGGAGCGCCTGATCGAGCTGGAGCCGTTCGCCGACAAACCGGCGTTTCGCAAGCAGTTCGCCGAACAGCGCCTGCACAGCAAGAAAGCCCTGGCCTACCTGATCCACGAGCGGCTGGGCATCGCCGTCAACCCGGCGGCGATGTTCGACGTGCAGGTCAAGCGGATCCACGAATACAAGCGTCAGTTGCTCAACCTGATGCACACTGTGGCGCTGTACCAGGCGATTCGTGCCGAGCCGGAAGTGGACTGGGTGCCGCGGGTGAAAATCTTCGCCGGCAAGGCCGCCGCCAGTTATCACCAGGCCAAGCTGATCATCAAGCTGACCAACGACATCGCCCGGGTGGTGAACAACGACCCGACCGTGCGCGGCTTGCTCAAAGTGGTGTTCCTGCCCAACTACAACGTCAGCCTGGCCGAAAGCATCATCCCGGCGGCGGACTTGTCGGAGCAGATTTCCACGGCCGGTTTCGAAGCCTCGGGCACCAGCAACATGAAGTTCGGCCTCAACGGCGCGCTGACCATCGGCACCATGGACGGCGCCAACGTGGAAATGCACGAGCGTGTCGGCGGTGACCATATGTTCATCTTCGGCCTGACCGCCGAGCAGGTGGAAGCGCGCAAGCGCAACGGTGAATTCAGCGCCGCGCCGGACATCGCCGCGTCCCATCGCCTTGGCGATGTATTGCAAGCGATTCGTGGTGGCGTCTTCTCGCCGGATGACCCGATGCGCTACACCGGGCTGGTGGATTCGCTGGTGGATTACGACCGCTTCCTGGTCTGTGCCGATTTCGACGCGTACTGGAACGCCCAGGCCAAGGTCGAAGAGAAGTGGCACGACTCCAAGCAATGGTGGCGCTCGGCGGTGCTCAATACCGCGCGCATGGGCTGGTTCTCCTCTGACCGGACCATCCGCGAATACGCCACCGACATCTGGAAGGCGCTGGAGTAAACGTTGCAAGAAATGTGAGCGAAGCCCAACGGCGGTTGGGCTTCGTCGATATACTAAGCGCCAGATTCGCCGGGGTTGTGCGGCCGGACTCGGTACTGGAAATGCCAACCATTCCATGTGGGAGCGAGCTTGCTCGCGATAGCAGCCTGTCAGGCAACATCAATGTCGCCTGACACACTGCATCGCGAGCAAGCTCGCTCCCACAGGGTTTGGGGGTTTTCCACTAGACTGAGTCAGGCACTGCATCACCCGGTCATGCCCGCAACGGGCCGCTTAGGGATATCGACCATATGCAATGGATTTTGACACTGTTGGGCCTGGCTCTTGGCTGGGTGGTGGACGAGTCGTTCGCCGATGCGCTGATAGGTGCGTTGGTCGGGCTCGGCATCGCCCAGTCGTTTCGGCTGGGGCGCCTTGGCATCCAGGCGGCCAAACAGCAGATCCTGCTGCAAGAGGCCCAGCAGAGTCTGCTCACCCTGGAAGCGCGGCTGGCGGTTCTCGAACGCGGCAAGGCCGCCCAGCCGAGTGATCCGGCGCCGGCGGCCGAGGTCATCGCGCCACAGGCTGCAAAACCCGAAACGCGCACCGAGCCGGACCTCGTCTGGGAATTGCCGCCAGACCTCGAACCCGTCTCCGTGATGAGCACCCAGGCCAGCCAGCCGTTGCCTGACGAAATCTGGAGCCCTGCGCCAGCCGCTTCCAGCCGTCGCGCCAATCGCGATTTTGCGCCGTTGCCCCTTGAACCGACGGCGCCTGCGCCTGCGGCTCCCCGTGGCCCGAATCTGTTCGACCGCGCCCTCATCGGCGCGCGCGACTGGTTGTTCGGCGGCAACACCGTGCTGCGGGTCGGCGTGGTGTTGTTGTTCCTCGGCCTGGCTTTCCTGCTGCGCTACGCCACCGAAGGCATGGTGGTGCCGATCGAATTGCGCTACGCCGGCGTTGCGGCCAGCGCCTTGGGCCTGCTGGGCCTGGGTTGGTGGTTGCGCCAACGCAACAGCAGTTATGCGCTGATGCTGCAGGGGACCGGGATCGCCGTGTTGTACCTGACGGTGTTCGCCGCCATGCGCCTGCATCCGTTGCTCGATTCCAAGGCTGCCTTGGGGCTGCTGGTCGCGGTCACTGTGTTCTCGGCGATCCTGGCAGTGACCCAGAACGCCATGGGCCTGGCGGCGGCTGCGGCGCTGGGCGGCTTTGCCGCACCGATCCTGACCTCCACCGGCAGCGGTAACCATGTCGCGCTGTTCAGCTATTTCATCCTGCTCAACGCCGGCATCCTCGCAATCGCTTGGTTCAAGGCCTGGCGGATGCTCAACCTGATCGGCTTCGTCGGCACGTTCGGCATCGGTTTCGCCTGGGGCTTGCGCTCCTATACGCCGGAACTGCTGTGGAGCACCGAACCCTTCCTCATCGTTTTCTTCCTGGTGTACCTGGCGATCGGCTTGTTGTTTACCCGGCGCAAGCTGCTGGAAATGAGCGACGCGCCTGAAGATGACAGCCGCGACGCCATGCTGCGCTGGTCGGCGCGCAAGGGCGATTACGTGGACGGCAGCATGCTGTTCGGCCCGCCGCTGGTTGGCTTCGGCTTGCAGTTCGCCTTGGTGCAACACCTGGAATTCGCCGCAGCGTTCAGTGCCTTGGCCCTGGGCATGATCTACATGGGGCTGGCCCGCGTATTGATGGGTGGTCGCGCTGTATTGTTGGCTGAAACCTGCCTCGCCTTGGGCGTGATTTTCGGCAGTCTGGCGATTCCGCTAGGCCTCGATGCCCGTTGGACTGCTGCAGCCTGGGCGGTGGAAGGCGCCGGGATTTTCTGGCTGGGCCTGCGCCAACAGCGACCCTTCGCACGAATCTTTGCCCTGTTGCTGCAATTGGGTTCGGCGCTGGCCTTCGTCAGCGAATTGCATGCAGGTGAAGGCAGCCTGCTGGAGGGGTCGTGGCTGGGCGCGTTGATGCTCGGTTGTGCCTTGCTGTTCAGCTTCTATCAACTGCACAAGGCCGAGCCCGGCCATGTCGCAAGCTGGGAGCGTCAGGCTCAGCCTGTGTTGGCGGTGTTGGGGTTGGGCTTCCTTTACTTGCTGGCACCGCTGTTCTTCTTTACCCACGGCACCGCCATCGCCTGGGCCTTCGCCGGCCTGGCGACGCTGTTCATTGGTCTGCGCCTGCAATCACGGGCCTTTCTGTTTACCGCGTTCGCGGTGCAACTGTTGGGCGGCGCGCTGTTCCTGATGCGCCTGCAAGGCGCCGATGGAGATTCGGCGGTGTTGAATGCCGGCTGGAACGGACTGCTCAGCGCCTCGCTGATCGGCCTGGCGTTGATTGGCGGGATGCTGTTGGCGGCTCGCGACGACATGGTGCGCAACGATCCCCGGCTGTTGCGCGGCCTGTCGGTGGTGCTATTGGCGGGGCTGGTGCTGATCAATCTCGCGGTGTTGTTCGTCCTGCCGTGGCAAACGGCGAGCGGCGTATGGGCGGCCAGCGGCTTGTTGATCATCTGGCTGAGCCTGTACTTGAAGCAACGCGTGAGCTTTGTCTTCGGCCTGTTGCTGCAACTGTTGGGCGGCGCAGCGTTCCTGGCGGCTGGGCCGTTCCTGCTTGGGCCTCTTCAGTCCGAAGGTCTGCGACCCTTGGCCCACAGTGGTTTCTGGACACCGCTGGTGCTGGGATTGGCGGCATTGGTCGGCGCCTGGCGATTGCAACGGGCACACGCCGCGCAGGAACTGGACGTCCTGAGCTTGCAACGCCTGTCCGAGCTGTTGCTGATCTGGGGCGCCGGCTGGTGGGCGCTCGCGTGGGTCAGCGAGGTGCTGCGTTTTGCTCCGGCGAACCTGCAAGGCAGCTGGCTGCTGCTGGTCGCGGCGATCAGCGTGGCGGTGTGGACAGTTCTGGCCCTGCGCTTGAAATGGCCGGCGCTGGGGCTGCTGTGCACCTTGTTGATTCCGGCGGCGGGCTGCGTGCTGGTGGCAACGGGGCACAGCCACTATCACCCGGCGGCGGATTTCGGCTGGTTTGCCTGGCTGGCAATATTTGCCGTGCACTTCTTTTCGCTCAAGCGCCTGGCGCCGATGCTCCCGGCCCGGGCGCGCAGTACCGCCCACGTGCTCGGTTGCTGGTTGCTGATGACGGTGTTGATGCTGGAGCTGCGTTACGGCCTGCTGTTGCTGTCCGAACAGTACAACGCCTGGCGCTGGCTGGCCTGGGCAATCCTGCCAGGCCTTTACCTCGTGTTGATGGCCACGCCGCGTACCTTGCCATGGCCGGTTTCGGCCCAACCGCGCGAATATCGCGTCTACGCGGCGGCACCCATGGCACTGTTGATGCTCGGTTGGTTCTGGCTGACCAACACCTTCAGTGACGGCAACTCCGAGCCACTGCCTTATGTGCCGTTGCTCAATCCTCTGGAGCTGGGCCTGCTGTTCGCCTTGTTCGGTATCTATGTGTGGGCGCGCAACGCGGTGGAGCAATCGACGAACCGTTGGAGCCGCATCGGGTACGTCGCCCAATTGATCGCCGGTGTGTCGCTGTTCGCGTTCTTCACGGCCCTGGTGATGCGTACGGCCCACCAGTGGATGGGTGTGCCGTACGAGCTGGATGCGCTGCTCGACTCGATGTTCGTGCAGGCCGGCTTGTCCATCGTCTGGACCTTGATTGCCCTGGGCCTGATGATCGGCGGGCACCTGCGCCATCGCCGGGAAGTGTGGCTGGTCGGCGCGGTGTTGATCGCCGTGGTCGTGGCCAAGTTGTTCTTCGTCGAATTGAGTAACCGCGGCGGTCTGGCGCGGATCGTGTCGTTTATTGGCGTGGGTGTCTTGCTGCTGGTGGTCGGCTATTTTGCGCCGCTGCCACCCAAGCGCCCGGAGCCGGCCGTGGATGCCGAGCCGCCGATGCCTGTCAGTGAGGGAGTGTCGTCTTGAGTCGCAAGTTGAGTCGAATCGGGCTGGGCCTGATGGGGTTGTGGGTGGCCTTGGCGGCTGCGGCACCGGAGCAGCCGCAAGACTTCGCCCATCAGGTGCCGTTGGCCTTGAGCGGTGAAGGCCCGTGGTATCGCCTGGCGTTGCCGCTGGATGTCCAATTGCGGGCTCGGCAAACCGACCTGAGTGACGTGCGGGTGTTCAACGCCGCCGGCCAGGCCCAGGCCTATGCATTGGTGCGCGAATCGGCCCAGAGCCGGGAGAATCGCACCCTGACCGATGTGAAGTGGTTTCCGCTGTACAACGCTGCCGACGACAGTGAACGCGCGCCCAGCGTACGTGTGCAATCGAACGCCAACGGCACGCTGGTGGAAGTCCAGCCGTCCAGTCGGCTCGAAGCCGGGGAAGAGGAATTGCGTGGCTGGCTGCTCGACGCCAGCGCGATCAAGGCGCCGCTGCAACAATTGATCCTGGACTGGACCAGCGAGCGCGACGGTTTCCAGCGCTTCACCATCGAGGCCAGTGACGACCTGCAGCACTGGCAGGCGTGGGGCGAAGGCCAGGTCGCGCGGCTGACATTCGCCGATGAGCGGGTCGAGCAGCACGAAGTGAGCCTGCCCGGACAATCGGCGCGGTACTTGCGATTGCTGTGGGATTCGCCGTCCTCGGCGCCGGTGCTGACCTCGGCCCAACTGCAAAGCGCCAGCCGCGAAAGCCTGCCGCTGCCGCTGGTCTGGTCGCAACCGTTGGCGGGCACCACGACGAAGGCGGGTGAATATACCTGGCAATTGCCGATGGGGCTGAACATCGAGCAAGTCCAGGTGGAACTGAGCCAGGCCAACAGCCTGGCGCCGGTGACCCTGGCCGGTCGCCGTGAAAGCAGCCATCCGTGGCAGTCGATGGGCGGTGGCTTGCTCTATCGCCTGACCCAGAACGGTCAGGATGTGCAGCAAAACCAGCTGCAGTTGTCCGGCCAGACCGTGCAGCAATTGAAACTGACCGTGGACGAGCGCGGCGGCGGCCTGGGCACCGAGGCCCCGGCCCTGCGTTTTGCCGTGCGCCCGACCCAAGTGGTGTTCCTGGCGCGCGGCGACGCGCCCTACAACCTGGCACTGGGCAGTGCGACGGCGAAGGCAGCCAGCTTGCCGCTGACCACGCTGATCCCGGACTACAAGCCGTCGCGCCTGGCGACGTTGGGTGCCGCAACGGTCAACGGAACGGCGACCTCGACGCCAGCGGTTGAAGCGCCGCCGGTGGCTGTGAGTACCAACTGGAAGAAGATCGGCCTGTGGGCGGTGTTGCTGCTCAGCGTGGTGTTCCTCGGTGCGATGGCGTTCAGCCTGCTGCGCAAGCCGCCGGACAAGAACTGAGGTGTGCTCATCGCGAGCAAGCTCGCTCCCACAGTTGACCGGGTTGTTCCGACGAACGCGGTCTATTGTGGGAGCGAGCTTGCTCGCGATGGCGCCCTGTCAATCAACAGAAATACCCAAACGAGCCGCCAGCCCGTGAACTCAATCCTCCATATCCCGTCTCATAGGAGGAATTAAGTCCCGACTCGCGCTAAACTGCGCGGGTTTTCCGCCCCCTATTCTTCGGAGCCGTCCATGTCCCGCGTTACCTTGAGTCGCTATTTGATTGAGCAGACCCGCAGCAACAATACCCCTGCCGATCTGCGCTTTTTGATCGAAGTGGTGGCGCGTGCATGCAAGGAGATCAGCCACGCCGTGTCCAAGGGCGCGCTGGGCGGTGTCCTGGGCAGCATGGGCACCGAAAACGTGCAGGGCGAAGTGCAGAAGAAGCTCGACGTGCTCTCCAACGAAATCCTGCTGGAAGCCAACGAATGGGGCGGTCACCTGGCCGGCATGGCGTCCGAGGAAATGGACAATGCCTACCAGATCCCGGGCAAGTATCCGAAAGGCGCCTACCTGTTGGTATTCGACCCACTGGACGGTTCGTCGAACATCGACATCAACGCGCCGGTCGGCACGATCTTCTCGGTACTGCGTTGCCCGAACGAGTACCTGAGCCAGAACGAAGCCCTGAATGAAAAGGCCTTCCTGCAGCCCGGCACCGAACAGGTCGCCGCCGGTTATGCCATCTACGGTCCCCAGACCATGCTGGTGCTGACCCTGGGCGACGGCGTCAAGGGCTTCACCCTGGACCGTGAGATGGGCAGCTTCGTCCTGACCCACGAAGACATCACCATTCCTGAGACCACCCAGGAATTCGCCATCAACATGTCCAACCAGCGTCACTGGGAAGCCCCGGTACAACGCTACGTCGAAGAGTTGCTGGCCGGTGAAGAAGGTCCGCTGAAAAAGAACTACAACATGCGTTGGGTCGCTGCGATGGTCGCCGATGTACACCGCATCCTGACCCGTGGCGGTCTGTTCATGTACCCACGCGACAGCCGCGAGCCGTCCAAGCCGGGCAAGCTGCGCCTGATGTACGAAGCCAACCCGATGTCGTTCCTGGTGGAGCAGGCAGGCGGCGCTTCCACCGACGGCCACCAGCGCATCCTCGACATCAAGCCTGAAGGCCTGCACCAGCGCGTCGCAGTGTTCCTCGGCTCGAAAGAAGAAGTGGCGCGCGCCACGGCTTACCACAAGGAGTAAATCATGGCCGAGCCCTGGCAGCCGTTGCTCGATTGGTGGTTTGGCACAGCCGAAAAACCAGATGAGATCGCGGCTGACAAGGGCAAGCTGTGGTTTGGCAAAGGCCATGATCGCCAGGCGCGAGAGCGCTTCGGTGATCTGGTCGAGCAAGCACTGGCCGGCGGATTGACCGATTGGGCGCAACGCCCGGAAGGTTGGCTGGCCCTGGTGCTGCTACTGGATCAACTTCCGCGGATGATCTTTCGCAACACACCCAAGAGCTTCTCCGGCGACCTGCGTGCCCAAGCGCTGGTGGCCCAGGGTCTGGCGGCGGGTTTCGACCGGCAACTGCGGCCGATCCAGCGCGTATTCATCTACCTCGTCCTCGAACACTGCGAAAACCTCGCGGTGCAGAACGAAGCCGTGTCGCGGTTCATCGAACTGGTCCGGGAACAGCCCGAGGCGCAGCGGGCGGTGTTCGAAGACAACCTGGATTATGCCGAGCGGCATCAGAAGATCATTGCCCGGTTCGGGCGCTTTCCCCATCGCAATGCGGTGCTGGGGCGCGAGTCTACGGCGGATGAGCTGGAGTTTTTGAGCAGGCCTGGGTCCAGGTTCTGAATTTTCTGCGAGGCTGATACCGTCTTCGCGAGCAAGCCCGCTCCCACAGTTGATCAGGTTTCCCTGACGGAACGCGGTCAACTGTGGGAGCGAGCCTGCTCGCGAAAGGGCCCTTGAGAGCACTAGATCCGGAAACTCCCCACCAACTGCTTCAACCGCGCCGCCTGCTGCTCCAGGTCGGAACAGGCGCGCAGGGTGGCTTGCAGGTTTTCCACACCTTCCTGGTTCAGGGTGTTGATCTCGTTGATGTCGACGTTGATCGATTCCACCACGGCGGTCTGTTCTTCGGTGGCGGTGGCCACGGATTGGTTCATGCCGTCGATTTCGCCGATGCGCTGGGTCACGCTACCCAGGCGTTCGCCCGCCTGGTTGGCGATGCTGACGCTGCCTTCGCTTTGGCGCTGGCTGTCGGTCATGGTCAGCACCGCTTCCCGCGCGCCGACTTGCAGCTCTTCGATCATCTTCTGCACTTGCTGCGCTGAATCCTGGGTGCGGTGGGCCAGGTTGCGCACCTCGTCGGCGACGACCGCGAAGCCGCGACCGGCTTCACCGGCCCGGGCCGCTTCGATGGCAGCGTTGAGAGCGAGCAGGTTGGTCTGCTGGGAAATGCTGGTGATCACTTCGAGAATCTGGCCGATGTTCACCGTGTTGCTGTTCAGCGTTTCGATGTTGCCGCACGAATCGCTGATCTTGGCCGACAGCTGCTGCATCGCCGTGATGGTTTTATCCACCACTTGCTGGCCATCTTCGGCCAGGTTGCGGGCCTCGCTGGAGTGCTGCGAGGCGAGGGCGGCGTTCTGGGCGATTTCCTGGGCGGCGGCGCCCAGCTGGTTGATGGCCGCGGCGACGCTGCTGGTGCGCGAGGCCTGCTGGTCGGAGTTGAACATCGACGAGTTGGACGCGCTGACCACGCGCAGGGCGACTTCATTGACCTGGCCGGTTGCAGAAGCCACTTCACGAATCGAGGTATGGATACGTTCGACAAAGCGGTTGAACGAGGTGCCCAGCGCGCCGAATTCGTCATGGCCGTGGATGGTCAGGCGGCGGGTCAGGTCGCCTTCGCCTTCGGCGATGTCGTGCATGGCGCGGCCCATGGTCAGCAGCGGTTGCATCAGCACGCGGATCAGCATGCCCAGCAGCGCGATGATGAACACCACTGCAATGGCCATGGCAATCAGCGCCGAGGTGCGGAATTCGCTGAGCATCGCCAAGGCTGTGTCTTTATCAAGCACCAGGGCCACGTACCAGTTGGCACCGGGGACGCCGTTGACCTGGGTGAAAGAGATAAATTGGGTTTTGCCGTCGAGGTCGACTTCTTTAACGCCCGGACTGATTTGAGGCGCACCGTTGGGATAGGCCTCGGCGAGGGTCTTGAGCACGCGCTTGCTGTCCGGATGCACGAGGATCTTGCCGTCGGCGCTGACGATGAACGCATGACCGTGGCCGCCAAAGTTCAGCGAGTTGATGATGGCGCTGACGCTCGACAGATCAATGTCCGCCCCGGCCACGCCGATCATCTGGTTCTGGCGCTGTACCGGCGTGGCAACGGTGATCACCAGCTTGCCCGACGAAGCGGCGATGTAGGGTTCGGTGACGATGGTCTGCTGGGCGCTGTTGGCGGCCTTGTACCAGCCACGGGCGCGCGGGTCGTAATCGGCGGCACGATTGCCGGCCGGTACCGAAAACATCACGCCGTCAGTGCCGCCGAAGTAGCTGAGCTGAAAATTGCTGGTGTAGGCCGGCAGGCCCACGGCGCGTTTCAGGCTGTCGGCAGCGCTGCCGTCGATAGCGATTTGCTGGGCCAGCGATTGCAGCAATTGGATTCGGCCTTCGACCCAGGTCTGGATGTTACGGCTGGTCAGGCTGCCGAGTTCCTGCATGGACGTCTCGGTGCTGGTGTTGAGGCTTTGTCGTTGGCGGTAGTCGTTGAACAGGATGAAACAGGCGAATGCGACAGCCACCACAAGGGCGGCAGCCAACAGGATTTTGTGGCTGAATTTCATGTTTCTGGTCATTAAGAACGCTACCGCGAAGGGACGGGTCAAAAAGGGGAGTCAATTTGCCATAACGCAGGATTTTGCGCTGTTACTTTTTATCGGCCCGCAAGCCCGGCTCATCAGGCTCCGGGGCAGCTATCCCGACGAAAGGCACGACCCCGTCACGCTCTGACTGATTCATCGGTGAAACACCTCTGCACGGCCAATAAATACTGGGGGAGTCGGGGAACCAGATAGGGGTTTTCTCTTCTAAGGTTCAGGTTGGCACCCTGCCACCTCCCTTCCGTTCCAGGAGTTACACCATGTCGCTGCGTTCTATCGCCCTGCTGTTTATGTGCGTCGTGTTGACCGCATGCAGCAAGGTCAACCAGGAAAACTATTCGAAGCTGTCGGCCGGGATGCCCAAGGCCGAGGTCGAGACGTTGCTGGGAAAACCGACTGACTGCTCGGGCGCGCTCGGCATGTCCAGCTGCACTTGGGGCGACCAGAAAAGCTTTATCAGCGTGCAGTACGCCGGTGACAAAGTGTTGATGTTTTCCGGCCAAGGCCTGAAGTAACCTGGAGTAAACCGGGGCCAAGCGCCCACGGGAGAAAAAAATAATGATGCGGTTAGTTTTTGTGCTTTTGGCTGGCCTGGTATTGGCCGGCTGTGCCACTTCTGGCGTAGACCCGTTGGCGCCCAAGACTGTCAACAGTGTCAATCTCAAGCGTTACCAAGGGACCTGGTACGAGCTGGCCCGCCTGCCGATGTATTTCCAGCGCAACTGCGCGCAATCGGAAGCCCATTACACCCTCAAGCCCGATGGCAACGTGGATGTGTTCAACCGCTGCCTGACTTCCGACTGGAAATGGGAAGAAGCCAGGGGCACCGCTTACCCGCAGGTACCGGGCAAGACCGACAAGCTCTGGGTCGAATTCGATACCTGGTTCTCGAAAGTCCTGCCGGGCGTGGCCAAGGGTGAGTATTGGGTGCTGTACGTCAGCGATGACTACAAGACCGCCATTGTTGGTGACCCGAGCCGTCGCTACATGTGGCTGCTGTCCCGCACGCCAACGGTCAAGGTCGATGTACGCGAAGAGCTGCTGAGCAAGGCGCGGCAGCAAGGGTATGACACGACGCGGTTGGTCTGGCGTGCGTCGGACCGGCAGATGGCCAAGACTTCGGACTGACCGTCACCCGAAAACCAAATGTGGGAGCGAGCTTGCTCGCGATAGCGGACTATCAATCAACATTCATGTTGAAGGTAAAGGCCTCATCGCGAGCAAGCTCGCTCCCACATTTGGTATCTGTCACATTGATTTTTGGGCTCAGCCCAGCAGTTCGCGCAGTACCTGGGTAAACGCCCGGGCGCTTTCTTCCTCGCCGGCATGGTGTCCGTCGCGCACTTGCCACTTGCCGGCAACCATCACATCCCGCACCTGGCGATCGCCGCCGGCAAACAGCCAACGGTTGAGGATGCCGTCGCCATTGGCCGTGGCCAGGTACGGATCGTTGCCATCGAGCACCAGCCAGTCGGCGCGCTTGCCGACTTCCAACGCGCCGATGGGTTGGCCCAACGCCTGGGCGCCACCTTCCAACGCTGCGTCATACAGGGTACGTCCCACCATCGGCTGATCCGTTCGGTACAACCGGTTGCGGCGCTGGTCCCGCAGCCGCTGGCCGTATTCCAGCCAGCGCAACTCTTCAACGACGCTCAGCGACACATGACTGTCGGAGCCAATACCCATTCGCCCACCTTGGGCGAGGAAGTCCACGGCTGGAAAAATCCCGTCGCCCAGGTTGGCTTCGGTGGTCAGGCACAGGCCGGCAATCGCCCGGCTCCTGGCCATCAGGCTGACTTCGTGTGGATTGGCGTGGGTGGCATGGACCAGGCACCAGCGTTGATCCACCTCGGCATTTTCGTACAGCCATTGCAGCGGACGCACGCCGCTCCAGCTCAGGCAGTCGTCGACTTCCTTTTGCTGTTCGGCGATGTGGATGTGCACCGGGCAATCACGGTCGCTGGCGGCCAGCACGTCATGGATCTGCCCCGGTGTCACGGCGCGCAGCGAGTGGAAGCACAAGCCCAGCGCCTGGGACGGTTGCCCGGCCAGGATCGGTTGCAAGCGTGACTGGAGCTTCAGGTAGTTTTCGGTGCTGTTGATGAACCGGCGCTGTCCGTCATTGGGCGCCTGGCCGCCGAAGCCGGAATGGCTGTAGAGCACCGGCAGCAAGGTCAAGCCAATGCCCGCGGCACTGGCGGCCTGACTGATACGCAGGGCCAGTTCGGCCGGGTCGGCGTAAGGCGTGCCGTCGATGTCATGGTGTACGTAATGGAATTCGGCAACCGAGGTATAGCCGGCCTTGAGCATTTCGATGTAAAGCTGCCGGGCGATGATGCCAAGCTGGTCGGGGCTGATCTTTCCGACGAGGCGATACATCAGGTCGCGCCAGGTCCAGAAACTGTCATTGGGATTGCCCGCCACTTCCGCCAGGCCGGCCATGGCCCGCTGGAACGCATGGGAATGCAGGTTCGGCATGCCCGGCAACAGCGGACCGCCAAGCCGTTCGGCGCCGTCTGCGTGGGAATCGGCCTGGACATGGGTCAGGACGCCCTCGGCGTCGACCTCAAGACGTACATCGTTGGCCCATCCATTAGGCAGTAGCGCACGCTCGGCAAAGAAGGCGGACATCGGTTGAACCTCGTTGCGTGTAATTTGTATATACATATACAGACGTTTGCCTGCCCGGTAAACTCCGGCAAGCTAGTCATCAACATTCGCAGAACAGGAATACGCCGTGCCGACTCCGCCTGCCAAACCGCCGCTGGCCGCACACATGGGTGACAGTCCGGCGCCCTTGTACGCCCGCGTCAAACAGATGATCACCCAGCAGATCGACAGTGGAAACTGGCCGCCGCATTATCGGGTGCCCTCGGAAAGCGAACTGGTCAGCCAGTTGGGCTTCAGCCGCATGACCATCAACCGCGCCCTGCGGGAAATGACCGCCGATGGCCTGCTGGTGCGCATGCAGGGTGTCGGCACGTTCGTGGCCGAACCGAAGAGTCAGTCCGCGCTGTTCGAAGTGCACAACATCGCCGATGAAATCGCCTCCCGCGGTCATCGCCACACCTGCAAAGTCATCACCCTCGAAGAAGAGGCCGCCGGTTCCGAGCGCGCGTTGGCCCTGGACATGCGCGAAGGCCAGAAGGTGTTCCACTCGTTGATCGTGCATTTCGAGAACGACATCCCCGTGCAAATCGAGGACCGTTTCGTCAACGCACTGGTGGCGCCCGAGTATCTCAAGCAAGACTTCACCCTCCAAACCCCCTACGCCTATCTGAATCAGGTTGCGCCGCTGACCGAAGGCGAGCATGTGGTCGAGGCGATCCTGGCCGAGCCGAGCGAATGCAAGCTGCTGCAGATCGAGCGGGGCGAGCCGTGCCTGTTGATCCGTCGCCGCACCTGGTCCGGGCGCCAGCCGGTGACCGCCGCACGCCTGATCCATCCGGGCTCCCGTCACAGTCTGGAAGGGCGTTTTCATAAATGAGCCAGTTGAAGGTTTTACGCGCTGCGGATTACCCGCGCATGCCGTGGAAGAACGGCGGTGGCAGCACGGAAGAAATCACCCGCGATGCCGGTGCCGGCCTCGAAGGCTTCGGCTGGCGCCTGTCGATTGCCGATATTGGTGAGTCGGGTGGTTTTTCCACCTTCGCCGGTTACGAGCGGGTCATCAGCGTCTTGCAAGGGGATGGCATGACACTGAACGTCGATGGCCAGGCCACGCGGCCTTTGCATCCGCTGGACCCTTTTGCGTTCAGCGGTGAGAGTCATGTGAATTGCACCCTGCTGGGTGGACCGATTCGCGACTTCAACCTCATCTACGCGCCGCAGCGTTACCGTGCGCGGTTACAGTGGTTGGGCGGCCAGCAGCGGTTTTTCAGCGAGGCGGAGACGGTATTGGTGTTCAGTGCGGCTCCGGGGTTGGTTATCAGGATCGGGGAGTCCGCCGTTGACTTGGGGCTTTACGATTGTCTGCAACTGAGCGGTAACACCACGCTGGTGGATGTTTCCACTCACGGTCAATGCTGCGTGATTGAGCTGACGGCCCACTAGGCGCCTTCACTCACCCTGTGGCGAGGGGATTTATCCCCGCTGGGCTGCGAAGCAGCCCCAGATCTACCAACTCAGTGAGTCAGGCTGATCGCATTTATGCTTTTTGGGGTTGCTGCGCACCCCAGCGGGGATAAATCCCCTCGCCACAAAGTGCCTGCCCTCTGTTTCTTCTGTGCACCAATTTGTTACCGAACGCCCCAGCGTGGCGCAATACCACGCTTTTATGACCTTCCGATTTTTCCCAAAAAATCTCCTTCAAAAAATTCATTCAGCTCGGCAGCCTTTCTACAACGGGGCTTTCCGGCAATTCTCCAATCTTTCTTGAACATCCCTTCAACAAGTTGGCCGCTTGATTGCATATGCTTGTACATACAAGTAAAGACGTATGCGTATGAGTTACCTGCATTCAACGCAACGTTCGCTAAATCGCTGCCCACTGCCCGGGCTGGTCTGGATTGATCGCTGAGGAGTTTTTGCTGTGACCGACGCTACCCGCAAACCCGAAAAATACCGTGACGTTGAAATCCGCGCCCCTCGCGGTAACACGCTGACCGCCAAGAGCTGGCTGACTGAAGCGCCGCTGCGCATGCTGATGAACAACCTCGACCCGGAAGTGGCCGAGAACCCCAAGGAACTGGTGGTCTACGGTGGCATCGGCCGCGCGGCGCGCAACTGGGAGTGCTACGACAAGATCGTCGAAAGCCTCACCAACCTGAACGACGACGAAACCCTGCTGGTGCAATCCGGCAAGCCGGTGGGCGTGTTCAAGACCCACAGCAACGCCCCGCGCGTGCTGATCGCCAACTCCAACCTGGTGCCGCACTGGGCCAGTTGGGAACACTTCAACGAGCTCGACGCCAAGGGCCTGGCCATGTACGGCCAGATGACCGCCGGCAGTTGGATCTACATCGGTAGCCAGGGCATCGTGCAGGGCACCTATGAAACCTTCGTCGAGGCCGGTCGCCAGCACTACGATTCCAACCTCAAGGGCCGTTGGGTCCTGACCGCCGGCCTGGGCGGCATGGGTGGCGCGCAACCGCTGGCCGCGACCTTGGCCGGTGCGTGCTCGCTGAACATCGAGTGTCAGCAGGTGAGCATCGATTTCCGCTTGAAAACCCGCTACGTCGACGAGCAAGCCAAGGACCTCGACGACGCCCTGGCGCGCATCGAGAAATACACCGCCGAAGGCAAGGCAATATCCATCGCGCTGTGTGGGAACGCCGCCGAGATCCTGCCGGAAATGGTCCGTCGTGGTGTGCGCCCCGACATGGTCACCGACCAGACCAGCGCCCATGACCCACTCAACGGCTACCTGCCGGCCGGCTGGACCTGGGACGAATACCGCGCCCGCGCCAAGACCGAGCCTGCTGCCGTGGTGAAAGCCGCCAAGCAATCGATGGCCGTCCACGTCAAAGCCATGCTCGCCTTCCAGAAGATGGGCGTGCCGACCTTCGACTACGGCAACAACATTCGCCAGATGGCCCAGGAAGAGGGCGTCGAGAATGCCTTCGACTTCCCGGGTTTCGTCCCGGCCTACATCCGTCCGTTGTTCTGCCGTGGCATCGGCCCGTTCCGCTGGGCGGCGCTGTCGGGTGACCCGCAGGACATCTACAAGACCGACGCCAAGGTCAAGGAACTGATTCCCGACGACGCCCACCTGCACAACTGGTTGGACATGGCCCGCGAGCGCATCAGCTTCCAGGGCTTGCCGGCACGGATCTGCTGGGTCGGCCTGGGCCAGCGCGCTAAGTTGGGCCTGGCGTTCAACGAAATGGTCCGCAGCGGTGAGTTGTCGGCGCCGATCGTCATCGGCCGTGACCACCTCGATTCCGGTTCCGTGGCCAGCCCGAACCGTGAAACCGAATCCATGCAGGACGGCTCCGACGCCGTTTCCGACTGGCCGCTGCTCAACGCCTTGCTCAACACCGCCAGCGGCGCGACCTGGGTGTCGCTGCACCACGGTGGTGGCGTCGGCATGGGCTTCTCCCAGCACTCGGGCATGGTGATCGTCTGCGACGGTACCGACGAAGCGGCCGAGCGGATTGCCCGCGTGCTGCACAACGACCCGGGCACCGGCGTGATGCGCCATGCCGATGCCGGTTACCAGATTGCAATCGATTGCGCGAAGGAGCAGGGGCTGAACCTGCCGATGATCACCGGCAAATAACGCAACATCCCATGTGGGAGCGGGCTTGCTCGCGAAGACGGTTTTACATCCGAGGCAGGTGTTGAATGACACACCGCTTTCGCGAGCAAGCCCGCTCCCACAGGAATGCGGCGCAAACGAATACCAGAACAATCCACAGAGGTTGAACCATGGCTGTCACCAGCACACGCGAAAGCAGCAAGCCGTTGATCGAGAAACGTTCGATCGACTACATCCCGGAAGCGGAGCGGCACGGGCGGTTATTGAGCCAGTTCACCCTCTGGATGGGGGCAAACCTGCAGATCACTGCAATCGTCACCGGTGCATTGGCGGTGGTGTTGGGCGGTGATGTGTTCTGGTCGTTGATCGGTTTGCTGATCGGCCAATTGCTCGGCGGTGGCGTCATGGCACTGCATGCTGCGCAAGGGCCCAAGCTGGGACTGCCGCAGATGATCTCCAGCCGGGTGCAGTTCGGCGTGTACGGCGCGGCCATCCCGATCGTGCTGGTGTGCCTGATGTACCTGGGCTTCACCGCAACGGGAACCGTGCTTTCCGGCCAGGCGCTGGGCCAGTTGTTTGGCGTCAGCGACAGTGTCGGCATCCTCATTTTCGCCAGTGTCATCGTGCTGGTCACGGTGCTCGGTTATCGGGTGATTCACTTCATTGGCCGTGTCGCCAGCGCCATTGGCGTGATCGCCTTTGTCTATCTGTTCGCTCGGTTGATCAGCCAGACCGACGTTGGCGCACTGCTGCAAATCCGCCATTTCAGCTGGAGCAGCTTCCTGCTGGCGGTGTCGCTCGCGGCTTCCTGGCAGATCGCCTTCGGCCCCTACGTGGCGGACTATTCGCGTTATCTGCCGAGCAAGACGTCGTCGGTGAAAACCTTTTTCGCCGCAGGCGCCGGTTCAGTCATCGGCGCACAAGTGGCGATGATCCTCGGCGTGTTCGCCGCCGCCTCGGCCAACGGCCAGTTCGCCGGTCACGAAGTGGCCTACATCGTCGGCCTGGGCGGGACCGGTGCCACCGCTGCGCTGCTGTACTTCAGCATCGCGTTCGGCAAGGTCACCATCTCCACGCTGAACTCCTACGGCAGCTTCATGTGCATCGCGACCATCATCAGCGGATTCCGTGGCCACTTGAACGTAACGCGTGTGCAGCGCCTGGTGTTCGTGCTGTTCATTGTCGGCGCCGCGACCCTGATTGCGCTGCTCGGCCAGCACTCGTTCCTCGGTGCGTTCAAGTCCTTCATCTTGTTCCTGCTGGCGTTCTTCACGCCGTGGAGTGCGATCAACCTGGTGGACTACTACTGCATCACGCGCGAGCGCTATGACGTGCCGGCGCTGGCCGATCCGAACGGTCGCTACGGCCGTTGGAACGTGCTCGGCATCAGCGTCTATGTCTTTGGCGTACTGGTTCAATTGCCGTTCATTGCGACCAAGTTCTATACCGGCCCACTGGTGAAAGCCATGGGTGGAGTGGATATCTCCTGGATCATCGGCCTGGTGGTCCCGGCGGCGCTGTACTACGTCCTCGCCAGGAAGTGGCACAGCGCAGTACCCGATCAATTGATCCTGCCAGTCGAGCAGGACGCGGTTGACGCACAACCGAGCAGGGCGGGCCGCATCCAAGCGGTCTGATGGGACGTTGACAGGGCTGGATGCCTCTTGACTGCCGTAAGCCAATCCAACTGATTAGGAGCGTCACATAATGAAGTCGAACAAGACCCTGCTGACCACATTGCTTTCCATGGGCCTGCTGGCCAGCGCCGGCGCCACGCAAGCGGCCGGTTGGTGCGAGTCGGGTAAACCGGTGAAGTTCGCCGGCCTGAACTGGGAAAGCGGCATGCTGCTGACCGACGTCCTGCAAGTGGTGCTGGAAAAAGGCTACGACTGCAAGACCGACAGCCTGCCGGGCAACTCCATCACCATGGAGAACGCCCTGAGCAGCAACGACATCCAGGTGTTCGCCGAAGAGTGGGTCGGCCGCAGCGAAGTGTGGAACAAGGCCGAGAAGGCCGGCAAAGTGGTCGGCGTCGGTGCCCCGGTGGTGGGCGCCATCGAAGGCTGGTACGTGCCGCGCTACGTGGTTGAAGGCGACGCCAAGCGCAAGCTCGAAGCCAAGGCGCCGGGCCTGAAGAACATCGCCGACCTGGGCCAGTACGCCGCCGTGTTCAAGGACCCGGAAGAACCGTCCAAGGGCCGTTTCTACAACTGCCCGGCCGGTTGGACCTGCGAGCTGGACAACAGCGAAATGCTGAAAAGCTACGGCCTGGAAAAAACCTACACCAACTTCCGTCCAGGCACCGGCCCGGCGCTGGATGCGGCGGTGCTGTCGAGCTACAAGCGTGGCGAACCGATCCTGTTCTACTACTGGTCGCCAACGCCGCTGATGGGCCAAGTGGACCTGGTGAAATTGGAAGAGAAACCGGGCGTGGATAAAAGCGTGAGCATCAAGGTCGGCCTGTCCAAGACCTTCCACGACGAAGCCCCGGAATTGGTGGCGGTCCTGGAAAAGGTCAACCTGCCCATCGATATCCTGAACCAGAACCTCGGGCGCATGGCCAAAGAGCGGATCGAGTCGCCGAAACTGGCGAAGATCTTCCTGAAGGAACATCCTGAAGTCTGGCATGCGTGGGTCAGCGAAGACGCTGCCAAGAAAATCGACGCGGCTCTGTAGGTCGAATATCTCCCGGCCAACCCATGGGCTGGCCGGGACATTCACCGCATCCACCTGATCGAGAGTCTCTTATGTTTCCCGAAAGCTTTACCTTCTCCATCGCCGACTGGGTCAACGGTTGGGTCGACGCCCTGGTGACCAACTATGGCGACGTGTTCCGGCACATCTCCGACACGCTGCTGTGGGCTATCGTCAACCTCGAAGGCCTGCTGCGCATGGCGCCCTGGTGGCTGATGCTGGCCATTGTCGGCGGCGTTGCCTGGCACGCCACGCGCAAGGTCGTCACCACGGCGGTGATCGTCGGCCTGCTGTTCCTGGTGGGCGCGGTGGGCCTGTGGGACAAGCTCATGCAGACCCTCGCCCTGATGCTGGTGGCGACGCTGATTTCGGTGATGATCGGCATTCCCCTGGGCATCCTCTCGGCGCGCAGCAATCGCCTGCGTTCGGTGCTGATGCCGTTGCTGGACATCATGCAGACCATGCCGAGCTTCGTGTACCTGATTCCGGTGTTGATGCTGTTTGGCCTGGGCAAGGTCCCGGCGATTTTCGCCACGGTGATCTACGCCGCGCCGCCGTTGATTCGCCTGACCGACCTGGGCATCCGCCAGGTGGACGGCGAAGTGATGGAAGCCATCAACGCCTTCGGCGCCAACCGCTGGCAGCAGCTGTTCGGCGTGCAACTGCCCCTGGCCCTGCCGAGCATCATGGCCGGGATCAACCAGACCACCATGATGGCCCTGTCGATGGTGGTCATTGCCTCGATGATCGGCGCCCGTGGCCTGGGTGAAGACGTGCTGGTGGGCATCCAGACCCTCAACGTCGGGCGCGGCCTGGAAGCGGGGCTGGCCATCGTGATTCTCGCCGTGGTCATCGACCGCATTACCCAGGCCTATGGTCGTCCTCGGCATGAGGTGAGCAAATGAGCAACGCAGCCATCAGCAAGATCGAAGTCAAGAATGTCTTCAAGATTTTCGGCAACCGCTCCAAGGAGGCCCTGGAGCTGATCCGCCAGAACAAGACCAAGGACCAGGTGCTGGCCGAAACCGGCTGCGTGGTCGGTGTGAACGACCTGTCGCTGAGCATCGGTACCGGTGAGATCTTCGTGATCATGGGCTTGTCCGGCTCCGGCAAATCCACCCTGGTGCGCCACTTCAACCGGCTGATCGATCCCACCAGCGGCGCGATCCTGGTGGACGGCGAAGACATCCTGCAACTGGACATGGACGCCCTGCGCGAATTTCGCCGGCACAAGATCAGCATGGTCTTCCAGAGCTTCGGCCTGCTGCCCCACAAGAGCGTGCTGGACAACGTCGCCTATGGCTTGAAAGTGCGCGGCGAGAGCAAGCAGGTGTGCGCCGAGCGTGCACTGCACTGGATCAACACCGTCGGGCTGAAAGGCTACGAAAACAAATACCCGCACCAGCTCTCCGGCGGCATGCGCCAGCGCGTCGGCCTGGCCCGGGCGCTGGCGGCGGACACCGACATCATCCTGATGGACGAAGCCTTCAGCGCCCTCGATCCGCTGATTCGCGCGGAAATGCAGGACCAGTTACTGGAACTGCAAAAGACCCTGCACAAGACCATCGTCTTCATCACCCACGACCTCGACGAGGCCGTGCGCATCGGCAATCGCATCGCGATTCTCAAGGACGGCAAGCTGATCCAGGTCGGCACGCCGCGGGAGATCCTGCACTCGCCGGCGGATGAGTATGTCGATCGGTTTGTGCAGCGGCGGGCGGCGGTGGTTTGAGGGATTTATGATGGCTGGGCTGGCGTCATCGCGAGCAAGCTCGCTCCCACAAGGGGCCTCCTTTGTTCACACATTTTTTGCCCAAAGGAAATCCCTGTGGGAGCGAGCTTGCTCGCGATAGGGCCGGCAAAGCTGCATCAATGTTCAGGTTGCAAGCATGAGGTTTGAGATGTCCCAGGCTGAAAAAATCATCATCACCGGCGCCCCCCTGCGCTGGCAGGACGTGGTCGCCGTCGCCCGCTTCGGCGCGCCGCTGGAACTGTCGGCCCAAGTCTGGGCGCGGATCGACAATGCCCAGGCCATCGTCCAGCGCATCGTCGAAAGCGGCGAGCGCGCCTATGGCGTCAACACCGGCCTCGGGGCATTGTGCAATGTCTCGCTCAAGGATGAACAACTCAGCCAGCTGTCGCGCAATACCTTGCTCAGCCATGCCTGTGGTGTCGGCCCGGCACTCTCCGACGAGCAGACCCGGGCAATCCTCTGTGCCGCCATCCACAACTACAGCCAAGGCAAGTCCGGCATACATCGCCGGGTGGTCGAGGCGTTGCTGGCGCTGCTCAATCGCGGCATCACGCCGCAAGTGCCGTCCCAGGGTTCGGTGGGTTACCTGACCCACATGGCGCACATTGGCATCGCGCTGCTGGGCGTCGGCCAGGTCAGCTATCGCGGGCAGATCGTTTCGGCACAACAGGCCCTGGCTGCCGAAGGTCTGCAACCGGTGCAACTGGGAGCCAAGGACGGCTTGTGCCTGGTCAACGGCACGCCGTGCATGACCGGCCTCAGTTGCCTGGCCCTGGCCGATGCCACGCGGCTGGTGCGATGGGCGGATGTGATCGGCGCCATGAGCTTCGAGGCCCAGCGCGGGCAGATTGCCGCGTTCGATGCCGAGATCATCGCGCTCAAGCCACACCCCGGCATGCAGCAGGTTGGCGTGAACCTGCGGGCATTGCTCGATGGCAGCGAAGTCATTGCGTCAAGCCTGGGCATCCGCACCCAGGACGCCTTGAGCATCCGCTCGATTCCGCAAGTGCACGGCGCTGCTCGCGATCAACTGGAGCACGCCCGGCAACAGATTGAAACCGAGCTCAACGCCGTCACCGACAACCCGCTGCTCCTGGGGACGCCAGAGAATTTCCGGGTCATGTCCCAGGCCAATCCCCACGGCCAATCGGTGGCGTTGGCGGCGGACTTGCTGGCGATTGCCATGGCCGAGATCGGCTCCATCGCCGAGCGCCGCCTCGACCGCTTGATCAACCCGCACGTCAGCGGTTTGCCGGCATTCCTTGTCGCCAATCCTGGTGTGAATTCGGGGATGATGATCGTGCAATACGTCGCCGCGTCGCTGTGCGCGGAAAACAAGCAACTGGCGCAACCGGCGGTGCTGGATAATTTCGTCACCTCCGGCTTGCAGGAAGATCACTTGAGCATGGGCACCAACGCGGCCCTGAAGCTGCATCGGGCGCTGGAAAACTGCACGCAGATCCTCGCCATCGAATACCTGCTGGCGGCCCAGGCCTTTGAGTTCCTCAAGGCCCAACGCTTCGGCGCCGGCACCGACATCGCCTGGAAGCTGCTGCGCGAGCGCGTTCCAGCCTACGATCAGGACCGCTGGCTGGCGCCGGACATCGCCAGTGCCGCCGGGCTGATCAGAGACCCCGACGTGCTGGGCACCGTGTTACCGAATTTGAATTGATCAAAAAAGCGCCAGCGTGCCAAGGCACCTATAGCCCACAAGGCATCGCCCAAAAGCGAAGGTGACGGATAACGGAACATTCCGGAGCGACTGGCGGGTGAAAAACAAAACTCTCAAAAGGAGCACTACATGACTGCCTTAAACCTGATTCCTGGCCAATTGAGCCTGGCTCAATTGCGTGACATCTATCAGCAACCGGTGAACCTGAGCCTCGACGCCAGCGCGTCGGCGCAGATCGAAGCCAGTGTTGCCTGCGTGGAACAGATCCTCGCCGAGAACCGCACCGCCTATGGCATCAATACCGGTTTCGGCCTGCTGGCCTCGACCCGCATCGCCAGCGAGGACCTGGAAAACCTCCAGCGTTCCCTGGTGCTGTCCCATGCCGCCGGTGTCGGCGAGCCGATCAGCGATGCACTGGTGCGGTTGATCATGGTGCTCAAGGTCAACAGCCTGAGCCGGGGTTTTTCCGGTATCCGCCGGCAGGTGATCGATGCGCTGATCGCACTGATCAACGCCGAGGTTTATCCACACATTCCGTTGAAAGGTTCGGTGGGTGCATCCGGTGACCTGGCGCCACTGGCGCACATGTCCCTGGTGCTGCTGGGCGAAGGCAAGGCCCGCTACAAGGGTGAATGGCTGCCGGCCGTCGAGGCCCTTAAAGTCGCTGGCCTCGCGCCGCTGACCCTGGCCGCCAAGGAAGGCCTGGCGCTGCTCAATGGCACCCAGGTGTCCACCGCGTTTGCCCTGCGTGGCCTGTTCGAAGGCGAAGACCTGTTTGCCGGTGCGCTGGCCCTGGGTGGCCTCACGGTGGAAGCGGTGCTCGGCTCGCGTTCGCCATTCGATGCACGCATCCATGCCGCCCGTGGCCAGAAAGGCCAGATCGACGCCGCCGCTGCCTACCGCGATCTGCTGGGCGAGCGCAGCGAAGTCTCCGATTCGCACCAGAACTGCGACAAGGTCCAGGATCCGTACTCCCTGCGCTGCCAGCCGCAAGTGATGGGCGCCTGCCTGACCCAGTTCCGCCAGGCCGCCGAGGTGCTGGTGATCGAGGCCAACGCCGTGTCGGATAACCCGCTGGTGTTCGCTGCCGAGGGCGACGTGATTTCAGGTGGCAACTTCCACGCCGAACCGGTGGCGATGGCCGCCGATAACATGGCCTTGGCAATCGCCGAGATCGGCTCCCTGAGCGAGCGGCGCATTTCGCTGATGATGGACAAGCACATGTCGCAACTGCCGCCGTTCCTGGTGGCCAATGGCGGCGTGAACTCCGGCTTCATGATCGCCCAGGTGACGGCGGCTGCGCTGGCCAGCGAAAACAAGGCTCTGTCCCATCCTCATTCGGTGGACAGCCTGCCGACTTCGGCCAACCAGGAAGACCACGTCTCCATGGCCCCGGCTGCGGGCAAGCGCTTGTGGGAAATGGCCGAGAACACCCGTGGGATTCTGGCGGTGGAATGGCTGGCGGCGTGCCAGGGGCTGGATTTGCGCGGCGGTCTGAAAACCTCCGCCAAGCTGGAGCAGGCCAGGGCGCTGCTGCGTGCAGAAGTGCCGTTCTACGAGAAGGACCGGTTCTTTGCGCCGGACATCAATGCAGCCAGCGAGCTGTTGGCGAGTCGGTGCCTGAACGAGCTGGTCGCGGCGCAGTTGTTGCCGAGCCTGTAAGGGCCCCTTCGCGAGCAAGCTCGCTCCCACAGGGGATCGGTGTCGAGCCCTTCATTTGGGGTACACCCCTGATCCCTGTGGGAGCGAGCTTGCTCGCGATCCGATTTTGAATGCGACGAGGAAACCGGGATGAAAACCCTCTGGCAAAACTGCCACGCCGCCACCATGGCCCTGGGCGTCTACTCGATCATCGAAGACGCCGCCATCGTCACCCAGGACGCGCACATTCAATGGATCGGCCCCAGTGCCGAATTACCGGTGGGCGACTACCCGGCGGTCAACGACCTCAAGGGTGCCTGGGTTACACCAGGGCTGATCGACTGCCACACCCACACGGTGTTTGGCGGCAACCGCAGCGGTGAGTTCGAACAGCGCCTGCAAGGCGTCAGCTACGCCGAAATCGCCGCGGCCGGCGGCGGCATCGCCAGCACCGTGCGCGCCACTCGGGCCGCCAGCGAGGACGAGCTGTTCGCCAGCGCCGCCAAGCGCCTGAAAAGCCTGATGCGCGACGGCGTGACCACGGTGGAAATAAAATCCGGCTACGGCCTGGACCTGGCCAGCGAGCGCAAGATCCTGCGCGTCATCCGCCGTCTCGGCGCCGAGTTGCCGGTCAGCATACGCAGCACGTGCCTGGCGGCTCACGCCTTGCCACCGGAATACAAGGATCGCGCCGACGACTACATCGAACATATCTGCACCGAAATGCTTCCCGCCTTGGCGGCCGAAGGCTTGGTAGACGCCGTTGACGCTTTTTGTGAGTACCTGGCGTTTTTCCCGCAGCAGGTCGAGCGGGTGTTTATCACCGCGCAACAGCTCGGCTTGCCGGTAAAGCTGCACGCCGAACAGCTATCGTCGCTGCACGGTTCAAGCCTGGCGGCGCGCTACCAGGCGTTGTCGGCCGATCATCTGGAGTTCATGACCGAAGACGACGCCAAGGCCATGGCCGCGTCCGGCACCGTGGCGGTGCTCCTGCCAGGAGCGTTTTATTTCCTGCGTGAAACCCAGCTGCCGCCCATGGATGCGCTGCGCCAGCACGGCGTGAAAATCGCCGTGGCCAGCGACCTCAACCCCGGCACTTCGCCGGCGTTGTCGTTGCGCTTGATGCTGAACATGGCCTGCACCTGTTTCCGCATGACGCCGGAAGAAGCGTTGGCAGGGGCGACGATTCATGCCGCCCAAGCCCTGGGCATGGCCGAGACGCACGGTTCGCTGGAGGCCGGCAAGGTGGCGGATTTTGTCGCCTGGCACATCGATCGCCCCGCCGACCTGGCCTACTGGCTCGGTGGCGATCTGGAAAAACGCGTCGTGCGTCACGGCGTGGAAATCGATTGAGGAGAACGGTTGTGGAGAAGGTCCTGAATTTCAAGCAAGGGCGCGTGCCGCTGTTGATCAGCATGCCCCACGCCGGTCTGCGCCTGACCCCGGCGGTACAGGCCGGGTTGATCCCCGAGGCCCAGAGCCTGCCGGACACCGACTGGCACATCCCACGGCTCTACGAATTCGCCGATGAGCTGGGCGCCAGCACCCTGGCCGCCGAATACTCGCGGTTCGTCGTCGACCTGAACCGCCCCTCCGATGACAAGCCGATGTACGTCGGCGCCACCACCGGTTTGTACCCGGCGACCCTGTTCGATGGCGTGCCGTTGTTTCGCGAAGGGCTGGAGCCATCGGTCGAGGAGCGGGCGACGTATCTGCAACAGGTCTGGATGCCGTATCACCAAGCACTGCAACAGGAGCTGGCGCGGCTCAAGGCTGAGTTTGGCTATGCCTTGCTGTTCGACGCCCACTCGATCCGTTCGGTGATCCCGCACCTGTTCGACGGCAAGCTGCCGGATTTCAATCTGGGCACCTTCAATGGCGCCAGCTGCGATCCGGCCCTGGCCAGCCAGCTCGAAGCCATCTGCGCCCGTCACGATCAGTTCACCCATGTGCTCAACGGTCGTTTCAAGGGCGGACACATAACCCGGCACTACGGCAACCCGGAGCAGGACATTCACGCGGTGCAACTGGAACTGTGCCAGAGCACTTACATGGAAGAGTTCGAACCGTTCAACTACCGCCCGGACCTGGCGGCGCCGACCCAGGTGGTGCTCAGGGAATTGCTAGAAGGCTTCGTGGCGTGGGGGCAGAAGACTTACAAAAAATAAACACCTGCCCAATACCTGTGGCGAGGGGATTTATCCCCGCTGGGTTGCGGAGCGACCCCAAAATGGATGAATCACATCGGCCTGATTGGTGGGATTTAGAGTTTTGGGACTGCTGCGCAGTCCAGCGGGGATAAATCCCCTCGCCACAGGGTTGTGTTGTCCTTGAACCTCGGAGGGGAACTGTCGCCACCGTGCAAAACCAAGTCGCCACAGTTCACTTTCGCCCCCTCGACGCTGCGTAATGTTCCAGGCACGGTGCACCTAGACACCGACCTACAACAATCCACTGCCGCACGAGACCCACGCGATGAAAAGACTGTCCAAACGCTGTCTGTCGTTCCTCTGCGGTACCGTTCTACTAAGCTCCGGCGCGATGGCCGCCGAGCCTGCGTCTTGCCAGGTCGTGCGCATGGGCGTGGTCAACTGGACCGACGTGATCGCCACCAGCGGCATGGCCGATGTGTTGCTCTCCGGGCTGGGCTACGAAAGCAAGCAGACCAGCGCCGTGCAACAGATCATCTTCGCCGGCATTCGCGACAAGCGGCTCGATATCTTCCTGGGCTACTGGAAGCCGGCAATGGACAAGAACATCGCCCCGTTCCTGGCGGCCAACCAGGTGAAGGTGCTGGGCCAGCCAAGCCTGGCCGATGCCCAGGCCACCCTGGCCGTTCCAGACTACGTGGCGGCGGCGGGGCTCAAGACTTTCGGCGATATCGCCCGATTCAAGGACCAGCTCGGTGGCAAGATCTACGGGATCGAGCCGGGCAGTGGCGCCAACACCACCATCAAGTCGATGATCGAGACCAATCACTTTGGCCTCAAGGATTTCAAGCTGATCGAATCCGGCGAGGCTGGAATGCTGGCGGCGGTGCAGCGGGCGGTGAACCGCAAGGAGTTCGTGGTCTTCGTCGGGTGGACCCCGCACCCGATGAATATCAACATGAAAATGACGTACCTGACGGGCAGTGAAGACGTTTATGGCCCGAACGAAGGCGCCGCGACCGTATCCACCGTGACCGCGCCGGACTACGCCCAGCGCTGCCCCAACGTTCAGCGGTTGCTGGAAAATCTCACGTTCACCGCCGCCCAGGAAAGCCAGTTGATGGTGCCGATCATGGAGCGCAAGACACCCCAGGATGTCGCCCGGCAATGGCTGCGCGAACATCCCGAGGATCTGCAGCGCTGGCTGGCCGGCGTGACCAGCTTCGATGGCAAGGATGGCATCGCGGCGGTGCAGGCAAGCCTCAAGAACTGACACGGTATCAAGGACAGCGATAATCCCGTGGCGAGGGAGCTTGCTCCCGCTGGGCTGCGAAGCAGACCCGGCTTTTCCTGGCGGTCGCTGCGCAACCGAGCGGGAGCAAGCTCCCTCGCCACAAAAGCCTCCGGGTTACACCTTGGCATTCCACGGCAAATCACAATGGCCTACCCACTCTCCCAGGCAATGTCAGCCTTCATCGACAAAACCCTGAGCTTCAGCGCCCCGGACGACAGCCTCGCCGGTTCTCGCGAGGCCTACCGCCAGATGTGCCGGGCGTTCACCCCGCCGCGCCCGGCAACGCTGGCGGTCGAGGACCTGCATTTGGCTGGCGTGGCTGTCCGCGCCTACCACCCACGCACCGCGCCGCCGCTGGCCGGTTGGCCGTGCATCCTTTACCTGCACGGTGGTGGTTGGGTGGTGGGTGACCTGGATTCCCATGATTTCATCTGCACGGAACTGGCCGAGACTCTTGGCGTGCTGGTCGTGGCGGTGGACTATCGCCTCGCCCCGGAACATCCCTTTCCGGCTGGTTTCGAAGACTGCCTCGCGGTGTGGCGTCACCTGACGGACCTGCCGTTTGCCATTGACCCGCGTCGCCGTGCGGTGACTGGCGACAGTGCCGGCGGCAACCTCGCCGCGGCGTTGTGCCTGGCCCTGCGCGACGCAGGCCAGCCTCAGCCCAGGGCCCAGGTGCTGATTTATCCGGCACTCGGCGGCCCCGCGCATTTGCCGTCGCGCGACGAGTGTTCCGACGCACCGCTCTTGAGCAGCAATGACCTGCAACACTATGACGCTTTGTACCTGCAGGGTGCCGACCCCACGCCCTACGCCGCACCGTTGCTTGCCGATGATCTGAAGGGCTTGGCACCCGCCTTCGTCGCCGTCGCCCAATGGGATCCGCTGCGTGATGACGGTGTCCTTTATAGCGAGCGGCTGAACGCCGCAGGAGAGGCTTGCGTGTTGTACCGGGGCGAAGGCCTGGTCCACGGTTGCCTGCGCGCTCGGGGCCAGGTACCGGAGGTGGATAAGATGTATCGCACGCTGCTCGCCTACCTGGCTGACACGCTTTGACTGCGCGCGGGGCATGCTCATTAAGGTGATTCGGGTTTATGATGCCGGACGGCAGACTAAATAGAAGTCCCCACAGGGATGACTCGACCCCTTACGGAGCGCGCAATGCAGACTTTGTACCCGCAGATCAAACCCCATGCCCGGCACGATCTGGCTGTCGATGACACCCACACGCTCTATGTCGATGAAAGCGGCTCGCCGGAAGGCCTGCCAGTCGTGTTCATTCACGGCGGCCCGGGGGCGGGTTGCGATGCACAAAGCCGTCGCTACTTCGATCCGAACCTGTACCGCATCGTCACCTTCGACCAGCGCGGCTGCGGTCGTTCCACGCCTCACGCCAGCCTGGAAAACAACACCACCTGGGATCTGGTCGAAGACCTGGAGCGCATCCGCAAGCACCTGGGCATCGAAAAATGGGTGCTGTTCGGCGGTTCCTGGGGCTCGACCCTGGCCCTGGCCTACGCCCAGACCCATCCGGAGCGGGTACATGGCTTGATCCTGCGTGGGATATTTCTCTGCCGTCCGCAGGAAATCGAGTGGTTCTACCAGGCTGGCGCCAGTCGCCTGTTCCCTGACTACTGGCAGGACTACATCGCGCCGATCCCGTTGGACGAGCGCGACAACTTGCTCGGCGCTTTCCACAAGCGCCTGACCGGTAACGACCAGATTGCCCAGATGCACGCGGCCAAGGCCTGGTCGACCTGGGAGGGCCGTACCGCGACCCTGCGGCCGAACCCGCTGGTGGTCGATCGCTTCTCCGAGCCGCAGCGCGCGCTGTCGATCGCCCGGATCGAATGCCACTACTTCACCAATAACGCTTTCCTCGAGCCCAACCAACTGATTCGCGACATGGGCAAGATCGCCCACTTGCCGGGCGTCATCGTGCACGGCCGCTACGACGTGATCTGCCCGCTGGACAACGCCTGGGAGCTGCACCAGAACTGGCCCAACAGCGAATTGCAGGTCATCCGCGACGCCGGCCACGCCGCCTCGGAGCCCGGAATCACCGATGCACTGGTGCGCGCCGCCGCACAAATGGCCCGTCGCCTGCTTGACCTGCCGCCCGAAGAAGCATGAAAGGGCTGCTGCAGCGGGTTCGCGGCGCCCGCGTCGAGGTCGCGGGCGAAATTGTCGGCGCCGTGGACCATGGATTGCTGGTGCTGGTGGCGGTCGAGCCCAGGGACACGCGTGCCCACGCCGACAAACTGCTGCACAAGCTGCTTAACTACCGGGTGTTCAGCGACGCCGATGGGAAGATGAACCTGTCCCTGGCGGATGTGGCAGGCGGTTTGCTGCTGGTTTCACAATTCACCCTGGCAGCGGACACCAAAAGCGGCCTGCGACCGAGTTTTTCGACCGCCGCGCCTCCCGCCCTGGGCGAAGAGCTATTCAACTATTTGCTTAACCAGGCGAAACAGGTGCATGGCACCGTGGCATCAGGTAGATTCGGCGCCGACATGCAAGTGCATCTGGTCAACGATGGCCCGGTAACCTTTCTGTTACAGGCCTGAAAGCGTTTGAAACATCTTTTCGGTCCGGTTTCGAGGCAAAACAAGATGTTTTCTCGATAAATACTTTGCTAGCCCTGATGCGTTGTCACGCGGCCTACTAGATAATCGCGCGCTACGGGGGACCAGCGATCGCTGGTCCATTTGACTTAGGTAGAGACTTGTCCTGAACCGTTTGGGGAATCATTTTGTCCCATCGGAGTCGGAACAATGCTCGCCAACTTGGCAAGAGTGGTCCGCAGGAACGGTTTTTCAGCGCCGTTACCGTGTAGATACTTTATCTGGCCGTTGGTTTTTTGATCAGTTTTCGGCGAGGGTTGCTCGTGATTGTTAGTCCCTGTAATGCACCAAAAATGACTGCCAAACGGTTTAGAAACGCTCTGGTAGCGGGCTCGGCCCTGTTTTGCCTGCTTGGCGCCGGCCAACTGTGGGCATTCAGCCTGGATGATGTGTCGGCAAAAGCGCAAGAACTGGCCGGGCAGAAGTTCGAAGCCCCGCGCAGCAACTTGCCGAACGAATTCCGCGAAATGAAGTTCGCCGATTATCAGAAAATCCGTTTCCGCACTGAAAAAGCTGAATGGGCCGACCAGAAGACGCCGTTCCGGCTGTCCTTCTATCACCAGGGCATGCACTTCGACACGCCGGTGAAGATCAACGAAATCACCGCGACCACCGTCGACGAGATCAAGTACGACCCGACACGTTTCGATTTCGGCGACGTGAAGTTCGATCCCAAGGCGACCGAACAGCTGGGCTACGCCGGTTTCCGCGTGCTGTATCCGATCAACAAGGCTGACAAGCAAGACGAAATCATGACCATGCTGGGCGCGAGCTATTTCCGCGTCATCGGCAAGGGTCAGGTCTACGGTTTGTCCGCGCGTGGCATGGCGATCGATACTGCCTTGCCATCGGGTGAAGAGTTCCCACGCTTCCGCGAGTTCTGGATCCAGCGTCCGAAACCGACCGACAAGCACCTGGTGATCTTCGCCTTGCTGGATTCGCCACGGGCCACGGGCGCTTATCGCCTGACCCTGCGTCCGGGCACCGACACCGTGGTCGACGTGAAGTCGCGTGTATTCCTGCGTGATCGCGTCAACAAGCTGGGCATCGCCCCGCTGACCAGCATGTTCCTGTTCGGCGCCAACCAGCCGTCCAAAGTGCTGAACTACCGTCGTGAACTCCACGATTCCAGCGGCCTGTCCATCCATGCCGGCAACGGCGAGTGGATCTGGCGTCCGCTGAACAATCCAAAACACCTGGCCGTGAGCAACTTCTCGGTCGAAAACCCGCGTGGTTTCGGCTTGTTGCAACGTGGTCGTGACTTCAGTCACTACGAAGACCTGGACGATCGTTACGAGAAACGTCCTAGTGCCTGGATCGAGCCGAAAGGCGATTGGGGCAAAGGCACCGTCGACCTGGTTGAAATCCCGACCGCCGATGAAACCAACGACAACATCGTTGCGTTCTGGAGCCCGGAAAAACTGCCTGAGCCTGGCCAGCCGCTGGACTTCGCCTACCGTCTGCATTGGACGCTCGATGAAGCCAACCTGCACTCGCCAGACAGCGCCTGGGTCAAGCAGACCTTGCGTTCCACCGGTGACGTGAAGCAGTCCAACCTGATTCGTCAGCCGGACGGCAGCGTGGCCTACCTGGTCGACTTCGAAGGGCCGTCCCTGCAAGCGCTGCCTGAAGACGCCGAAGTGCGTAGCCAGGTGAGCGTTGGCGACAACGGCGAGATCGTCGAGAACAGCGTTCGCTACAACCCTGAAACCAAGGGCTGGCGCTTGACGCTGCGCCTGAAGATCAAGGACCCGAGCAAAGCCACCGAGATGCGTGCTGCCCTGGTCCGGCCGCTGGTTCCTGTCGAACTGCCTGCCACCTCGCATTCCGTGAACACGTTGGCCAAGGCTGACAAGGTCGCGAAGCAGCAGAGCGAAAAAGAAAAAGCCAACGAGCAAGCCGCCGAGCAGAAAGAAGCCAAGGCCGTGAAGGCGTCCACCGCCGCCGCCGAGCCGACCCCAACCCCACAGGAACCGGAACAGACTGAACAAGTCCTGACCGAGACCTGGAGCTACCAGTTGCCTGCCGATGAGTAATACTCCCGTACAACCAGAGTCTCTCAGCGAGTATCTGGCCCATTTGCCGATGACCGACGAGCAGCGCGCCGAGCTGGCGGGCTGCAAGTCATTCAGCGAATTGCATGAACGCCTGGCTTCTTCGACATTCGACGCACCCAACGAGGCGGCGCAAGCCTCGGTGGGCCGTCGCCTGGTACTGAGCACCGCCGAGGAACTCGAGGACGCTGAAATGCTGGCGCTCGATTCCAACGGCCGGGTGTGCCTGAAGGCGACGCCGCCGATTCGCCGGACCAAAGTCGTGCCGGAGCCGTGGCGCACCAATATCCTGGTGCGTGGCTGGCGCCGCCTGACCGGTCGCACCAATCCGCCGAAGCCGCCCAAGGACGAGCGCGTCTTGCCGCATGCGCGGTGGCGTACCGTGGGTTCGATCCGCCGCTACATCCTGCTGATTCTGATGCTCGGCCAGACCATCGTCGCCGGCTGGTACATGAAAGGCATCATGCCGTACCAGGGCTGGTCGCTGGTGGACCTCGACGAAGTGATGCACCAACCGCTGCTGCAGACGGCCACGCAAGTGCTGCCGTACGCGCTGCAAACCAGCATCCTGATCATGTTCGGCATCCTGTTCTGCTGGGTGTCGGCCGGTTTCTGGACCGCGTTGATGGGCTTCCTGGAACTGCTCACCGGTCACGACAAGTACCGTATCTCCGGTGCCAGTGCCGGCAACGAGCCGATTCCGAAGGACGCCCGCACTGCACTGGTCATGCCGATCTGCAACGAGGACGTTCCGCGGGTATTCGCCGGTTTGCGCGCCACGTTCGAGTCGGTCGCCGCCACCGGTGACCTGGACCGCTTCGATTTCTTCGTGCTCAGCGACAGTAACGAAACCGACATCTGCGTCGCCGAGCAGCAGGCCTGGCTGGACGTCTGCCGTGAAACCGGCGGCTTCGGCAAGATCTTCTACCGTCGTCGTCGCCGTCGCGTGAAGCGCAAGAGCGGCAACCTCGACGACTTCTGCCGTCGTTGGGGCAGCGACTACAAGTACATGGTCGTGCTCGACGCCGACAGCGTCATGAGCGGCGAATGCCTGACCAGCCTGGTGCGCCTGATGGAAGCCACGCCTGACGCCGGCATTATCCAGACCGCGCCAAGGGCCTCGGGCATGGACACGCTGTATGCGCGCATGCAGCAGTTCGCCACCCGCGTCTATGGTCCGCTGTTCACCGCCGGCCTGCACTTCTGGCAGTTGGGCGAGTCGCACTACTGGGGTCACAACGCGATCATCCGCATGAAGCCGTTTATCGACCACTGCGCCCTGGCGCCGTTGCCCGGTAAAGGTGCGTTCTCGGGCGCGATCCTCTCCCACGACTTCGTCGAAGCCGCGCTGATGCGCCGTGCCGGCTGGGGCGTGTGGATTGCCTACGACTTGCCGGGCAGCTACGAGGAACTGCCGCCGAACCTGCTGGACGAACTCAAGCGTGACCGTCGCTGGTGCCACGGCAACCTGATGAACTTCCGGCTGTTCCTGGTCAAGGGCATGCACCCGGTGCACCGCGCGGTGTTCCTGACCGGCGTGATGTCCTACCTGTCGGCGCCGTTGTGGTTCTTCTTCCTGGTGCTCTCCACCGCGCTGCTGGCGGTGAACACGTTGATGGAGCCGCAGTACTTCCTGGAGCCGCGCCAGCTGTATCCGCTCTGGCCACAATGGCATCCGGAAAAAGCCATCGCGCTGTTTTCCACCACCATTGTCCTGCTGTTCCTGCCCAAGCTCTTGAGCATCGTGTTGATCTGGGCAAAAGGCGCAAAGGAGTTTGGTGGCAAGTTCAAGGTGACCTTGTCGATGCTGCTGGAAATGCTGTTTTCCATGCTGCTGGCGCCGGTGCGGATGATCTTCCACACCCGTTTCGTCCTTGCCGCTTTCCTGGGCTGGGCCGCGACGTGGAACTCGCCGAAACGTGACGACGACTCCACGCCATGGAGCGAAGCCGTCAAGCGCCACGGTCCGCAAACCTTGCTGGGCTTCTTCTGGGCCTTGCTGGTGATCTGGCTGAACCCGAGCTTCCTGTGGTGGCTCGTGCCGATCGTCGGCTCGCTGATGCTATCGATCCCGGTCTCGGTGATTTCCAGCCGCGTGGGCCTGGGCTTGAAGTCCCGTGATGAAAGCTTGTTCCTCATTCCGGAGGAATACGCACCGCCACAGGAATTGCTGTCGACCGACCAGTACACCCATGAAAACCGTTGGCACGCGCTGAACGACGGTTTCATCCGGGCGGTGGTCGATCCACAACAGAACGCCCTGGCCTATGCATTGGCGACGTCACGTCACGGCAAGGCTGAGCCGATCGAATGGCTGCGGGTCGAACGCGTTCGTCACGCGCTGAAGGTCGGCCCTGCGGGGCTCAGCAACGCCGAGCGATTGGCATTGTTGAGCGACCCGGTGGCGTTGTCCCGCCTGCATGAGCAGGTGTGGGCCGAGACACATCCTGAATGGCTGGCAGCGTGGCGTGAGTCGGTCAAGGCCGATCCGCATGCACCGCTGCTGCCGCTTCAGCCGGTGAGCGTGCAGCCTCAGGTGGCTTGATCGCCTGATACGCAAAAGCCCCGCTTCTGAAAAGAGGCGGGGCTTTTTGTTGGGCGCTGCGTTGAGGTTGCTGTTTTTGTGGCGAGGGGATTTATCCCCGTTGGGCTGCGTAGCGGCCCCGAAAACGCTAAGGCTGTGGATTGACGCTATCCAACATCCGATTCGCCAACAAACCACTCAGCTCGATTAGTTGCAGGATGCCAAGCGCAACTTGGCGTCTCGAACCTTCAAGATCGAACGCTAGGTCGTTGATCATTGCGTCGGCTGAAGCCAGGGTTTCGCTGAGGTTGGCCAGCAGGCTTTCGGTGTCGATGCCGTCGACGATGGTGAAGAGTTGGCCTGGCGACGGTTTTTTCTCGGGTTTGGCCTGTTTGGGCTTCAGGTAGTAATCCAGCGCGCGATCAGTGGCTTCCTGGATTTTCTTGGGGTCGGTTTCGGGTTCTGGTGGGTTGGGTGTCACTTTGTACATGGATGACGCTCCTTGATTGATGGAGCCGCCAGACATCGCTGCTAAACGAAAAGGGTGGCGGCAGTACGCGGGTTAGCAGACCAGGAATCAAGGAACCCGGCGCACCGAAGTGCCCCACGCACAGCCGCCATGAAGCGGACCTGCGTGCCTTGATATTAAGCCGAGCTGCTAAACCCGATCGCTGAACTTACAGCGACCTGCAAACGTTAGAGCCCAGGGCCAAGGCGCACAAGCCGGCGGATTCTGGCGTAGTTGTAGGCAATGGCGCAAGGCGGCGTAGCCTTGGGATGACGGATTGTGGGAGTTGGGGTTTTTGTGTGTATATCCGTTATTTAGGTAACGGCTGCTTAGGGTTCCGCCCTTACGGCGGGTTACTTTTTTCAGACGCCAAAAAAGTAACCAAAAAGGCTTTGCCCCACCACTCGGCACCTCGCCCAGGCTCGGTGTGCCCTCACTCCGGCATTGCTCCGTGGGCCCGCCGCGAAGGGCCGTCCCTGGCCCAGCGCGGCTATCCCGGCATCCATGCCGGGATGTCCACTGCGCAATGCCTGCGTTCGGCCAGCGTGGTTAACGGGGCGCCCCAGATCAAGATCAAGATCAAGGTCTACAGCGAGGCGGCCTTATAGCCGACCTAGTTCTTTGGCTTTATTCCAATCCCATTGTGGGAGCGAGCCTGCTCGCGAAGAGGCCGGCACATCCAACATTTTCGTCGACTGTGGCACCCCTATCGCGAGCAAGCTCGCTCTCACGGGAGAAACTCGGTCACTCAGAGCCAGGTCGGCTTTAAAGCCGCCTCCTCATGAACATTTATCTCGGATGCCAAGTCAAACCCTAAACCGCCCCACTAACGTCTGCAAATGAACCCCCAGCCGCGCCAACTCTGCGCTGGAGGCGGCCGTCTCTTCACTGGACGACGCCGTCTGCTCCGACACATCGCGCACATTCAAGACGCTGCGGTTGATCTCCTCGGCCACCGCGCTCTGCTGCTCAGCCGCCGCCGCGATCTGCTGGTTCATCGACTGGATCGCCGACACCGTGCGCGTGATGTTCTCCAGCGAGCCCCCGGCGCGGCGGGTCAGTTCGACGCTGCTGTCGGTCAGGCTGCGACTGTTGTCCATGATGGTCGCAACCTGCTCGGTGCCGGCTTGCAGACCGACGATCAGCTCTTCAATCTCTTCGGTAGACTTCTGGGTGCGCTGGGCCAGGCTGCGGACTTCATCGGCCACCACCGCGAAACCACGTCCGGCTTCCCCGGCACGGGCCGCTTCGATGGCTGCGTTGAGGGCCAGCAGGTTGGTTTGCTGGGCCACGGACTTGATCACGTCCAGGACGCTGCCGATCTTGTCGCTTTCGCGCTTCAAATCGCCCATGGCGGCGGTGGAGTTGCCCACTTCCTTGGCCAGGCGCTCGATCTGGGCGATGGCTTCGCCAACTACCTTATCGCCTTCACGGGCCTGTTGGTCGGCGGCGACGGCGGCTTCGGAGGCTTCCTCGGCGTTGCGCGCGACTTCCTGCACCGTGGCGGTCATTTCGTGCATGGCCGTGGCGACCTGATCGGTTTCCACTTTCTGACTGTTCACACCGGCGCTGGTCTGTTCGGTCACGGCCGACAGCTGTTCGGCGGCGCTGGCGATCTGGGTAACCCCTTCACCGATGCCTCCGATCAATTGCCGCAGGCCCACGGTCATGCGTTGCATGGCGCGTTGCAGTTGGCCGAGTTCGTCGCGGCGTTCAGAGGTGAGATTATGGGTCAGGTCACCCGCGGCGACGCGTTCTGCCACCTTCAGGGTCTCATCCAGAGGACCGACGATCTGCCGAGTGATGAGCAGGGCGGCGATTACGCCAAATAGGAGGGCCAGGGCGGCGGCTGCAATCAGGATGCTCTTGGCTTGGGCGGTATCGCGGTCGCGCACGGCGGTCTGTGACACGGTGAGCTTCTGGCTGGAGTCGATCAGGATCTGGCCTTGCTCGCTCATGCGCTGCAGTGCGGCGCCGTTATCGAGCTGGGAGTCGCGGAACTGGCTGACCGCCGCTCGATAGAGGTTCATCGAGTCGCTGGCCTGCTGGAGCTTGTCGGCATGCTCCTCGGGCAACTGGGCTGGCAAGCGAGCCAGCAGCTTCAAGACATCGGTGATTGCATCGATGGCCGGCTGTTGGGCCTCGCTTTTGCCGCTGTAAGTGTAACCGCGGACCTGGTAGCGGGCCTGCTGGATCGCCTTGCTCAGGGTCACGATGTTGTTGAACGGGGTGATGTCGCCGCCTTGCAGCAGCGCTTTTTCCACTTCGGCGACCCGCGCCACGGTGTTATCGGCGCTGGCGCCCAGCTTGCTGCGGGCATCTTCGCGACTGACGGTGGCACTGGTCATCTGGGCGAAGGCGCTTTTGTACTCGGCGACGGCGGCCAGTTGCTGGTCGATCAACGCGATGTCGGCGGGCTGTTCGATCAATTCGCGAGCGGTTTTCAGGCCTGCATCGAGCTTGCCAAGCAGGTCGTTGACCTGTTGCGGGCCTTTCTCGCCCCGGGTGGTGTTGTAGTCGATGCTGGCCAGGTTCAAGTCCTTGCTCAGGTCGTTGAGACCGGCAATGAACCCGAGCTTGTCGCCGCGGCTGATGACATTGCCCAGGCCGGACCAGCCGGTGAACGCGATCATCAAGGTGAGGAGCAGCACCAGGCCGAAGCCTGCGCCGAGTTTGCGATTCACGCTTACATTTCCCAGACCCTGGGCAAGCCACCGGAACATGCTGATACTCCCTTGGAGCGCTGATTTGGTTTTATGGGGACTGTATCGGCGGCTTGGGAGGGATCTGTAGGGGATTGTCAAGATTTCGTGGCGCGGGAGCAAGCTCCCTCGCCACAGGGTTATGCCGGCCGTTCTGGTCAGACCTTGAAGCGTCCTACCAGCGTTTGCAAATGAACCCCCAGCCGTGCCAACTCGGCGCTGGAGGCTGCGGTCTCTTCGCTGGCGGCGGAGGCCTGCTCGGATACATCGCGGACGTTCAGCACGCTGCGGTTGATCTCCTCGGCCACGGCGCTCTGTTGCTCGGCTGCGGCGGCGATCTGTTGGTTCATTGCCTGGATCGCCGAGACGGTGCGGGTGATGTTCTCCAGGGAACCGCCGGCGCGGCGGGTCAGTTCGACACTGCTATCGGTCAGGCCGCGGCTGCTGCCCAGGCTGCTCGCGACCTTTTCGGTGCCCGTCTGCAGGCCGGCAATCAACTCTTCGATTTCCTCGGTGGATTTCTGGGTGCGCTGGGCGAGGCTGCGGACTTCATCGGCCACCACGGCGAAACCACGACCGGCTTCACCGGCACGGGCCGCTTCGATGGCCGCGTTGAGGGCCAGCAGGTTGGTTTGTTGGGCGACGGACTTGATGACGTCGAGGACGCTGCCGATCTTGTCGCTTTCGCGCTGGAGCTGGCCCATCGCTTCGGTAGAGTTGCTCACTTCCCTGGACAGGCGTTCGATCTGGGCGATGGCTTCGCCCACCACTTGGTCGCCCTCGCGGGCCTGCTGGTCGGCGGCGAGGGAGGCCTCGGAGGCTTCCTCGGCATTACGCGCCACTTCCTGCACCGTGGCCGTCATTTCGTGCATGGCGGTGGCGACCTGGTCGGTTTCCACTTTCTGCCTGCTGACTCCGGCGCTAGTCTGCTCGGTGACGGCCGAGAGCTGCTCGGCGGCACTGGCAATCTGCGTAACGCCTTCGCTGATGCCGCCGATCAATTGCCGCAGGCCCACGGTCATGCCTTGCATGGCACGCTGTAGCTGGCCCAGTTCGTCGCGGCGCTCGGAGGTGAGGTTGTGGGTCAGGTCGCCTGCGGCCACGTGTTTGGCCACCTTGAGGGTCTGGCCCAGCGGGTCGACGATCTGTCGGGTGATTATCAGGGCTGCGATCACGCCGAACAGGAGGGCCAGCGCAGCGGCCGAGACCAGGAGAGTATCGGCCTGGGCCGCTTCATGGTTGCGCACCATCGTCTGGGACGCGGTGAGATTCCTGCTGGCCTCGCGTAGCACGACCCCCAGGTCCGACATACGCTTGATGGCAGCTGCGTTGGCCGTCTGGGCGTCATGGAACTGGCTGACCGCTGCACGATAAGCCTTGAACGATGCACTGGCCTGCTGCAGCTTGGCGGCGTGTTCATCGGCCAGTTGCGGTGCAAGACTGTCGAGGGCTTTCATCGCGTTATCGATGGCATCCAGCGCGGGTTGCTCGGCGCTGGCCTGGCCACTGTAGGTGTAGCCGCGAACCTGATAGCGGGCCTGCTGGAGTGCTTTCGCCAGGCTCGACACACCGCCGAGTCGTGGAACGCTATCGCCTTGCAGCATGGCGTTTTCAACGTCGGCGACATGGGCCACTGCGTTATCGGCGCTGGCGCCCAGTTTGCTGCGGGCATCCTCGCGACTGGCGGTGGCGCGGATCAAATCGGCGACGACAGTCTTGTACTCGGCGACAGCCGCCAACTGCTTATCGATGATCGCTACATCGGCCGGCTCCTCGATCGATTGGCGGGCGCTCTGTAGCCCAGGCTCCAATTTACCGAGGAGATCGTTGAGGTCACCTGGGCCTTTTTCGCCACGGGTCGCGTCATAATCCATGCGCGCGGAGCGCAGGTCCTTGGTCAGGTCGTTCAGGCTGGCGATGAGTCCCAGCGTGTCGCCGCGAGCAACTACCTTGCTCAGGCCGGTCCAACCGGTGAAAGCGATCATTACGGTCAAGAGCAGTACCAAGCCGAAACCGAAGCCGAGTTTGCGATTAACGCCTACGTTACCTAGCCATCGGAACATGCCGGTACTCCCTTGAAGGGCGGAACTGCTTTTTATGATAGTTGTATCGGCGCGATGTGGGAGGACAGGAGAAATGCGTTAGATGCGTTTGGAATACCCTTGCAAACGATCAGGATCAGAATAGCCGCGCAAGCAACGCCGTCACCGCGGTCTCGACCCGCAGGATCCGCTCACCAAGCTGCACCGGCTGCAAGCCGGCCTTGCCCAGCAAGTCGATCTCATAGGGAATCCAACCGCCTTCGGGGCCGATTGCCAGGGTCACCGGTTCGGTCAGTGCCCGGGGGCAGGGCGGGTGGTTGCCGGGGTGGCCGACCAGCCCGAGGGTGCCCTCGGCGATGGCGGGCAGGCGATCCTCGACGAAGGGTTTGAAGCGCTTCTCGATGACGATTTCCGGCAGCACGCTGTCCCGGGCCTGCTCCAGCCCCAGGATCAGTTGTTCACGAATCGCCTCGGGCTCCAGGAACGGCGTCTGCCAAAAACTTTTTTCCACCCGATAACTGTTCACCAGCACCACGCGCGGCACGCCCATGGTCGCCACGGTCTGGAACACGCGCCTGAGCATCTTCGGACGCGGCAGTGCCAGCACCAGGGTCAAGGGCAACTTGGCCGGTGGCGGCTGGTCCAGGGTCACTTGCAGTTCGGCTTCGCGAGTTTCCAGGCGCAGCACCTGGGCCGTGCCCATCAAGCCGCCGATGCGCCCGACCCGCAGGCTGTCGCCGACGGCGCTGCGGTGGACTTCCTGCATGTGCGTCAACCGGCGATCGCTCAGGACGACGCGGTCAGGCCCGATGAAATCGGCCTCTTCGAGCAGCAGCAGGTTCACGCTTGGGTCGCTGGCGGCTGGTCGTTGTGGTCATCGACCGGCTGGTCCTCGGGTTCATCTTCCCGGCGCTTGCGCACCAGGCCACCGAACAGGATACCGATTTCGAACAGCAGCCACATCGGCACGGCCAGCAAGGTCTGGGAGAAAATGTCCGGCGGCGTGAGGATCATGCCGACCACGAAGCAGCCGATGATCACGTACGGGCGGATTTTCTTCAGATAGGCGACATCGACCACGCCGATCCACACCAGCAGCACCACTGCTACAGGAATCTCGAACGCCACGCCGAAGGCGAAGAACAGCGTCATGACGAAATCCAGGTAGCTGGTGATGTCGGTCATCATCTCCACGCCCGCCGGGGTGGCGGCGGCGAAGAACTTGAAGATCAGCGGGAACACCAGGAAATAGGCGAAGGCCATGCCGGTATAGAACAGCAGGATGCTCGACACCAGCAGCGGCACGGCGATGCGTTTTTCATGCTTGTACAGGCCCGGTGCGATGAAGCCCCAGATCTGGTGCAGGATCACCGGGATCGCCAGGAACAGCGAGACCATCATCGTCAGCTTCAGTGGCGTCAGGAACGGCGACGACACGTCGGTGGCGATCATCGTCGCGCCCGCCGGCAGGTATTCGCGCAGCGGCGTGGAGACGAAGGTGTAGATCTGCTGGGTGAAGGAGAATAGCCCGGCGAAGATAATGAAAACCGCCGCGACGCAACGCAGCAGGCGGGTGCGCAACTCGGTGAGGTGCGATACCAGCGGCATCGGCTGGTCATTTTCAGGGATATCGCTCATGGGGCTCGCGGCGGCAAAGTGGGATCGTGGGGAGTCGGTGTGGTTGCAGGCGCCGGATCGACCGGCTTCGCGGGTTCGGCCACTGCTGGCGCCGCTTCGACAGTCGGTGCCTGGGGCGCAATCGTCGGCTCGGCTACGGGCTGGACCGGCGTAGGCTCCTGCTGGGTCGGCGTGAAGATTTTCCGCGCTTCCTGCTCCAGGGACAGGATGTGTTCGTTGTGCAGTTGCCGACGGATGTCGTCGGCACCGATTTCACGTTCAACTTCCTGTTTGATCGCGTTGAAGCTGCGCTTCAGGCGCCCGATCCACAGACCGGCGGTACGCGCAGCGCCCGGCAGGCGCTCGGGGCCCAGCACCAGCAGGGCGACGAGGCCGACGAGCAGCAGTTCAGTGAAGCTGATCCCAAACATTAGTCAGTGCTCACGAGTCTTTGCGGGTTGGCTCTTCGACTTTCTGGGCCTGCACGTCGATGGTGTTCGGCGCATTCACCGGCTGGGTGGCCTGCGGGTGTACCGGTTGGGCCGGCTGCACGGGTTGAGCCTGGGAGGTCGCCGGGTCGGCCGGTTTTTCGTCATCGTTCATGGCCTTGCGGAAGCCCTTGATCGACTCGCCGACATCGGTGCCGAGGTTTTTCAGTTTCTTGGTGCCGAATACCAGCACCACGACCACCAGAATGACGATCCAGTGTTTCCAGTCAAAGATACCCATGTGGCTACTCCTCTCAAAAATTGATCAGGCGGACGGGCGCGAGGCTTTCTCGACGTGCCCGGACAGACCGAAGCGACGGTCCAGTTCATCCAGTACGGCCTGCGGATGCTGCCCCAGTTGGGCCAGCATGACCAGGCTGTGGAACCATAGGTCGGCGGTCTCGTAGATCACGTCGCTGCAGTCGCCGCTGATGGCGGCGTCCTTGGCGGCGATGATGGTCTCGACCGACTCTTCGCCGACCTTTTCCAGAATCTTGTTCAAGCCCTTGTGGTACAGGCTGGCGACATAGGAACTGTCGGCCGCGGCGCCCTTGCGTTCTTCCAGCACCTGGGCCAGGCGGGTCAAGGTGTCAGTCATGGGAGTGTCCTGAATAAATGGCATGCGGGTCCTTGAGCACCGGGTCGACGGTTTTCCAGTCGCCGTTCTCGAAGACGCGATAGAAGCAGCTTTGACGGCCGGTATGGCAGGCGATTTCGCCGACCTGCTCGACCATCAGGATGATGACGTCGCCGTCGCAATCCAGGCGCATCTCATGCAGGTGCTGCACATGCCCGGATTCTTCACCTTTGCGCCACAGCTTGCCACGGGAACGTGACCAGTAGATGGCGCGGTTCTCGGCGGCGGTCAGGGCCAGCGCTTCGCGGTTCATCCAGGCCATCATCAGTACGCGCCCGGTCTTGTGATCCTGGGCGATGGCCGGCACCAGGCCGTCAGCGTCCCACTTGATCTCGTCCTGCCAGTTTTTCATCTTGGGTCCTGGGGCAGCGGCAAGCTTTAAGCTTCAAGCTGCAAGTAAAAGCGATTCTGTGTGGTGCTTGCGTTGATAGTTCACCCATGAACTTGCGGCTTGCAGCTTATCGCTTGCAGCTGCTTCGTGCTATCGACGAACGACCAGATACAAACCAACGGCCACCATGATGCCGGCGGGCCAATGGCCCAACTGGCTTAACGGACCGCCGGCGGCCAGCACGGCGCCCCCGCCCAGGTGGGCTGCGCCGAGCAATCGCAGGAACCAGTCATCCTTGCGTCGGTGCCACGGCGGTGCCGGGTCGTTGGCGTGGGGTTGGGACATGCGTTCGAGCAGGTCACGGGTCATGTTGGCCAGGTGGGGAAGCTGTTCGAACTGGCTCTGGACGTTGCCCAGCAAGGCTTTCGGACTCATCCGCTCGCGCATCCAGCGTTCGAGGAACGGTTGGGCGGTGTTCCACAAATCCAGGTCAGGGTAGAGCTGGCGGCCGAGGCCTTCGATGTTCAGCAGGGTTTTCTGCAGCAGCACCAACTGCGGCTGGACTTCCATGTTGAAGCGTCGTGCGGTCTGGAACAGGCGCATCAGCACCTGGCCGAAGGAAATATCCTTTAACGGTTTTTCGAAGATCGGTTCGCACACGGTGCGGATTGCCGCTTCGAATTCGTTGAGCTTGGTCTCGGCCGGCACCCAACCCGAATCGATGTGCAGTTGGGCGACGCGACGGTAGTCTCGCTTGAAGAAGGCGAACAGGTTGCGCGCCAGGTAATCCTGGTCCTCAGGGGTGAGGCTGCCGACGATGCCGCAGTCGATCGCGATGTATTGCGGGCTCCACGGCTGCACGGTGCTGACGAAGATGTTGCCCGGGTGCATGTCGGCGTGGAAGAAGCTGTCGCGGAACACCTGGGTGAAGAAGATTTCCACGCCGCGCTCGGCCAGCAGTTTCATGTCGGTGCGCTGGTCGGCGAGGGTCGCCAGGTCGGTGACCTGGATGCCGTAGATGCGCTCCATCACCAGCACTTTCGGCCGGCACCAGTCCCAATAGACTTGCGGCACATAGAGCAGCGGCGAGCCTTCGAAGTTGCGGCGCAGTTGGCTGGCGTTGGCGGCCTCGCGCAACAGGTCGAGTTCATCGAAGATGGTTTTCTCGTAGTCCTGGACCACGTCCACCGGGTGCAGCAGGCGCGCGTCGGCGGACACCCGCTCGGCGGCGCGGGCCAGGATGAACAGCCAGGCCAGGTCCTGGGCGATGACCGGTTTCAGACCCGGGCGAATCACCTTCACCACGACCTCTTCGCCTGTCTTGAGCTGGGCGGCGTGCACCTGGGCGACCGACGCCGAGGCCAGGGGCTCGACATCGAAGCGGCTGAAGACTTCGCTGATCTTCTTGCCCAGTTGCGCTTCGATCAGCGCGACCGACAACTTCGAGTCGAACGGCGGCACGCGGTCTTGCAGCAGCATCAACTCATCGGCGATGTCTTCGGGCAACAGGTCGCGGCGGGTCGAAAGGATCTGCCCGAACTTGATGAAGATCGGCCCCAGGTCCTGCAAGGCCAGGCGCAGGCGAGCGCCGCGACTCAGGTCCAGGGTTCGCCGGGGGAACCAGCGCCACGGCAACACGAAGCGCAGCGCCAGGAGAAACCAGGGCAGCGGCAAGGCGAACAGCAGGTCATCGAGGCGGTAACGGATCACGACGCGCTGGATGCGCAACAGACGGCGGACGGCAAGCAGCTTCATGCGTTATCGCTTGGATTCAAGGGTTCGGGAAAGGCGCTCGAAACGCGCCTCGAGACGTTCCAGGTCGAGCTTGACCTGGTCCAGTTCATCAAAACGGGCCTGTGCTTCGCGCCGCCCCACGAGGGTACGCGATTCTTCGGCCAGGTATTCACTCAGATTCTGTCCCAGGCTGGCGAAGCCCTGGCGGTACCAGCGGCTGCGGCTGCGCAGGTGGCCGCTGAGCAACTGAGTCGCCACCGGGCCGATCCAGCGGGACACTTCGTATTCCCAGTCCAGCTCCAGGTCCTGGAGGATCGCCGCCAGCTCCAGCAGCACGCCGCTGTCGCCGTCGAGCTCGACGTCCGGGCCGTGCAACACGGCGGTCTTGTTCTTGCTCAGCGCCAGTTCCAGCAGGCTCGACGCCGGGGCGCGCAGCGTACAGTCAGCCTCGGCCTCCCAATGGGCGGCGAGCATCAGGCCTTCATCGCTGGGCAGGATAAACAGCTGCAACGCCGGGCTGCGGCAGTCGACGGCGATCACCTTGCCACTCAAGTGCGCCAGGCGCATCGGCGCCGTACTGTCCAGGCGCAGGACCCGGTTGATCCCGAGTTCGACGCTGGCGAGCAGGCCGGTGAGCAGCATCAGGGCTTGATACCGCGGTGCAGGGCGACGATGCCTGAAGTCATGTTGTGGTAGGTCACCCGGTCGAAACCGGCCTCGACCATCATCGACTTCAAGGTTTCCTGGTCGGGGTGCATGCGGATCGATTCGGCCAGGTAGCGATAGCTTTCCGCGTCGTTGGTGATCAGCTTGCCCATCAGCGGCATGAAGGCGAACGAGTAGGCGTCATAGGCCTTGGACATCAGCGCATTGGTCGGCTTGGAGAATTCCAGCACCAGCAGCCGGCCACCGGGCTTGAGCACACGCAGCATCGAGCGCAGGGCGTCTTCCTTGTGGGTGACGTTACGCAGGCCGAAGGCGATGGTCACGCAGTCGAAGTGGTTATCCGGGAACGGCAGCTTTTCGGCATCGGCCTGGACGAACTCGACGTTGCCGGCCACGCCCAGGTCCAGCAGGCGATCGCGGCCGACCTTGAGCATCGATTCGTTGATGTCGGCGAGCACCACGTGGCCGGTCGGGCCGACGATGTGGGAAAACTTCTTGGTCAGGTCGCCCGTGCCGCCGGCGATGTCCAGCACCCGGTTGCCGCTGCGCACGCCTGACAGTTCGATCGCGAAACGCTTCCAGAGGCGATGCATGCCGCCCGAAAGCAGGTCGTTCATCAAGTCGTACTTGGCGGCCACCGAGTGGAAAACCTCGGCGACTTTTTCCGCCTTCTGGCTTTCCGGCACGTTCTTGAAGCCGAAGTGTGTGGTGGGTTCGGCATCGCTGCCTTTGCGCTGATCAGTCATATCGCGGTCACCAAAAAAGAATGCGGGACATTCTAATCCCGGTGGAGGGCTTTGTCTTGGCAAGGCTGCAGGTAAGATGGACCATCGCCCGGACGTTTTGACGCAGGCAGGGTCTGAACGTTCAGGCAAGTCTCGATCAAGCAGGAGTTATCAGATGGCCCGTATTACTGTTGAACGTGCCCATGGCCTGGGCAAGGAAGCGGCCCGTGAAAAGGCTGACAAGTTGGCCGCAAAATTGTCCAGCAGCTATGGCCTGGAGCCTACTTGGGAAGGCGACACGCTCAAGCTCAAGCGTTCCGGGGTCAAGGGCGAAGTGCATGTGGGCGAGGATTCGATTCGCGTCGATGTGGAGTTGGGCATGTTGATGTCGGCCATGAGCGGCACGATCAAAGGTGAAATCGAAAAGGCGCTGGATAAGGCGTTGGCTTGATTGATTGGAAGAGTGCGATTGCAAAATTAAAGTTCACCACTCACCCCTGTGGGAGCGAGCTTGCTCGCGATTGCATTGTTTCAGTCACATCAAGGTTGGCTGACACTCCGCCATCGCGAGCAAGCTCGCTCCCACAATGGCAGTCGTCGCCTTCGGAATATGTGTCGGTTGTTAGGGTGCCCTTTCTAATTATTGTCACTACTTTGTGCCTGAGCCCGACCGCGTGCGGGCAGTTCCTCAAACCTTTTTTCGAGTGAGGTGCACCATGGCCAAAGTTATCCTGAAGAAAAAAACCGACGTTGAATCTTCCACGCTGAGCGACGTGAAAACGTATGCGCGCAAGATCTGGCTGGCGGGCCTGGGCGCCTACACGAAGGTCGGCCAGGAAGGCAGCGAGTACTTCCAGGAGTTGGTAAAAGCTGGCGAAGTTATTGAAACCAAAGGCAAAAAGAAGATTGCCGGAAAACTTGAAGCGGCTAACAGCGAGCTGATCGAAGCCAAGACCGACGTGAATACGTTCAAGGCTCGGGTTGAAGTACAACTCGATAAAGTCGAGAAGGTATTCGACGCGCGTGTTGCAAGTGCCTTGAATCGTATCGGCATTCCGTCTAAACATGACGTTGAGGCACTCTCTGCTAAGCTCGATGAGCTGACGGCATTGCTCGAACGTGTCGCGCGTAAACATTAAGGAGAACGGGATGGCTGGCAAAAAAATCACCGAAAAAGAAGGCAGCTCGTGGGCCGGGAAGATTGAAAAGTACTCCCGCAAAATCTGGCTTGCTGGTTTAGGCGTGTACTCGAAGATCGACACTGACGGCAGCAAACTCTTCGAGTCCCTGGTTAAGGACGGCGAGAAAGCCGAAAAACTCACCAAGACGGCGATCGGCAAACAAGTCGATGCGGCTGCGGTCTCTGCCGAGTCCGCCAAGTCGAGAATCGGCGGCGTGAAGGATCGGGCGATGGGTAAGTGGGACGAGCTGGAAGGGGCTTTCGACAAGCGCCTGAACAGCGCGATTTCCCGCCTGGGCGTGCCGAGCCGCAATGAAGTCAAGGAACTGCACAACAAGGTCGACACCCTGACCAAGCAGATCGAAAAACTCACCGGCGCGAAAGTCACGCCAGTCGCGACCAAGGCTACAGCCACCAAGACGGCGGCGGCCAAGCCTGCGGCGAAGACGGCAGCCAAGCCACTGGTCAAGGCTGCGGCCAAACCGGCAGCGAAAGCCGCCGCCAAGCCCGCGGCCAAAACCGCAGCGGCGAAACCGGCAGCGAAGGCAGCGGCCAAACCAGTAGCGGCCAAGGCAGCAGCCAAACCCGCCGCTAAGCCTGCGGCCAAAACCGCGGCCGCCAAACCTGCCACCGCCAAGCCGGCAGCCAAGCCAGCGGCAAAAGCGCCGGCCAAACCAGCGGCGAAAGCAGCAGCCAAACCCGCCGCAAAACCTGCCGCAGCGAAAAAGCCTGCCGTGAAAAAACCGGCCGCACCCAAAGCAGCCGCACCCAAGGCGCCAACCGCCACCACCAAACCGGCAACACCTCCGGTGAGCGCGGCGAACTCCGCCTCGGCTCCGGCCCCGGTTGCCACGCCAACACCTGCGCCGACCCCATCGACGCCACCCACCCAGTCCTGATCTCCAGGACTAAAAAACGCCCGGCCTGTTGAGGCCGGGCTTTTTTATGCGTGTGCATTTGGATGCACTGCAGGTTCAACTTGTGGGAGCGAGCTTGCTCGCGATGGCGGTGTATCAGGACACATTGTCGTTGAAGAGCAAGCTCGCTCCCACAATGGGGTCTGCCACTGCAGTTCGTTATTCGTGCTCTTCCAGATACCGCAACGCCATCTGCTCGGTCGCGACCTTGATCGCTGGCGGCAGGTGCGGCGCCACCAGCATCATGATCTGGTAGACCACCAGGCGAACGTCGCCTTCGCGATCCAGGATTCTTTGATAATCCAGCGAGAACAACAGGGTCATGGTGATCTGCTCCACCAGTTGCCCCAACGCCTGGGTGTCGCTGACCAATAACCCTTGGGCCTTGAGCTGCGCCAGCAATGAGGCCAGGGTCCGCTTCAGGGCGTTGAGCAACTGTCGGATACCCTTGGCCAGTTTCGGCAGGCGCCCGGCCAGGTTCGACAGATCCTGGAACAAGAACCGGTATTGGGCCAGGCGTTCGACGATCAAGTGCAAGAACAACCAGTAGTCTTCCGGCGCCAATTGCGCATCGGCGGGTGGGTCCAGCAGTGGCGCCAGCTCGGCCTGGAATCGCTCGAACAACCCGAGGATCAGCGGCTCCTTGCCGTGGAAGTGGTAGTAGAGGTTGCCAGGGCTGATCCCCATTTCATTGGCGATTTCCAGGGTGGAAACGTTCGGTTCGCCCTTTTCGTTGAACAACTGCAGGGCACATTCGAGGATACGGTCGCGGGTTTTCATCCGGTCTTCTTGGTGATGGAGTTGTTCCACGGCCAACAGCGTGGCCGTGGGATGAGGTGTTCAGCGGACTCGCACGTAGTTTCCAGGCGCCGCTTCCAGGGGCGGGTAGTTGGCGTTACCCAGGGCCATCCGGGTCTCGTGCTGGGCACCGGAGCGCTCCTGGATCCAGCCCAGCCATTGGGTCCACCAACTGCCCTCGATGTGCTTGGCGTCGTAATACCAGGCCCGTGGGTCGCCGCTCAGCTTCGGATTCTCGATGTAGTTGGCCTTGGGGTTGCCTGGCGGATTGAGGATGCTCTGGACATGGCCGCTGTTGGACAAGACGAAGCGTCGATCACCTCCCAGCAGCAGCGTCGAACGATAGACCGCGTCCCAAGGCGTGATGTGATCGTTGATGCCGGCCACGCTGAAGCTGTCCACCGTGACTTTTTGCAGGTCGATCGGCGTGCCGCATACCTCCAGGCCGCCCGCGTGGGTCAGCGGGTTGTGCTTGAAAAAGTCCAGCAGGTCGCCGTGATAGGCCGCCGGAAGCCGGGTGCAGTCGTTGTTCCAGTAGAGGATGTCGAACGCCGGCGGCTCCTTGCCCAGCAGGTAATTGTTGACGAAGTAGGTCCAGATCAAGTCGTTGGGGCGCATCCAGGCGAATACGCGAGCCATGTCGCGGCCGTCGAGAATGCCCTTCTGGTAGGAGCGGCGCTTGGCGGCCTCGAGGGTCTGTTCGTCGATGAACAGCGTGGCCGGGCTTTCGATTTCGCTGTCCAGCAGGCTCACCAGGTACGTGGCGCTGGCGACCCGGCGCAATTGACGCTTGGCTTGCAGGTGGCCTTGCAGCGCGGCGATGGTCATGCCGCCGGCGCAGGCGCCCATCAGGTTGACTTCACGCGCGCCGGTGATTGCCCGGCAGACGTTCATGGCTTCTTCCGTTGCTTCGACATAGCTGGACAGGCCCCATTCGCGATGGCGCACATCGGGGTTGCGCCAACTGATGATGAACACTTGCAAACCATTTTTCAGCGCGTATTGGACGAAGCTGTTGGACGGGCTGAGGTCGAAAATATAGAACTTGTTGATCTGCGGCGGCACGATCAGCAGCGGCCTTGCGTACTGCTTTTCGCTCATTGGCTTGTACTGGATCAGCTCCAGCAACTCATTGCGAAACACCACCGCGCCGGGGGTGGTTGCGAGGTTCTTGCCGACTTCGAAGGCCTGGGGCGTGACCTGCCGGGGCAGGCCGTCGTTGTGCAACAGGTCGTCCACCAAGTGGCTGAGTCCGCGGATCAGGCTGGTGCCGCCAGAGTTGAACAGCTCCTTGATCGCCAGGGGGTTGAGCAAAGTGTTGGAAGGCGATACGGCGTCGTTGAGCAAGGAAAAAGTGAAATGCGCGCGGGCACGATCATCCGGGCTCATGTCACTTTCGTCGATCCAGCTCTTGACCTGTTTTTGCCAGCTCAGGTACGCCTGCAAGCTACGACGATAGAACGGGTTGAGCTGCCACGTGGGATCGGCGAAGCGCTTGTCTTCGGGGTTGGTGGGGTGCAGGGTTTCGCCCAGCAACACTCGGCCCAGTTGACTGCCCAGGCGCAACGCGTGCCGCACGCTGTGCACCGGGTTGCGCAAGCCATGGGCGGCAACGTTGCGCAGGGTGGAAAGCAGGTCGCTGCCCCGCAAGCCGGTGACCGCGCTTTGAGCATTGATGAAACTGGCAGGGGCGGGCATGGAACCCTTCGCCGGTCTGTCGCGCATGAGTCAACTCCTTCGTCATCAAGCTAAAAACAAACACACCGAACCAGACAACATAGTCGCTGTTTCGGGTAGTTGCGTGATCCGGCGTCCTGCCAGGCGCTAATGAGGGTGTCAGCCGCCACCCAGCGGCGCGGGATGCGGATGCATGACCGCGCGCTGACGTTCTTCCTCCAGAAATTTCATGATGATCGGTGCCACGGCCTCGGCCCGCGTAATCAGGAACAGATGGCCGTCATCGATGATATGCAGTTGCGAATTGGGGATGCGCCACGCCAGCATGCGCATGTTGATCAAGGGGATCAGCGGGTCGTCGTCACCGGCCAGGATCAGGGTCGGCTGGTGGATCTTGTGCAGCCAGTGGATGCTGGTCCAGCCTAGTCCCGCGAAGAGTTGCCAGTAATAACCGAGCTTGCCCGCCGAACGCACCTTGGCGGCATGGCGGGCCGCCAGGCTTGGATCGCGGCGGAACGAGCCGCCATAGATCAGCGGGGCGATACGCATCACATGTGACGGCTGCACGTAGCGCCGTGGACTGGCCATCATCCACAGCACCTTCGGCTTGCCCGGCACCATCACCGCACCGGCGGCGGTCGCCGCCAATACCAGCTTCTTGCAGCGCTCCGGATAGTCATGGGCAAACTGCTGTGCCAAGGCGCCGCCCCAGGACACGCCGATCACATTCACCTGGCCATAGTCCAGGTAATCAAGCATCCGCGCGGTGAGCTTGGCCAGGCCAGGAAAGCGATAGGGCCGGTTCGGTGTCGACGAACCACCGACCCCGGGCACGTCGAAGGCAATCACTTCCAGGTCCGGATCCAGGGCTTCGATGAAGGGAAATACCAGTTCCAGGTTGGCGCCGATGCCATTGAAGATCAGCAGCGGCGTCAAGTGAGGCTTGCCGGGACGTACCGCGGTGCGCAAGGTCTGGCCATCCAGGTCGACGGTACGGAAGATGTACGGTTGCGGCATGCTTCAAGCCCTGTGGGTCATGTCTCGGGTTACCAGTGTTCGGTCTGTGAGACCGAGTCGCAGCCTTCGCGAGCAAGCCCGCTCCCACGTTGAAATGCGGGTCCCTGTGGGAGCGGGCTTGCTCGCGAAGACGGCCTTGCATCCACTGTTGATGTCGGCTGCCTGGGCGCTTTCGTGAGCATCCCTTCCCAATACCAGACCAGTTGTATCAGTCACCGCTCATGCACGTAAGTACCCGGCGCCGCTTCACCGGCCACGTAGGTCTTGTTGCCCAGCACAGTCGGTGCCTTTTTCAGCTTGCCCGAGCGCTCGGCCTGCCAGGCCTGCCAGTGCAGCCACCAGGAGTCGGTGTGCTTGGTGGAGTTCTCCATCCAGTCCTCGGCCTTGGCCGGCATGTCCTCGCTGGTCATGTAGCGCGACTTGGGGTTGCCTGGCGGGTTGAGGATGCTCTGGATGTGCCCGCTGCTCGACAGCACGAAATCAACCTTGCCGCCAAATAGCTGCGCCGACTTGTAGCAGGACTTCCACGGCGTGATGTGGTCGTTGGTGCCGGCCAGGGAAAAGATGTCGGCAGTCACCTGCTTTAGATCGATCGGCGTGCCGCACACTTCCAGTGCGTTGGGGCGGGTCAGCGGGTTGTTCTTGAACATTTCGATGAGGTCGCCATGGAACGCCGCCGGCAGCCGCGTCGTGTCGTTGTTCCAGAACAGGATGTCGAATACCGGTGGTTCGTTGCCCAGCAGGTAATTGTTGACCCAGTAATTCCAGATCAGGTCATTGGGACGCATCCAGGCGAAGACCTTGGCCATGTCGCGGCCTTCCAGCACGCCGGCCTGGTAGGAATGGCGCTTGGCCGCTTCCAGGGTCTGTTCATCGACGAACAGGGCCACGTCGGTGTCCAGGGTGGTGTCCAGCACGCTCACCAGCAACGTCAGGGCATTGACCTTCTTCTCGCCCAGCGCGGCGTAATGGCCGAGCAGCGCGGTGCAGGTAATGCCACCCGAGCAGGCGCCCAACATATTGACGTCCTTGCTGCCGGTGATGGCCGTGACCACGTCCACCGCTTCCTTGAGCGCGTCGATATAGGTCGACAGGCCCCATTCGCGTTGCGCCTTGGTGGGGTTGCGCCAACTGACGATGAACGTCTGCACATTGCTGCGCAGGCAGAAGCGCGCCAGGCTCTTGTCCGGGCTCAGGTCGAATACGTAGAACTTGTTGATCTGCGGCGGGACCACCAGCAGCGGTCGCTCATGCACTTGTTCGGTGATGGGGCGGTACTGGATCAATTCCAGCACATCGTTGCGAAAGACCACGGCGCCTTCCGTCACGCCCAGGCTCTTGCCGACTTCGAATGCGCCCATGTCCACTTGGCTCGGCATCCCGCCGTTGTGCACCAGGTCCTTGGCCAGGTGGGACAGGCCATCGAGCAGGCTCTTGCCACCGGTTTCGAAGAAGCGCTTGACCGCCGCCGGGTTGGCCGCCGAGTTGGTCGGCGCCATGGCTTCGGTCATCAGGTTGATCACGAAATGCCCACGACTGATGTCCTGGGGCGAGAGGCTGCTGTCGTCGATCCAGTCGTGCAGCTCCTTGCGCCACGCCAGGTAGGTTTGCAGATAACGTCGATAGAGCGGGTTCTGGCTCCAGGCCGGATCGGCAAAGCGTCGATCATCGCTGGAAGGCTGCAACTCCGATTTGCCGAACAGGACTTTCCTGAGTTCGGCGCCGAAGTGCGCCACGTGCTTGACGCTATGCAGCGGTTGTTTGATGGTCTGGGTCAGCACCATCCGGGCAGAGGCCAGCAGGTCTTTCCTGCGCAAGCCGACGACGGGATTCAAGCCGAGGGTGTTTTCCGAGGCTTGGTACTTCAACTCATCGTTGTTCTTGTTGCTCATCTACGACGCTCCATTGTCCTTCAGACGAGTACCGGGACCGTGCCGTGAAGCCGCAAGGCCAATACCAGGTACGCTGCTCGGGGTGACCGTTAATTCCGCATCGAGGGCAATGAGGAAACGTGTGCCAGGAACTCGCCGGTTCCTTTGCAGGGAACTTGCCAGCTCCATTGGTTACCCGAGTTTAATTTTTTTCGCAAGCAGGCCAGTCATTGACGTTGCTGCGCGGGCATTCAAGCAGATGAGTCTAGAAAGTTCGCCCTAAAGCGCCAGTCCTTGAGCTAGAGCATCAGCTTGACGACGGACTCGTTCGGGTCACGGGTTTTTCCGGCGGCCTTGAGTTCGGCGAGATAATCGTTCCACAGGTCTTCCTGGCGCACCGCCAACTGGTACAGGTAGTCCCAGGTGAACAATCCGCTGTCATGGCCGTCGTCGAAGGTCAATTTCAGTGCGTACTGGCCGGCGGGTTCAACCTTGGTCAGGCCGACGCCGAGCTTGCCGTATTGCAGGATGGGCTTGCCGTGGCCCTGGACCTCGGCGGAAGGCGAGTGCACCCGCAGGAATTCCGCAGGCAGGTGGTACTCCTCGTCTGGCGCGTATTTGAGCGTCAGGGTCTTGGAGGCTTTGTGCAGATTGATGGCGGTGGGGAATTTGGTCATGGGATCGTCAGTCTCGTGAGGCCTGTGGCGAGGGGATTTATCCCCGTTGGGCTGCATAGCAGCCCCCTGAAAAGCTGATCACATCAACTTAATACACCACGGTGGCAGGCTTTAGGGCTGCTTCGCAGCCCAGCGGGGATAAATCCCCTCGCCACAAGAGCTCGCTCACACTGGGTGTCGTTTACAGGATATACCGCGACAGGTCTTCGTTCTCCGCCAGTTCGCCCAGGTGGCTGTTGACGTACTCGGCGTCGATGCGGATCGGCGCTTCGTCGTGGGCGCTGGCCAGGTCGCCGGCGCTGAACGAGACCTCCTCCAGCAAACGCTCAAGCAGCGTGTGCAGGCGACGGGCACCGATGTTCTCGGTCTTCTCGTTGACCTGCCAGGCAATCTGCGCCAGGCGCTTGATGCCTTCGGGCGTGAACTCGATGTTCAGGCCTTCGGTCTTGAGCAGCGCGCAGTATTGCTCGGTCAGCGACGCATGGGGCTCGCTCAGGATGCGTTCGAAATCTTCCGGCGACAGCGCCTTGAGCTCGACACGGATCGGCAGGCGGCCTTGCAGCTCCGGCACCAGGTCGCTCGGCTTGCTCAGGTGGAACGCGCCGGAAGCGATGAACAGGATATGGTCGGTCTTGACCATGCCCAGCTTGGTGTTGACGGTGCAGCCTTCGATCAACGGCAGCAGGTCGCGTTGCACGCCTTCGCGGGACACATCGGCGCCGCCAACATTACCGCGCTTGGCGACCTTGTCGATCTCGTCGATGAACACGATTCCATGCTGCTCGACCGCTTCCAGGGCCTTGGCCTTCAACTCTTCTTCGTTGACCAGGCGACTCGCTTCTTCATCGCGCACCAGCTTCAGCGCTTCCTTGACCTTGAGCTTGCGGCTTTTCTTCTTGCCCTTGCCCATGTTGGCGAAAAGGCTTTGCAACTGGTTGGTCATTTCTTCCATGCCCGGCGGCGCGGAAATGTCGACGCCAGCCATCTCGGCCACTTCGATCTCGATTTCCTTGTCGTCCAACTGACCTTCACGCAGGCGCTTGCGGAACAGTTGGCGGGTGTTGGAATCCTGGGTCGCGGCGGAGTCCGCGTTGAAACCCATGCGCGCTGGCGGCAGGAGCGCATCGAGGATGCGTTCCTCGGCGGCGTCTTCGGCGCGATGGCGAACCTTGGTGATTTCCTGTTCGCGCAGCAGCTTGATGGCGGCATCGGCGAGGTCACGAATGATCGACTCGACGTCACGGCCCACGTAGCCGACTTCGGTGAACTTGGTGGCTTCGACCTTGATGAACGGCGCGTTGGCGAGCTTGGCCAGGCGGCGGGCAATCTCGGTCTTGCCGACACCGGTCGGGCCGATCATCAGGATGTTCTTGGGCGTCACTTCGACGCGCAGTTCTTCAGGCAACTGCATCCGGCGCCAGCGGTTACGCAGGGCAATGGCGACGGCGCGCTTGGCATCGTCCTGGCCGATGATATGGCGATTGAGTTCGTGGACGATTTCGCGGGGAGTCATGGACATAGTATTTGGCGGTCCTCAAGCGGGAGTCTGGGCCTGGACGGGCTTACTCCGCGAGGTCCTGCTCCTCAATGGTCTGGGTGTGGTTGGTGAAGACGCAGATGTCGCCGGCAATGCCCAGGGCTGTCTCGACGATTTCGCGGGCCGACAGATCGGTTTTCTTCAGCAGGGCGCTGGCGGCGGCCTGGGCGTAGGCGCCACCGGAGCCCATGGCGATCAGGCCGTCTTCGGGCTCAACGACGTCACCGTTGCCGGTGATGATCAGCGAGGCGTCCTTGTTGGCGACTGCGAGCATGGCTTCGAGGCGGCTCAGGGAGCGGTCGGTACGCCATTCCTTCGCCAGTTCGACGGCGGCACGAACCAAATGGCCCTGGTGTTTCTCAAGCTGGCCTTCGAAACGCTCGAACAGGGTGAAGGCGTCGGCGGTTGCCCCGGCGAAACCGGCGATGACCTGGCCGTGGTACAGGCGGCGGACTTTCTTCGCGTTGCCTTTCATCACGGTGTTGCCCAGTGAAACCTGGCCGTCGCCGCCCATGACGACTTTGCCGTGACGGCGGACTGAAACGATGGTGGTCAAGGGAAGAGTCTCCACGCAGCGGGGCGAAAATGCCCGGATGGAACTCATATTGGGGGTGGCGTGGGGTTTTTCAACTGTGGGGTGGGGGAGGGGATGAGTGGTGCGCTGTGATTGTTCCGCGACCCTGTGGCGAGGGGATTTATCCCCGCTGGGCTGCGAAGCAGCCCTAAAATCAGAGAACGCGGTGCATCAGACTCACCAGGTCCGCTGCTGTTGGGGTCGCTGCGCGACCCAGCGGGGATAAATCCCCTCGCCACAGGATCGCGGTCGCCTGCCTTCAGCGGCTCTGTCGTTGTTGTAACAACAGGTTGCTGAAACCGCTGCCGGCCAGTTGTTTCTGGGCCTTGGTCAACTCTTCCCGATTGCTGAACGGTCCGACCAGCACCCGATACCAGGTCTCGTCCTTCACCGTCCCGGATTCCACCGACACCGATTGGCCCAGCAGGATGATCTGCGCTCGCACCTTGTCGGCGTCAGCTTCCTTGCGGAACGAACCAGCCTGCAGGAAGAACTTCGTCACTGGCGCTGCTTTCTGCACAGGCGGCGCGGGTGGCGGCGTGATGCCGGCCAAGGCCGCCTGGGCGCGGGCGGTGTCGATCTTTGCCGCTTCGGCCGGGGTCACTGGTGTGGTCGGCACCTGGGGCACTTGCGGCGTCGGCAGGGTTTTCTCCGGCACGGCGTCAGGCGGCACGATGACTTCCGATTCCGGCAGCAAGGTATAGAAGTCGTACTTCGGCTTCACTGGCTGCGTCGGGCTCGGCGGCGTCTTGTTGGCCTCGGCGATCCGCGTGGCTTTCTGCTGCTCTTGCCGGACGCGCTTGACGTCATCGCCCTGGCCCGGCTCCAGCTTCATCAAGAAGACAATGAAAGCGCCGACCGTCAGGCCGATGGCCATCCACAACCAGCCCGGGATCGGCTTTTTCGCCGGGGGCTGGTAACGACTGGCGCCGCGTTTGGGGGCGGGTTTTTTCTTGGCGGCCAACTTACATGCGCTCCAGCGTTTCCAGGCCCAGCAGTTCCAGGCCTTGCTTGAGCGTGCGTCCGGTCAGTGCGGCGAGGCGCAGGCGGCTCTGCATCTGTGCCGGTGTCTCGGCGCTGAGGATCGGACAGTTTTCGTAGAAGCTGGAGAACAGGCCGGCGACGTCGTACAGGTACGCGCACAAGGTATGCGGCGTGCCCTTGTCGGCGACGTTGTTCAGTACTTCACCGAACTGAGCGAGCCTGGCTGCCAATTCCTGCTCGTGGGCGGCCTCGAGGACGATCTGGCCTTCCACTTCGTCGAAGTCCTTGCCGAGCTTGCGGAACACCCCCGCCACTCGGGTGTAGGCATACAGCAGGTACGGCGCGGTGTTGCCTTCGAAGTTGAGCATCAGGTCGAAGTTGAAGCTGTAGTCGCTGGTGCGGTGCTTCGACAAGTCGGCGTACTTCACCGCGTCGATACCGACGACCTTGGCGATGTTGCGCAGCTCGTCTTCGGCCAGGTCCGGGTTCTTGCCCTTGACCAGGCTGTAGGCGCGGTCCTGGGCTTCGGTCAGCAGGTCGATCAGTTTTACGGTGCCACCGTCGCGGGTCTTGAACGGACGGCCATCAGCGCCGTTCATGGTACCGAAGCCCATGTGTTCCATTTCCATCGGGTGGGTCACGAAGCCGGCCAGCCGGGCCACTTCGAACACCTGCTGGAAGTGCAGGGCCTGGCGCTGGTCGACGAAATACAGCACCCGATCAGCCTTGAGCACACGGTTGCGGTAGCGCACGGCCGCCAGGTCGGTGGTGGCGTAGAGGTAGCCGCCATCGGCCTTGACGATGATCACCGGCAGCGGCTCGCCATCGGCGGTCTTGAACTGGTCGAGGAACACGCACTGGGCGCCGTTGCTTTCCACCAGCATGCCCTTGGCGCGGAGGTCGTTGACCACGTTGACCAGGTCATCGTTGTAGGCGCTTTCGCCCATCACGTCGGCCATGGTCAGCTTGACGTTCAGCAGCTCGTAGATTTTCTGGCAGTGGGACAGGGAGATGTCCTTGAACTTGGTCCACAGCGCCAGGCACTCGGTGTCGCCGGCTTGCAGCTTGACCACCAGGCCGCGGGCGCGGTCGGCGAATTCGGGCGACTCGTCGAAACGTTGCTTGGCGGCGCGGTAGAAATTTTCCAGGTCCGACAGCTCGTCGCTGGTGATGGGATTTTCCTGCAGGTAGGCCATCAGCATGCCGAACTGGGTGCCCCAGTCACCGACGTGGTTCTGGCGGATCACGGTGTCGCCGAGAAACTCCAGCACGCGGGCCACGCCGTCGCCAATGATGGTCGAGCGCAGGTGGCCGACGTGCATTTCCTTGGCGAGGTTGGGGGCCGAGAGGTCGACCACGGTACGCTGCAACGGGCCGGCCTTGCGCACGCCGAGGCGCGCGTCGGCCAAGGCCGCGTCGAGGCGCGAGGCCAGGGCCTGGGTGTTCTGGAAGAAGTTGATGAACCCGGGGCCGGCGATGTCAGCCTTGCTGACGTTTTCGTCGGCCGGCAGCGCGGCGATGATTTTTTCCGCCAGATCGCGAGGCTTCATGCCAGCCGGCTTGGCGAGCATCATCGCGATGTTGCTGGCGAAGTCGCCGTGGGTCTTGTCGCGGGTGTTCTCGACCTGAATCGCCGGCGACAGGCCTTCTGGCAGCACACCTTCAGCGACGAGTTGGGTGATGGCTTGCTGGATGAGCTGGCGAATGGTGTCTTTCATGGTCTTCTCTTTCAACCGCAGGCGCGGCGGCGCTTCGATGCGCTGGTGGAAAAACTGGGCATTATCCGTGGCGCGGGCGAGCTTGCCAACTGTAGCGGGTTCGTTGGGGGTGTGTGGTGATTATTCTGGGTGGCCCGGATGTACGCGATCCCCTGTGGGAGCGAGCTTGCTCGCGATAGCGGTCTGGCATTCAATATTCATGCAAGCTGACCCGCCGCCATCGCGAGCAAGCTCGCTCCCACAAGGGCTAGATTAGCGATCCATTAATACAAATCCACCGGATCCACATCCAGCGACCAGCGCACCGCCCGCCCGCTGGGCATCTGTTCCAGCGCCAGCAGCCATGCACTCAGCAGCCGATGCAACGGCGCCCGGGCATTGGCTTGCAACAGAAGCTGCGCGCGATAACGCCCGGCCCGCCGCTCCATCGGAGCCGGAACCGGGCCCAATAGTTCGATGCCGGTGAGGTTCTGCTCCGCCAGCAGCCGTTCCGCCTCACTGCACGCTTCGTCCAGGAAACCTTCCGCCTGCCCCGGTTTATGAGCCTCGGCGCGCAACAGCGCCAAGTGCGCAAATGGCGGCAACCCGGCGCCACGGCGTTCGCTCAGCGCCTGTTCGGCAAAGGCGAAATAGCCCTGCTCGGTCAGTTGTATCAGCAGCGGATGATCCGCCAGGTGAGTCTGGATGATCACTTTGCCCGGTTCCTCGGCGCGTCCGGCGCGGCCTGCGACCTGGACGATCAGCTGCGCCATGCGCTCGCTGGCCCGGAAATCACCGGAGAACAGCCCGCCGTCGGCATCCAGGATCGACACCAGCGTGACCCGGGGGAAGTGATGCCCCTTGGCGAGCATTTGCGTGCCCACCAGGATGCACGGCTGACCCTTCTGGATGGTGGCGAACAGATTGTTCATCGCATCTTTTCGCGAGGTGCTGTCGCGATCCACGCGTAGCACGGGATAGTCGGGAAACAAGATCCCCAGCCGTTCTTCGGCGCGCTCGGTGCCGGCGCCCACCGGACGCAAGTCCACTTTCCCGCACTGCGGGCAGTTCCTCGGCACGCGTTCGGAGTGCCCGCAATGGTGACAACGCAGCTCGCCGTAACGCTGATGCACGGTCATCCGCGCGTCGCAGCGTTCGCAACCGGACATCCAGCCGCAATCATGGCACAGCAAGGTCGGGGCAAATCCCCGGCGATTGAGAAAGACCAGCACCTGTTGCCCGGCGGCCAGGGTCTGGCCGATGGCTTGCTGCATCGGTCCGGAGATGCCGCTGTCCAGCGGACGACTTTTCACATCCAGGCGCAGGAAGCGTGGCTGCTTGGCGCCGCCGGCCCGTTCGTTGAGGCGCAGCAGGCCGTAGCGACCGGTGTAGGCGTTGTGCAGGCTTTCCAGGGAAGGTGTGGCCGAGCCAAGGACGATGGGAATGTTCTCTTGTCGGGCCCGCACCAGCGCCAGGTCGCGGGCGTGGTAGCGCAGGCCTTCCTGCTGTTTATAGGAACCGTCGTGCTCTTCGTCGATGATGATCAGGCCGGGGTTTTTCATCGGCGTGAACAGCGCCGAGCGGGTGCCGATGATGATATCGGCCTCGCCGTCCCGGGCGGCGAGCCAGGCTTCCAGGCGTTCGCGGTCGTTGACCGCCGAGTGCACCAGGGCGATCCGTGCATTGAAGCGCTGTTCGAAGCGCGCCAGTGTTTGTGGGCCGAGGTTGATTTCCGGAATCAGTACCAGGGCCTGCTTGCCGGCTTCCAGGGTCTGGCGGATCAGCTGCAGGTAGACCTCGGTCTTGCCGCTGCCGGTGACACCCGCCAACAAGAATGCGTGATAGCTGTCGAAACCTGCGCGAATCGCCTCGCAAGCGGCCCGTTGTTCGGCGTTTAGCGGCAGTTCTGGCTGGGCCAGCCAGTGTTCGTGGCGCTCGCCTGGGGCATGGCGGCGAACTTCCACCTGGACCAGGTCCTTGGCCAGCAGCAGGTCGAGGCTGTCCTTGCTGAGCATCAGTTTGCTCAATAACTGGTGGGCCACGCCGTGGGGATGCTGGGCCAAGGTCGCCAGGGCTTCGCGCTGGCGCGGTGCGCGGGCGATACGCGGGTCGTCCAGTGAGGCGCCTGGTGCCACCGACCAGAACCGCTCCTGGCGTGCCTCGGCCGGTTCGCCCTGGCGCAACAGCACAGGCAGGGCCCAACTCAGGGTGTCGCCCAGGCTGTGCTGATAATACTGGGCGGTCCACAGGCACAACTTGAACAGCGACGCCGGCAGCGGCGGCGTGGCATCGAGCAGGGCCAGGGCTGGCTTGAGTTTATCCACCGGCACTTCGCTGTGGTCGGTGACTTCCACCAGGATCCCGATCATTTCCCGCCGGCCGAACGGCACCCGCAGGCGCATGCCCGGCTGCAACTGGGCGCGCAGGACCCCGGCCGGAGCGCGGTAGTCGAACAGGCGGCGCAGGGGCGAGGGCAGGGCGAGGCGCAGGATGGCGTCGGGCACGCGGGGGATCTCGGTAGGCAAACAAGTTCGCAAGGCTGAGCGCTATTCAATGTGGGAGCGAGCTTGCTCGCGATGGCGTCAGTTCTGTCACATTGATGCTGACTGAATCGCCGCTATCGCGAGCAAGCTCGCTCCCACAGGGATTGTGCTTGAGGGCGCGAGCCTAGCAGACGGTTGGTACAAGGCATAGCTTGCGCGAATGACGATGTCTGGTAGAATCCGCGGCCTAATTACGTGCGGTATTCAACAATAGTGTTGGGTGGCGGCACGCTAGCCTGAGGAAAACACCATGAAAACCGATATCCATCCAGACTATCCAGTTGTGGCCGTAACCTGCAGCTGCGGCAACAAGTTCGAAACCCGTTCGACCTACGGCAAAGCCCTGGCGATCGACGTTTGCAACGAATGCCACCCGTTCTACACCGGTAAGCAAAAGACTCTGGATACCGGCGGCCGCGTTCAGAAGTTCGCCGATCGTTTCGGTGCTTTCGGCGCGAAGAAAGCCTAAGGCTGATTATCTTGGAAAGTCGTTCCGGCTATTCCAGGCTAATGAAGAAGGCGTCCCTAGTGGGCGCCTTTTTTGTGCCTGCGATTTGGTTCTGTGGTGCCCAGGCGTCCTGCCCCCTACCGGGCAAGCTGCCTGAAGTGGTGGTGCAGCGGGTGGTGGATGGCGACACGTTGTATCTCCAGGACGGCCGTCGTATCCGCATGATCGGTCTCAACAGCCCGGAGCTGGGCAAGCGCGGGCGTGCTGACGAACCGTTCGCCGTGGCGGCGCACCAGCGACTCGAGGCGCTGGTGGCTGCCAGTGCCGGCCGGGTCAAGGTATCGCCCGGTGAAGATGATCAGGACAACTACGGACGCACGCTCGCCCACGTCTATGACCGTCAGGGCCGCAACCTGGAAGAACAACTGATTGCCGAGGGGCTGGGCTTCCTGGTGGCAGTCGCGCCCAATGTCGATCTGGTCCAGTGCCAACAGGCGGCGGAACGCCAGGCGCGACAGGCCGGGCTCGGTATATGGAAAAAGTCTCCCGTCACGCGAGCGGAGCAAATCGACGCGGCCGGCTTTGCATTGGTCCGCGGTCGTGTAGACAGCGTGCAGCGCAATCGCGGCGGCATCTGGATGGAAATGCAGGGGGCGGTTGTCTTGCACATCGCCCCCGATTTGCAGCGTAACTTTGACGCTTCGATGCTCAAGCGCCTGGAAGGCCGGACAATCGAGGCGCGCGGTTGGGTCGTCGATCGCTCCCGGCGTGGGGCGCCAAAGCCCGGGCAGGCGCGATGGATGCTGCCGGTGACCGATCCGGCGATGTTGCAGGCGCTCCCCTGAGAAAAAAATTGTAGACATTTATGCTGTCGATTGTATGCATCAAGCCCTTGTGTTTCGCTGCTCTTGGCCCAAAGTCGTAGGGCAGGGCGCTTGACAGGAGTGACTGGTCAGTCTTGTAGGGACTTTGCGAGGCGCGTATCCTCGGCGGTCCGTCTGTCCAACACAGTAAAAAGCGGAATGCCCACATGTCTGATCTGAAAACTGCCGCTCTCGAATATCACGCTAATCCTCGTCCGGGTAAGCTGAGTGTCGAGCTCACCAAGGCCACCGCTACTGCCCGCGATCTGTCGCTGGCCTACAGCCCCGGCGTAGCCGAACCAGTCCGCGAAATTGCTCGCGACCCTGAACTGGCCTACAAGTACACCGGCAAGGGCAACCTGGTTGCAGTCATTTCCGATGGCACCGCGATTCTCGGCCTGGGTAACCTCGGCCCACTGGCTTCCAAGCCGGTCATGGAAGGCAAGGGTGTTCTGTTCAAGCGTTTCGCCGGCATCGACGTGTTCGACATCGAAGTCGACTCCGAAAGCCCGCAAGCCTTCATCGACACCGTCAAGCGCATCTCCATCACTTTCGGCGGCATCAACCTGGAAGACATCAAGGCACCAGAGTGCTTCGAGATCGAGCGCGCCCTGATCGAACAGTGCGACATCCCGGTTTTCCACGATGACCAGCACGGTACCGCGATCGTAACCGCGGCCGGCATGATCAACGCCCTGGAAATCGCTGGCAAAACCCTGCCGGAAGCCAAGATCGTCTGCCTGGGCGCCGGCGCTGCGGCCATCTCCTGCATGAAGTTGCTGGTGAGCATGGGCGCCAAGATCGAAAACATCTTCATGGTTGACCGTACCGGCGTGATCCACTCCGGCCGTGACGACCTGAACCAGTACAAGGCCGTGTTCGCCCACGCGACCGACAAGCGCTCCCTGGCGGACGCGCTGGACGGCGCCGACGTGTTCGTTGGCCTGTCGGGCCCGAACCTGCTGAGCGCGGAAAACCTGCTGCGCATGGCGCCGAACCCGATCGTGTTCGCCTGCTCGAACCCTGATCCGGAAATCTCCCCGGAGCTGGCTCACGCTACCCGCAACGACGTGATCATGGCCACCGGCCGTTCGGACTACCCGAACCAGGTCAACAACGTACTGGGCTTCCCGTTCATCTTCCGTGGTGCCCTGGACGTTCGCGCCAAGCGCATCAACGAAGAAATGAAAGTCGCTGCCGCCAACGCCCTGCGTGAACTGGCCAAGCTGCCGGTACCGCAGGAAGTGTGCGACGCCTACGGCGGCATCAAGTTGGAATTCGGTCGTGAGTACATCATCCCGAAACCAATGGACGCCCGCCTGATCACCCTGATCTCCGACGCCGTGGCCAAGGCCGCCATCGAGACGGGTGTTGCAACCCTGCCGTACCCGAAGAACTACCCGCTCAAGAGCGTGGATGACGTGTTCAACGGCTAAGCTGTTGTAGCGCTTCAACAAAAAGCCCCGGCTCGTGTGAGTCGGGGCTTTTTTGTGGCTGGGTTGTATGGGTGGAAACCCTTTGCTGGGCAAGTCGAAAATCTGTGGCGAGGGGATTTATCCCCGCTCGGCTGCGTAGCAGTCGTAATTTGGTTTGCGCGGTTCAACTATTGTTCCGCGCAGTCTGGATTTGGGGCTGCTGCGCAGCCCAGCGGGGATAAATCCCCTCGCCACAGAATCCGCACGGCATAAAAAAGCCCCGCGCTTCTCTCGAAGGCGGGGCTTTTTGGAAGGGGCCGGTCAGAACAGATCGATCGGCGCCGCTTCGTCCGCCGGTAGCGGGCTGCCCGGCGCTACACCGTTGCCCAACTCGTTGACCGAAGGCGGGGTGTCTTCGCTCTTGAACAGTTCGAAGTACGCGCTTGGCGTGCCTGGCGTGGCGGCGCGGCCGCTGACCGGGTCGACCCGCAGGCTGAGGATGCCTTCCGGTTCAGGTTGGGTGTGCGGCGGCTTGTCCTTCAGGGCGGCGCCCATGTAGCTCATCCAGATCGGCAGCGCCACGGTGCCGCCGAACTCGCGGCGACCCAGGCTTTCTGGCTGGTCGAAACCGGTCCAGACGGTGGTCACGTAATCGGCGTTGTAGCCGGAGAACCAGGCGTCCTTGGATTCGTTGGTGGTGCCGGTCTTGCCCGCCAGGTCAGTGCGACCCAACGCCAGGGCGCGGCGGCCGGTGCCGAGCTTGATCACGTCCTGGAGCATGCTGTTGAGGATGTAGGTGGTGCGGCCATCGACAATGCGTTCAGCGACGGCGGGTGCTTGCGGCAGGCCTGGGGCCGTGGTGGCTTCGCCTGGCGTTGCATTGACCGTGAAGGTCTCGGTGGCCGGCGCGGCGACGCCGTCGCTGGCCTGCTCGCCCGTAGGCACTCGCGGCGGGTTGGCGACAAACAGCGTCTCGCCATTGCGGCTTTCGATCTTGTCGATGATGTACGGGGTGATCTTGTATCCGCCGTTGGCGAATGTGCTCCAGCCCGTGGCGATTTCCATCGGCGTCAGGGTCGCGGTGCCCAGGGCCAGGGACAGGTTGCGCGGCAGGTCCTGCTTGTTGAAGCCGAACTTGCTGATGTAGTCGATGGTGCGATCCACGCCCAGGGCCTGCAACAGGCGGATCGACACCAGATTGCGGGACTTGTACAGCGCCTCGCGCAGGCGAATCGGGCCGAGGAAGGTATTGGTGTCGTTTTTCGGCCGCCAGACCTTGTCCAGGTACTCGTCGACAAACACGATCGGCGCATCGTTGACCAGGCTGGCGGCGGTGTAGCCGTTATCCAGCGCAGCACTGTAGACGAACGGCTTGAAGCTCGAGCCCGGCTGGCGCTTGGCCTGCAAGGCGCGGTTGTAATTGCTCTGCTCGAAAGCGAAGCCGCCTACCAGTGAGCGGATCGCGCCGTCCTGAGGGTCGAGGGACACCAGCGCGCCCTGGGCGGCCGGGATCTGGCTGAACTTGAGCGAGTTGTCCGGCTGGCGCTGTACCCGGATCAGGTCGCCGACCTGCGCCACATCCGAAGGCTGGCGAGGATTGGCGCCCATGCTGTTGGTGTTGAGGAACGGACGGGCCCATTTCATGGTGTCCCAGGCCACGTGCTCTTCCGACTCGCCATTGCGCGTCAGTACCTTGATGCCGTCCTTTTCCACCTGGGTGACGATTGCCGGTTCCAGGCTGCTGATGGTGCGCTGCTTGGTCAGCTCCAGGGCCCAGGCCTCCTTGGTCTTGCCTGGCAGGCGCGACTCGGGGCCACGGTAGCCGTGGCGCTGGTCATACGTCATCAAGCCTTCATGCAGTGCAGTGTTGGCCATTTCCTGCAGGTTGCTCGGCACCGTGGTGGTGACGCGGAAACCTTCGGTATAGGCGTCGCTGCCATAGCGCCCGACCATTTCGGCCCGGGCCATCTCGGCGATGTAGGGGGCGTTCACTTCCGGCGTCGGTACGTGATAGCTGGCGTTCAAAGGCTCGTTGATCGCGGCGGTGTAGTCGGCTTCGCTGATCTTGCCGAGCTTGTACATGCGCCCCAGGATCCAGTCGCGACGTTCCTTGCTGCGCGCCGGGTTGGCCAGCGGATTGAAGCGCGACGGTGCCTTGGGCAGGCCGGCGATCATTGCCATCTGCGCCAGGCTCACGTCGCGGATCGACTTGCCGTAATACACCTGCGCTGCGGCCTCGATGCCATAGGCGCGGTTGCCCAGGTAGATCTTGTTCACGTACAGCTCAAGGATCTCGTCCTTGGTCAACTGCCGCTCGATCTGCAGGGCCAGGAGAATCTCGGTGGTCTTGCGCGAAAAGCTGCGTTCGCTGGTCAGGAAGAAATTCTTGGCGACCTGCATGGTGATGGTACTGCCGCCGGACTGGATGTGGCCACTCTTGACCAGCTGGCTGGCGGCGCGCATCAGGCTGCCCGGATCGACGCCATAGTGGTTGGCGAAATTGTCGTCTTCAGCACTTAGTAACGCATTGATGAAATTGGGAGGAATGTCGGCGAACCGGATCGGTGTGCGGCGCATTTCGCCAAATTCGGCGATCAACTTGTTGTCGCTGCTGTACACCCGCAAAGGAATCTGCAACTGAATACTTCTCAGCGCCTCCACGGACGGCAATCCCGGACTAAGGTAAAGAAACGCACCGCTCAGACCCAGGAGCAGTCCGCAGAAAACGGCGACGATGGACCATCCGAAAAATTTCAGCAGACGAATCAAGGCTTTTGGATATCCAGGCAAAGAATGAAAAAGGCGCCAGGTGCAGCGAAGGACCCGTGCCAGCAACAAAGCGAAAAAAAACGCTGGGCATTATAAGCATTTTTTTTCGTCGGGAACGCCATCCGGACGTCCGTCGGACCGGGGGGATTGAACGCAACGCATATTAGAGAGTCCGTAACTCACGGATAGTCATAGGGAATTGGTAGTGCTGCGACTCTTCAATAAAAAAGCCCACGGGCTTTTGGGCATCGACATCAGTTCAACATCGGTCAAGCTGCTCGAGTTGAGCCGCCAGGGCGACCGATACCGCGTCGAGTCCTATGCGGTCGAACCGCTGCCGGCCAACGCAGTGATCGAGAAGAATATCGCCGAGCTCGAAGGGGTGGGCATGGCGTTGTCGCGGGTGCTCGACAAGGCCCGGACGCCCTTGCGCAACGTGGCGGTCGCGGTTGCGGGGTCGGCGGTCATTACCAAGACCATCGAGATGGACGCCGGGTTGTCGGAAGATGACATGGAAAACCAGCTCAAGATCGAGGCCGACCAATACATTCCTTATCCGCTGGATGAGGTGGCGATCGATTTCGAGGTGGTGGGTGCTTCTCCCCGCAGCACCGAACGGGTCGAAGTGCTGCTGGCGGCTTGTCGAAAGGAGAACGTCGAGGTCCGCGAGGCGGCGCTGGGGCTCGCCGGGCTGACGGCTCGCGTGGTCGATGTCGAAGCCTACGCGCTGGAGCGAGCCTTCGGTCTGCTCGCCACGCAACTTGCCGCGTCCCAGGAGCGACTGACCGTGGCGGTCGTCGACATCGGCGCCACCATGACCACGCTCAGCGTGTTGCACAACGGTCGCATCATTTATACCCGTGAGCAGTTGTTCGGGGGGCGTCAGCTTACCGAGGAAATCCAGCGTCGCTATGGCCTGACGCCAGAGCAGGCCGGCCTGGCGAAAAAGCAGGGCGGTTTGCCCGACGATTATCTCGGCGAGGTGCTTCAACCGTTTCGCGAAGCGCTGGTGCAGCAGGTCTCGCGTTCGTTGCAGTTTTTCTTCGCCTCGGGTCAGTACAGCGCGGTGGATCACATCCTGCTGGCGGGAGGCACTGCGTCAGTCGCCGGCCTGGACCGCCTGATCGAGCAGCGCCTGGGCACGCCAACCCAGGTCGCCAACCCGTTTACCAATATGGCCCTGAGTAGCAAGGTCAACGCCGGCGCCCTGGCCAGCGATGCGCCGGCGCTGATGATCGCCTGCGGGTTGGCCCTCAGGAGTTTCGACTGATGGCGCGGATCAACCTTCTTCCCTGGCGCGAGGAGCTGCGCGAGGAGCGGCGCAAACGCTTTCTGCTGGCGTTGGTGGGCGCGCTGGTGGGCGCGGTGGGCTTGACCTTGATTGCAGTCCAGTACCTGAACAGTGAGATCGACTATCAGACCGCGCGCAACGGCCACGTCCGTGATCAGATTGCCATTCTGGATGAGCGCATCCAGCAGATCAGCGAACTGAAGGCCCGTCGACAGCAACTGCTGGAACGCATGCGCATCATCCAGGACTTGCAGGGCAACCGTCCGGTCAGTGCGCGGATTTTCGATCAATTGGCGCGGACCCTGCCGGACGGGGTTTATTTCACCGAAGTGAAAATGGAAGAGGGCATGCTTTCCATCCAGGGCGTCGCAGAGTCCAACAACCGGGTCTCGGACCTGATGCGTAACCTGGACTCGTCAGACCTGTTCGATGCCCCCAGCCTGACGGAGGTCAAGGCTGCCACGGCGGGCCAGCCCGACCAGGCCAGCGTTTTCCAACTGACGGTCCGCCAGACCCGTCCTGTCGACGCGGAGGGTGCCCAATGAAAGCCGGAGAATGGCTGGACGCGCTGCGCAAGATCGATTTCAGTGACCTGGACACCAATAACGTTGGCTCCTGGCCGGCGCCGATCAAGTGGCTGGCCGGAATATTGCTGGTACTGCTGGTGTTGGGGCTGGGCTATAACTTTGCCTTGAGTGACCTGGAAAGCCAGCTGCAGCAGGTGCGCGAGGAGGAAAATACCCTCAAGGCGCAATTTGCCGGCAAGGCCCACATGGCGGCGAACCTGGAACGCTATATCGAACAGATGAAGCAGATGGAAACCTCTTTCGGCGTGCTGCTGCGCCAACTGCCCAGTGACACCGAGGTGCCGGGCCTGTTGGAGGACATCACTCGCACCGGCCTGGGCAGCGGCCTGGAGTTCGAAGAGATCAAGCTGCTGCCGGAGGCCACCCAGCCGTTCTACATCGAATTGCCCATCCAGATCACGGTGACGGGCGGTTACCACGACCTGGCAACGTTCGTCAGCGGCGTCGCGGGGCTGCCCCGCATCGTCACGCTGCATGATTTCGAAATCGCACCCGTGGAGCCCGGCGCGGGGGCGAAGCTGCGCATGAGCATCCAGGCCAAGACCTACCGGTACAACGAGCAGGAGACGCTGCCATGAGGCGGGTCTATTGCGTGGGCCTGCTGGCCGGGCTGCTTGCGCTGGCCGGTTGCAACAGCGACGACGGTTTCAGTGACCTGGATGCCTACATGAACGAAGTACGCCTGCGTCCGCCCGGCAAGATCGAGCCCACGCCGACCTTCAGGCCTGGCGAAACCTTCACCTACAGCGCCGCCAATCTGCGTAGCCCGTTTTCCCCGCAGGTCCGCATGGACCAGGCCGAGCGGCAACAGGGCTCGCGCAATGTCAGGCCTGATCCCAACCGGGCGAAGCAGTACCTGGAGGGCTTCAATATCGAGCAGTTTGAAATGGTCGGCACGATCTCCAACGCCAGTGGCTCGTTTGCGCTCCTGCGGGGTGCGGGCGGGGTGCATCGACTGAAGGTCGGTGACTACCTGGGGCGCAACGATGGGCGGATCGTCGCTATCAGCGCCACCCAGGTCGATGTGGTCGAAATCGTTCCCGATGGCCAAGGCGCCTGGCTGGAGCGACCACGGACCATTACTTTGAAAGAGCATTCATAGTGGAATTCGAACAATGAACAGGATTTTTTCAGCCCTCGGTATTTCGCTATGGATAGCGCTGTTGTCGCCGATGGTTCAAGCGGCCAGCCTGAAGACGCTGGATGTGGCGGCGTTGCCGGGGGATCGTGTCGAGTTGAAGCTTACCTTCGACGGGCCGCCGCCGCCGCCCCGGGGCTATACCACCGAACAGCCGGCCCGTATCGCCTTGGACCTGCCCGGCGTGACCAATCGGTTGGCCAGCAAGAACCATGATCTTGGCGGTGGCAATGCACGCAGTGCCACCGTGGTCGAGGCGGGGGACCGGACCCGGCTGATCATCGGCCTTACGCAACTGGCGCCGTACGACACCCGGATCGAAGGCAACAACCTGTTCGTCGTGGTTGGCAAGGGAGCCGCCCGCCAGGCCGCTGCTCAGGCTCCGCGTCCTGCGGTTGCCAGCGCCGCGCCTGCCAGGGCCGCTGCGCCGGCCGGCAAGGCGATCCGAGGCGTGGACTTTCAGCGCGGAACCCAGGGCGAAGGTAACGTGGTAATCGACTTGTCCGATCCTTCCATTGCCCCGGACATCCAGGAGCGCGAAGGCAAGATCATCCTCAATTTCCCCAGGACCCAATTGCCCGAACCATTGCGGGTACGCCTGGACGTCAAGGACTTCGCCACGCCGGTGCAGTTCGTCAATGCCAGCGCCGGTTCCGACCGCGCCACCATCAGCATCGAACCCAGCGGCACCTTCGATTACTCCACCTACCAGACCGACAACAAGCTGACCGTCAGTGTCCGGCCCATGACGGTCGAAGACCTGCAGAAACGCAACAGCGACCGCGCCGCCTATAGCGGCGAGAAGTTATCGCTGAATTTCCAGGACATCGAAGTGCGCTCGGTGCTGCAACTCATCGCCGACTTCACCAACCTGAACCTGGTGGCCAGCGACACCGTGCAGGGTGGTATCACCTTGCGGCTGCAGAATGTGCCGTGGGACCAGGCGCTGGATCTGGTGCTCAAGACCAAGGGGCTCGACAAGCGCAAGGTGGGCAATGTGCTGCTGGTGGCCCCGGCGGATGAAATTGCCGCACGCGAACGCCAGGAGCTGGAATCCCAGAAACAGATCGCCGATCTGGCACCGCTGCGGCGCGAGCTGTTGCAGGTCAACTATGCCAAGGCGGCCGACATCGCCAAGCTGTTCCAGTCAGTCACCAGTGCCGAGGCGAAGGCGGATGAGCGCGGCACGATCACGGTCGATGAACGCACCAACAACATCATCGCCTACCAGACCCAGGACCGGCTCGACGAGTTGCGCCGGATCGTCGCGCAACTGGACATCCCGGTGCGCCAGGTGATGATCGAGGCGCGGATCGTCGAGGCCAACGTCGATTATGACAAAAGCCTGGGCGTGCGCTGGGGCGGCTCGATACAGAACAAGGGCAACTGGAACTCTTCGGGCGTCACCACGGGGGACTCCACGACCATCGGCACGCCGGGCAGTACCAGTACCAACCAACCATTCGTCGATCTCGGGGCGTCAGGCAATACCTCCGGGATCGGTATCGCGTTCATCACTGACAACGTGCTGCTGGACCTGGAACTGACGGCCATGGAAAAGACCGGCAACGGCGAAATCGTCTCCCAGCCCAAGGTAGTGACTTCCGACAAGGAGACCGCGAAAATCCTCAAGGGCACGGAAATTCCCTATCAGGAAGCCAGCTCCAGCGGCGCCACTTCGGTGTCGTTCAAGGAAGCCTCGTTGTCGCTGGAGGTCACGCCGCAGATCACTCCGGACAACCGGATCATCATGGAGGTCAAGGTCACCAAGGATGAGCCGGATTACCTGAACAAGGTCCAGGATGTACCGCCGATCAAGAAAAACGAAGTCAACGCCAAGGTGCTGGTCAATGACGGCGAGACCATTGTGATTGGCGGCGTTTTCTCAAATACTCAGAGCAAAGTTGTAGATAAGGTGCCATTTCTTGGCGATGTGCCGTATCTTGGCCGCCTTTTCCGGCGTGATGTGGTTTCGGAGAAAAAATCCGAGCTGCTGGTATTTCTCACTCCGCGTATCATGAACAACCAGGCGATTGCTGTGAGTCGTTGATTCTGTGCGAAATTTGATTCTTGTTGGGCCGATGGGGGCTGGAAAAAGCACCATCGGTCGTTTGCTGGCCAAAGAGCTGCGCCTGCCTTTCAAAGATTCCGACAAGGAAATTGAATTGCGCACGGGCGCCAATATCCCATGGATCTTCGATAAGGAAGGCGAGCCCGGTTTCCGGGACCGTGAGCAGGCGATGATCGCCGAGCTGTGCGGTTTCGAGGGCGTGGTGTTGGCCACTGGCGGCGGCGCGGTGATGCGCGAAGCCAATCGTCGGGCGTTGCATGCCGGCGGACGAGTGGTCTACCTGCATGCTTCCGTCGAGCAGCAGGTGGGACGCACTTCACGTGATCGCAACCGGCCGCTGCTGCGTACCGCCGATCCGGCCAAGACCTTGCGCGACCTGCTGGAGCTGCGTGACCCGCTGTATCGGGAAATCGCCGACCTGGTCATCGAAACCGACGAGCGGCCGCCACGGATGGTGGTGCTGGAAATCCTCGATCGCCTGCAACAGCTGCCTCCCCGTTAATGCGTGGCGCGAAATGCGCTATCCTCGGCGTCCCGCCTTGGCTCGTCCGGGGCGTGGCGGATGGCCATTAACTGGCGCCACGGCAGGCACCGTTGACTTTCGTTAATAGCAGGCAGGACGCCTGATTTCATCTTCACTGTGGGGACACATGCAGACACTTAAGGTCGACCTGGGCGAGCGCAGCTACCCGATTCACATTGGCGAAGGCTTGCTGGACCAGCCTGAACTGCTGACACCGCACATCGCCGGGCGGCAAGTCGCGATTATCTCCAACGAAACCGTCGCCCCTTTGTATCTGGAACGCCTGGCTCGCAGCCTGTCGGCCTATTCGGTCATTTCCGTGGTGTTGCCGGACGGCGAGGCCTTCAAGAACTGGGAAACCCTGCAGCTGATTTTCGACGGTCTGCTGACTGCACGGCATGATCGCCGCACCACCGTGGTCGCCCTGGGCGGCGGCGTGATCGGCGACATGGCCGGTTTTGCCGCGGCTTGCTATCAGCGCGGTGTCGATTTCATCCAGATCCCCACCACGTTGCTGTCCCAGGTCGACTCGTCGGTGGGTGGCAAGACCGGCATCAACCATCCGCTGGGCAAGAACATGGTAGGCGCGTTCTACCAGCCCAACGTCGTGTTGATCGACACCGCGACGTTGAAGACTCTGCCAGCCCGTGAATTGTCCGCAGGCTTGGCCGAGGTCATCAAGTACGGTCTGATCTGCGACGAGCCGTTCCTGGGCTGGCTCGAAGAAAATGTCGACCGCTTGCGTGCGCTGGACCAGACCGCCCTGACCTATGCCATCGAGCGCTCCTGTGCAGCCAAGGCTGCCGTGGTGGGTGCCGATGAGCGCGAATCTGGCGTGCGCGCCACGCTCAACCTCGGCCACACCTTCGGCCACGCCATCGAAACCCACATGGGCTATGGCGTCTGGTTGCATGGCGAGGCGGTTGCCGCGGGCACGGTCATGGCCCTGGAAATGTCCGCGCGCCTGGGGTGGATCAGCGAGCAGGAGCGCGATCGTGGGATCCGCCTGTTCCAGCGGGCCGGGCTGCCGGTCGTTCCGCCCGAGGAGATGAGCGAGGCGGATTTCCTTGAACACATGGCAATCGACAAAAAAGTGATCGACGGTCGTCTGCGTCTGGTGCTGCTGCGCCGCATGGGCGAAGCGGTAGTGACCGACGATTATCCGAAAGAGGTTCTACAGGCCACGCTGGGAGCGGATTACCGCGCCCTGGCTCAGCTTAAAGGTTAATAAGATTCCGATGACTAGTTTGCATGCCGACGAGGCTTTCCTCGGCCATTTCCAGTTGAGTCATGACCCTTTTGCTCCGCGGGTCCCAGGCTTCAAATTCTTTCCTGCCCAGCGCAAGCCGGTGTTGGGCCAGCTGCATCACCTTGCGCGCTACAGCCAGTTGCTGTTGGTCGTCACCGGCCCCCAGGGCAGTGGCAAGACGTTGTTGCGCCAGGCCTTGGTGGCCAGTACCAACAAACAGTCCGTGCAAAGCGTGGTGGTATCGGCCCGTGGTGCCGGCGACGCAGCCGGCGTGTTGCGCCAAGTCGCCCAGGCACTGAATGTCGCCCAGGCGGAGATCGGTGCGATCCTCGACCAGATCGTCCAGTTGGCATTGACGGGGCAGGAAGTCTATCTGCTGGTGGACGATGCCGAGCAGCTCGACGAATCAGCCCTGGAAGCCCTGCTGGCCCTGGCTGCCGGTGCACCGGAAGGTCGTCCCCATGTGTTCCTGTTCGGGGAGTCTTCGCTGATCGCCGAACTGGACCAGTTGAACCTTGAGGAAGAGCGCTTCCACGTCATCGAACTGGCGCCCTATACCGAGGAAGAAACCCGTGAATACCTGGCCCAGCGTCTTGAGGGCGCCGGCCGGGGTATCGAACTTTTCACCGCAGATCAGATCTCTGAGATTCACGAAAGCTCTGACGGTTGGCCTGGCAACATCAACCAGGTGGCCCGAGATGCTCTGATCGAAATCATGATCGCCAGCCGCTCAGCGGTGAAGCGTCCAAGTATGGGGTTCAACATGCCGAAGAAACACGTATTGGCGATTTCCGCCGTGGTCGTGGTCGCGGTCGCCGCCGCCTGGCTGATGCCGGGTCGCAACAAGGCGCCCACCACCGGCGCACCTGCCAATGAACAGGCGCAGTTGCCTCTCGGTCAGGGCACGCCGCAACCCAACGGCGGCGCCCCGACGGTGGAGTTTGCAGGTAATACCCAGCCGATGCCGCTGCCGCTGGTCGGCAACTCGCAACCGGTCATGCGCGGTCCCCTGGCTGAAGCGGCAGGCGGAATCACCGAGGGCGACGACGGCGCAGCGCCGCCGATCGACGACAGCAGCGATACTCCGCCAACCGTGACCACCACCTCGCCTCCCTCGGGCGTACCGGCTGGTCCGGCCCCAACGCCAGTACCGACGCCGACCGCCAAGCCGACCCCTGCGCCTACCCAGGTCGCCACCGCCAAGCCTGCTCCGGCCCCAGTTGCCAAACCGGCGCCCGCGCCTGCGACCAAGCCCGCTGCCGCGCCAGCCAAGGCCACGGGCGGTAGCTGGTACGCCGGCCAGGCACCCGGCAACTACGTGGTGCAGATCCTCGGCACCAGCTCCGAAACCGCTGCGCAGAACTTCGTCAAGGAGCAGGGCGGCGAGTACCGTTATTTCAAGAAAGTGCTTAACGGCAAGCCACTTTACGTCATCACTTATGGCAGCTTTGCCAACCGTGACGCAGCCGTTTCCGCCATCAAGGCCTTGCCAGCGAAGGTTCAGGCTGGTAAACCTTGGCCTCGCACTGTCGCCAGCGTCCAACAGGAACTGGCTGCAACTCGCTGATGATTCGGCGGCCTTACCCAGGCCGCCTCTCCCGGCAACCTCAACATTTCCGCAAGGGCGGGCGACCTTTCAGGCCGCGCGCCTTGCGGTGTCTGCGTCACAGTAGCGTTTGAGTCGTAGCGGTCGAACCCAAAAAAGTTTTGACTAGCACAGCATATAGCTTTAAACCTTTCACAAATGCGACATGGATTTGCGACAGTTCGTCGTCAAATTTGTGAGCCTCTGTGTCGGTGTGTACAATGACCTCCCTTTTGCCCCCGCAAAGCCGGCGTACGTTCGGCGCGGAACGCAACTGGTTGAATTGAAAAGAAATTTGCCTCGGTAAGAGGCAGCCTGGTGAGAAAGTGTCTATGAAAGCAGGTCTGTACCAACCAGATGAATTCAAGGATAACTGCGGTTTTGGCCTGATAGCCCATATGCAGGGCGAGCCCAGCCATACCCTTTTGCAAACGGCCATTGAGGCCCTGACCTGCATGACCCACCGTGGTGGGATCAACGCCGACGGCAAGACCGGTGACGGTTGTGGCTTGCTGATTCAAAAGCCGGACGAGTTCCTGCGTGCCATCGCCCAGGAAACGTTTGGCGTGACCCTGCCCAAGCAGTACGCCGTGGGCATGGTGTTTTTCAACCAGGACCCGGTAAAGGCGCAAGCGGCTCGCGAAAACATGAACCGCGAGATCCTGGCCGCCGGCCTGCAGCTTGTCGGCTGGCGCAAAGTGCCGATCGACACCAGCGTCCTTGGCCGCCTGGCCCTTGAGCGCCTGCCGTTGATCGAGCAGGTGTTCATCGCCGGCGAAGGCCTGAGCGACCAGGACATGGCGATCAAGCTGTTCAGCTCCCGTCGTCGTTCGTCCGTGGCCAACGCCGCCGACACCGACCACTACATCTGCAGCTTTTCCCACAAGACCATCATCTATAAAGGCCTGATGATGCCGGCGGACCTCACCGCCTTCTATCCGGACCTGAGCGACGAGCGCCTGAAAACCGCGATCTGCGTGTTCCACCAGCGCTTCTCCACCAACACCCTGCCGAAATGGCCGCTCGCCCAGCCATTCCGCTTCCTCGCCCACAACGGCGAGATCAACACCATCACCGGCAACCGCAACTGGGCCTTGGCCCGTCGCACCAAGTTCGCCAACGATTTGATGCCGGACCTCGAAGAGCTTGGCCCACTGGTCAACCGCGTCGGTTCGGACTCCTCGAGCATGGACAACATGCTCGAGCTGATGGTGACCGGCGGCATCGACCTGTTCCGTGGCGTGCGCATGCTCGTGCCGCCAGCTTGGCAGAACGTCGAGACCATGGACCCGGACCTGCGCGCCTTCTACGAATACAACTCCATGCACATGGAGCCGTGGGACGGCCCGGCCGGTATCGTCATGACCGACGGCCGCTACGCCGTGTGCCTGCTCGACCGTAACGGCCTGCGCCCGGCGCGCTGGGTCACCACCACCAACGGGTTCATCACCCTGGCGTCGGAAATCGGTGTCTGGAACTACCAGCCCCAGGACGTCATCGCCAAGGGCCGCGTAGGTCCGGGCCAGATATTTGCCGTGGACACCGAGACCGGCCAGATCCTCGACACCGACGCCATCGACAACCGCCTCAAGTCCCGTCATCCGTACAAGCAATGGCTGCGCAAGAATGCCCTGCGCATCCAGGCGACCATGGAAGACAACGACCACGGTTCGGCTTTCTACGACGTCGATCAGCTCAAGCAGTACATGAAGATGTACCAGGTGACGTTCGAAGAGCGTGACCAGGTGCTGCGTCCGTTGGGTGAGCAGGGCTACGAAGCGGTCGGCTCCATGGGCGATGACACGCCGATGGCCGTGCTGTCCCAGCGCGTGCGCACGCCGTACGACTATTTCCGCCAGCAGTTCGCCCAGGTGACCAACCCACCGATCGACCCGCTGCGCGAAGCGATCGTGATGTCCCTGGAAATCTGCCTCGGTGCCGAGCGCAACATTTTCCAGGAGTCGCCGGAACACGCTTCGCGGGTGATCCTGAGCTCGCCGGTCATTTCCCCGGCCAAGTGGCGCTCGCTGACCAACCTCGACCGCCCTGGTTTCGAACGTCAGGTCATCGACCTGAACTACGACGAAAACATCGGCCTGGAAGCGGCGATCCGCAACGTCGCCGACCAGGCCGAAGAAGCCGCGCGCGCCGGGCGTACCCAGATTGTCCTGACCGACCGTCATATCGCTCCGGGCAAGCTGCCGATCCACGCCTCGCTGGCCACCGGTGCGGTGCACCATCGCCTGACCGAAAAAGGCCTGCGCTGCGATTCCAACATCTTGGTGGAAACAGCCACCGCACGCGATCCGCATCACTTCGCGGTGCTGATCGGCTTCGGCGCCTCGGCGGTCTATCCGTTCCTGGCCTACGAAGTGCTGGGCGACCTGATCCGTACCGGTGAAGTCCTGGGCGACCTCTACGAGGTGTTCAAGAACTACCGCAAGGGCATCACCAAGGGCCTGCTCAAGATCCTCTCGAAGATGGGCATCTCGACCATCGCCTCGTACCGTGGCGCGCAACTGTTCGAGGCCATCGGCCTGTCCGAAGAAGTCTGCGAACTGAGCTTCCGTGGCGTGCCGAGTCGCATCAAGGGTGCGCGTTTCGTCGACATCGAAGCCGAGCAGAAAGCCCTCGCCGCCGAAGCCTGGAGCCCGCGCAAGCCGATCCAGCAGGGGGGCCTGCTGAAGTTCGTCCACGGTGGCGAATACCATGCCTACAACCCGGACGTGGTCAACACCTTGCAAGCCGCCGTGCAGCAAGGCGACTACAGCAAGTTCAAGGAGTACACCGCGCTGGTGGACAACCGTCCGGTGTCGATGATCCGCGACCTGCTCAGGGTCAAGACCCTCGAAACGCCGCTGGACATCAATGAAGTGGAACCGCTGGAATCGGTGCTCAAGCGCTTCGATTCGGCCGGTATTTCCCTGGGCGCCTTGTCCCCGGAAGCCCACGAAGCCCTGGCCGAAGCCATGAACCGCCTCGGTGCGCGTTCCAACTCTGGCGAAGGCGGCGAAGACCCGGCGCGCTACGGCACCATCAAGAGTTCGAAAATCAAGCAGGTGGCCACCGGTCGCTTCGGTGTGACGCCGGAGTACCTGGTCAACGCCGAAGTGCTGCAGATCAAGGTTGCCCAGGGCGCCAAGCCCGGCGAAGGCGGCCAGCTACCTGGCGGCAAGGTCAACGGCCTGATCGCCAAGCTGCGTTATGCGGTGCCCGGCGTGACCCTGATCTCGCCACCGCCACACCATGACATCTACTCGATCGAAGACTTGTCGCAACTGATCTTCGACCTCAAGCAGGTCAACCCGAAGGCCCTGGTCTCGGTGAAACTGGTGGCGGAAGCCGGCGTCGGCACCATTGCCGCCGGCGTGGCCAAGGCCTATGCCGACCTGATCACCATCTCCGGCTATGACGGCGGCACCGGTGCATCGCCGCTGACTTCGATCAAGTACGCCGGTGCGCCATGGGAATTGGGCTTGGCGGAAACTCACCAGACCCTGCGCGGCAACGACTTGCGCGGCAAGGTCCGGGTGCAGACCGACGGTGGCCTGAAGACCGGCCTGGATGTGATCAAGGCCGCCATCCTCGGCGCCGAGAGCTTCGGCTTCGGCACCGCGCCGATGATCGCCCTGGGCTGCAAATACCTGCGCATCTGCCACCTGAACAACTGCGCCACCGGCGTGGCGACCCAGAACGACAAGCTGCGCAAGGACCACTACATCGGTACCGTCGACATGGTGGTGAATTTCTTCACCTACGTGGCCGAAGAGACCCGTGAGTGGCTGGCGAAGCTGGGCGTGCGCTCGCTGGAAGAGCTGATCGGCCGTACCGATCTGCTGGAAGTGCTCGAAGGCCAGACCGCCAAACAGCAGCACCTGGACCTGACCCCGTTGCTGGGCAGCGATCTGATTCCGGCCGACAAGCCTCAGTTCTGTCATGTCGACCGCAACCCGCCGTTCGACAAGGGTGAGCTGGCCGAGAAAATGGTCGACATGGCCGCTGCGGCGATCAACGACCTGAGCGGTGCCGAATTCGAGCTGGATATCTGCAACTGCGACCGCTCCATCGGTGCGCGGATCTCCGGCGAAATCGCCCGTAAGCACGGCAACCAGGGCATGGCCCATGCACCGGTCACCTTCCGCTTCAAGGGCACGGCCGGGCAGAGCTTTGGCGTATGGAACGCCGGCGGCCTGAACATGTATCTGGAAGGCGATGCCAACGACTACGTGGGCAAGGGCATGACCGGCGGCAAGCTGGTCATCGTTCCGCCCAAGGGCAGCCTCTATAGGACCCAGGACAGTGCAATCATCGGCAACACCTGCCTCTACGGCGCCACGGGCGGCAAGTTGTTCGCCGCCGGCACCGCGGGCGAGCGTTTCGCCGTGCGCAACTCCGGCGCCCACACGGTCGTGGAAGGCACCGGCGATCACTGCTGCGAGTACATGACCGGTGGTTTCGTCTGCGTACTGGGCAAGACCGGTTATAACTTCGGCTCTGGCATGACAGGCGGTTTCGCCTACGTGCTCGACCAGGACAACACCTTCGTTGACCGGGTCAACCACGAACTGGTGGAAATCCAGCGGATCAGCGGCGAGGCGATGGAAGCCTACCGCAGCCACCTGCAACGCGTGCTGAACGAGTACGTCGAGGAAACCGACAGCGAGTGGGGTCGTGAACTCGCCGAGAACCTCGATGACTATGTGCGTCGTTTCTGGCTGGTCAAGCCCAAGGCTGCCAACCTGAAGTCGTTGCTTTCCAGCACTCGTGCCAACCCGCAGTGATATGCGCCTGAAGAGTTTGATGAGGTTTTAACAATGGCTGAACGTCTGAATAACGACTTCCAGTTCATCGATGTCGGGCGCAAGGATCCGAAGAAGAAACTGTTGCGTCAACGCAAGAAAGAGTTCGTGGAAATCTACGAGCCTTTCAAACCCCAGCAGTCGGCCGACCAGGCCCACCGCTGCCTGGGTTGCGGTAACCCGTATTGCGAATGGAAGTGCCCGGTGCACAACTTCATTCCCAACTGGCTAAAGCTGGTGGCCGAGGGCAACATCCTCCAGGCCGCCGAGCTGTCCCACCAGACCAACACCCTGCCGGAAGTCTGCGGCCGGGTGTGTCCGCAGGATCGCCTGTGTGAAGGTGCTTGCACCCTCAACGACGGTTTCGGCGCGGTCACGATTGGTTCGGTGGAGAAATACATCACCGACACCGCGTTCGCCATGGGCTGGCGCCCGGACATGTCCAAGGTCAAGCCGACCGGCAAGCGCGTGGCGATCATCGGCGCGGGCCCGGCGGGTCTCGGTTGTGCCGATGTGCTGGTGCGTGGTGGCGTCACTCCGGTGGTGTTCGACAAGAACCCGGAAATCGGTGGCCTGCTGACCTTTGGCATCCCCGAGTTCAAGCTGGAAAAGACCGTGCTGAGCAATCGTCGCGAAGTCTTCACCGGCATGGGCATCGAGTTCCGCCTGAACACAGAGGTGGGCAGGGACGTGACCATGGAGCAACTGCTCGAAGAGTACGATGCGGTCTTCATGGGCATGGGCACCTACACCTACATGAAAGGCGGCTTTGCCGGCGAGGACCTGCCGGGCGTCTACGACGCGCTGGACTTCCTGATCGCCAACGTCAACCGCAACCTGGGCTTTGAAAAGTCGCCGGAAGATTTCGTCGACATGAAAGGCAAGAAGGTCGTAGTACTCGGCGGTGGCGACACGGCGATGGACTGCAACCGCACGTCGATTCGCCAGGGCGCCAAGTCGGTGACCTGCGCCTACCGTCGTGACGAAGCGAACATGCCCGGCTCGCGCAAAGAGGTGAAGAACGCCAAGGAAGAAGGCGTGAAGTTCCTCTACAACCGCCAGCCGATCGCCATTGTCGGGGAAGACAAGGTTGAAGGTGTGAAAGTGGTCGAGACCCGTCTCGGCGAGCCGGACGCCCGTGGTCGCCGCAGCCCTGAGCCGATCCCCGGCTCCGAAGAGATCATCCCGGCCGACGCCGTGGTCATCGCCTTCGGTTTCCGTCCGAGCCCGGCGCCGTGGTTCGAGCAGTTCAGCATCCAGACTGACAGCCAGGGCCGCGTCGTCGCCCCGGAACAAGGCCAGTACAAGCACCAGACCAGCAACCCGAAGATCTTCGCCGGCGGCGACATGGTCCGGGGTTCCGACCTGGTGGTGACAGCGATCTTCGAAGGCCGCAATGCGGCGGAAGGGATCCTGGATTACCTGCAAGTCTGATCACTTCCTGATGCTGGAATGCGATCAAAATGTGGGAGCGAGCTTGCTCGCGATAGCGGTGAATCAGTCGACGAATATGTTGAATGTGACGCCCTCATCGCGAGCAAGCTCGCTCCCACAATTGTTTTGCGGTGTTGCGAAAGTTGTGTTGCACCGCGACAAATTGCCCCGATAGATAAAAGGCACGGCTCTTGCCGTGCCTTTTGCGTCGCGCTCTGAGAAAATGCCCGCACTTTTTTTCCGGATGCCGACATGACTGCCCTGAAGAACGACCGTTTCCTTCGCGCCCTGCTCAAGCAACCCGTGGACGTCACCCCCGTGTGGATGATGCGCCAGGCCGGTCGCTACCTGCCGGAATACCGCGCCAGCCGCGCCAAGGCCGGTGACTTCATGAGCCTGTGCATGAACCCGCAGTTCGCCTGCGAAGTCACGATGCAGCCGCTGGACCGCTATCCGCAACTGGACGCGGCGATCCTGTTCTCCGACATCCTCACCATTCCCGACGCCATGGGCCAAGGCCTGTACTTCGAGACCGGCGAAGGCCCGCGTTTCAAGAAAGTGGTCAGCACCCTGGCCGACATCGAAGCGCTGCCGATTCCCGATCCGCAGAAGGACCTGGGTTATGTCATGGACGCGGTCAGCACCATTCGCCGTGAATTGAACGGTCGCGTTCCGTTGATCGGTTTTTCCGGCAGCCCGTGGACACTCGCGACTTACATGGTCGAAGGCGGCTCGTCGAAGGACTTCCGCAAGACCAAGGCGATGCTCTACGACAATCCGCAAGCCATGCACCTGCTGCTGGACAAGCTGGCGCAGTCGGTCACGTCCTACCTCAACGGCCAGATCATGGCCGGTGCGCAAGCGGTGCAGATCTTTGATACCTGGGGCGGCAACCTGTCGGCGGCGGCGTATCAGGAATTCTCCCTGGCCTACATGCGCAAGATCGTCAGCGGCCTGATCCGCGAACACGAAGGTCGTAAAGTGCCGGTGATCCTGTTCACCAAGAACGGTGGGCTGTGGCTGGAAAGCATCGCCGATGCCGGTGCCGACGCCCTGGGCCTGGACTGGACCTGCGACATCGGCAACGCTCGCGAGCGCGTCGGCCACAAGGTTGCGTTGCAAGGCAACATGGACCCAACGGTGCTCTACGCCAAGCCTGAAGCGATCCGTGCTGAAGTCGGGCGTATCCTGGCCAGTTACGGCAAGGGCACCGGCCATGTGTTCAACCTTGGCCATGGCATCACGCCGGAAGTCGATCCGGAACACGCCGGCGCTTTCCTGCGAGCGGTGCATGAATTGTCGGCGCAGTACCACGATTGACGCGTAGCGGGAGCGAGCCAACTCGCTCCCGCTATTGTTCCACCCGTCTCAGGCTTTTATCTCGCCCAGCGGTGGCAACTTGGCCAGCTTCAGCGCGATCAATAGGGCGATGGTCAACAGCGAGCCGATGAACAGCCCGGTTCCGTTCCAACCACCCAAGTGCCACGCCACGCCCCCCGCCGTACCGGCGACACTCGAACCGGCGTAATAGCTGAACAAGTACAACGACGAAGCCTGTCCCTTTGCCCTGAGCGCACGCCGGCCAATCCAGCTGCTGGCGACCGAGTGTGCGCCGAAGAACCCGAAGGTGAATATCAACATGCCGATGATCACCAGCCATAGCGGCGTGAACAGGGTCAGGACAAGGCCCGCCAACATCAGCGCGATGGTCGCCCAAAGCATTTTCCGGCGCCCGAGCTTGTCAGCCATGGCGCCGACTTTCGCCGAACTGTAGATGCCCGACAGATAGACGACTGATAAAAGCCCGACAAATGCCTGATCCAGCTGATAAGGCGCGGCCAGCAGGCGATAGCCGATGTAATTGAAAAGCGTCACGAATGCGCCCATCAATACGAAAGCTTCAAGAAACAACAGCGGCAACCCAGCGTCGCGAAAGTGCATGATGAACCCGTCCAGCAAGCTGCGCGGATGCAGCGACCGGGGACGGAAATTGCGCGACTCGGGGAGGATCCGCCAGAACACCGCTGCCGCGATCAGCGACAGGCCGCCTATCACCAGCATCGCGGTGTGCCAGCTGACAAAGTCGATCAACACCCCGGTGATCAGGCGCCCGCTCATGCCGCCGATGGCGTTGCCGGCGATATACAGCCCCATCGCGAGGCCAATGTGCTTGGGATGGATTTCTTCGCTCAGATACGTCATCGCGACCGCCGCCAAACCGCTCAACGACAGCCCGACCAAGGCGCGCAACAGCAACACGCCGTGCCAGGTCGGCATCATCGCGCTGGCAATCGTGCACACCGACGCAGCGAACAGCGCCGCGACCATCACCGATTTGCGGCCGATGCGGTCGGAAATCGGACCGGTGATCAACAAGCCGACGGCGAGCAGGCCGGTCGCCACCGACAGGATCAGGCTGCTTTGCGCGGCGTTGATGGAAAACTCGTGGGACAACAACGGCATCATCGGTTGCACGCAATAGAGCAGGGCAAACGTCGCAAAGCCACCGCAGAACAGCGCCAGCACCGTGCGCATGAACATCGGCGTGCCCTTCTCGATGTAGATGTCCTTCAATTCGGCGACGACATCATCCTGCGCACGGGGAGGGATTTCATGGGCGAGTGGGGCGACAGCAGTTTTCACGGTGGACCTCGGAGGAGCACGGCCAGGCAGGCAATGAAAAAAGCATATAGCCGGCTAATGATTCTATCCAATATATTGTTCGACCTATTTAAGACGTTGAACGACCTACTGGGGTTTCCATGGAACTGCGGCATCTGCGCTACTTCATCGCCGTCGCCGAAGAACTGCACTTCGGCCGCGCCGCACTCGCCCTGGGCATCTCCCAGCCGCCTTTGAGCCAGCAGATACAGGCGCTGGAGCAAGAGATTGGCGCACGGCTGTTCGATCGCACCAATCGTCGGGTCGAACTGAGTGAGGCCGGGCGGCTTTTCCTGGAAGAGGCGCGGCGGGTATTGGCCCAGGTCGACAAGGCCGCCGATGTGGCCCGCCGTGCTCAGTTGGGGGAACTGGGCGAGCTGAAGATCGGCTTTACCTCCTCGGCGCCTTTCAACTCCACTATCCCCCAAGCGATTTTTACCTTTCGCCAACGCTTCCCCGCCGTGCACCTGAACCTGCGGGAAATGAGCAGCACCCAAGTGGCCGACGCGTTGATGGACGAAGTGATCGAGGTGGGCATCATGCGACCGTTGCCGTTGCCCGATTCACTGGTCGAAATCGAACTCAGCCGCGAACCGCTGGTGGCCGTGCTCAGCGCCAAGCATCCGCTGGCCCAGGGCAACGAAGAAGGCCTGTTCCTTGCCGCGCTGGCCCAGGAGCCGTTCGTGTTCTTTCCGCGAAGCTACGGCAGCGGCCTCTACGCGCAACTCCTGAACCTGGCCCGCGACGCCGGCTTCAACCCGCACTTCGCCCAGGAAGCGGGAGAGGCCATGACCATCATCGGCCTGGTGGCAGCGGGGCTGGGCGTCTCGGTGCTGCCGGCGTCTTATCAGCGCATGCGCATCGATGGGGTGGTGTACCGACCGCTGCTTGACCCGGCGGCGGTGTCGGCGGTGTGGCTGGTACAGCGCAAGGACCAGCGGTCGCCGATGGCGAAGGCGTTTGTGGCGTTGTTGACTGACGGGGTGGAGTTACCTGCTTGGTCTTGAGGCTTGTTATTGTCAGGCGCCATGACGCATCCACCGTGGCCGGCCTACGAAGATTGCTTTAGTTTTCCAACGCCTCGGCCGATATCCCATTGTTCGACCAACCCAATCCATGGAGAAACAGGATGTTCAAGCAGTTGACCTTTACTGCCTTGTTGGCAGTTGCCGCGCTGACTACCGGCTGTGCTTCGGTGAAAATGGCCGATGACACCCAGGATGCGCAGGCGAAAACCTTCCAGACCGTCCCTGACAAAGCGAACATCTACCTTTACCGCAACGAGAGCATGGGCGCCGGGGTAAAAATGCCAGTAACGCTCAACGGCAAAGCGGTCGGACAAACCGTTGCCAAGTCGTATTTGATGCTAACGGTACCGGCCGGCCAGCAGACGCTGGTGTCTTCTGCCGAAAACGATTCGGAGCTCAAGCTCAGCACAGAAGCCGGCAAGAACTATTTTGTCTGGCAGGAAGTGAAAGTGGGTTTCATCAAGGCTCGTAACAACCTGCAGGTCGTCGATGATAAAACCGGCCGCGCCGGGGTGGCGGAGAGCAAGTTGATTCAAGCCCAATAACCCGGTTTCTCTGATCCGGGCTATTTGAGAGGGCGCTGAAAGGCGCCCTTTTTCGTGATATAGCCTGATGGCGATCAGTCCGTTACCTGAGCTTCCCAAGACCCGGGACTCAACCTGCTTGAAAAGGCTGGCTGTCAGTTTGACAGCCAGCGGCTTTTAGAGATTTTTTTGGTTTATTTTATTTGTTAACGCGTTGCTAATCCTTTCCCTATTTTCAGTAAAAGCCTTCAGCCCCCCTGCACGAAGACTGCAAGCATCACATCCCCCACACCCACTGCCCACAACCCCGTTATAACAAGTCAGCGTACGATTCATCACCAATTCCAGCTGGTTGTAATAATCCGCGAGCGCCCAAGTCTCTGCTTTATTCAGCCACATCAACGGAGTCTCGATGCGCAATTTGTAATCCATGCCGGTTTCAATCGCGACGTTCATGGCTTTGACAAAACTGTCCCGACAATCCGGATACCCTGAAAAATCCGTCTCGCACACGCCTGTGATCACCGCTTCAGCCCCTACCTGATAGGCATAGATCGACGCCAACGTCAGAAACAGGATATTGCGACCCGGCACGAATGTATTAGGCGGGCCGTCCTTGCTGCTGTTCGCCGACGGAACCGGAATGTTGTCCCGAGTCAGACTGCTGACCGCCAGTTCGTTCAACAACGTGGTGTCCAGGACCTTATGGGCCGTTACACCAAAATGCCTGGCGAGGTCCTTCGCCACTTCAATCTCGGCGCGATGACGTTGCCCATAATCAAACGTGATGCAGTGGATTTCGTCGTACTGGGTTAATGCGTGGATCAGGCAGGTGGTGGAATCCTGGCCGCCGCTGAATACGATCACGGCTTTCTTGGTCACTTCGTTCATCCTTGGCATTCCCGGTTTGTGGTTGGGATGTGACCGTAGCGCGAAGTTCAAGGGTTTTGGTGTGGGAAACTTCGGAAATTAAGTGCTCCGCTTTCCGAGTTTTGCTTGTCGCCTCGTAGGGTCAAGGTTGAGTGCAAGGACGCTGGTCAGCACGGTGGCCGCCCCGACGATGACCATTGCCGACGGACGTTCGGCGAGGATCATCGAGGCCATCAGCATGGCGGTCGGAGGGGTCAGGTAAAGCGCCATGGAGGCTCGGCTCACGTCGCTGTGTGCCAGGACGTAGGCCCAGGCAAGGTACGCCAGCGCGCTGGGAAAGATGCCCAGCATCAGTACGGCCAGATTCACCGAAGTGGGCGCTTGTTTCGCCTCGTTCAGCAGCCCTGGCGCGAATATGAATAACAGGGCGGTGCCTGACCAGACGGTGTAACAGACCATGGTCAAGCCGTCGTAGCGATGGCAATAGCGTTTTTGCAGGGCGAAATAAAAGCTCCAGGATAATGCTGCCAGGAGGATCAGCAGCCCATGGGCATTTATCTGACCCAAACCACGATCCCCCATGACCACTACGGCAGCGCCCGCCAACCCCAACAGCACGCACATCCACTGCCACGCATTGACGCTGTTCTTGAAGGCGAAATGCGCCAGTAGCGCACTGAACAATGGTGTGGATTGGGCCAGGACACTGGCGGCGCCAGCGCTGACACCTCGCTGCCCGTAGTTGAGGGCGATGTGATGCAGGCTGACGGCGAAAAAACCCAGCAGGGCGAGCAATGGCAGGTCCTTCACTCGAGGCAGGCCGATGCCCTTGACCGAGGCCAATACGGCCATGAACGTCGAGGCGATGAGAAATCTAATCAAGGCCAGGTGGCCGGGTTCGTAGGCCTGGAGACCGATGCGAATGCCAATCGGGGAATAGGCCCAGCACACAATGACGAACGTTGCTGCCAGGGTCACCTTTACGCCCGATCGTTCCGAACCTTTGTTGAGCATCAGCGGCGTCTTCATCCAAGTGCATGTCTCGGAGTATCGAAAACGCGGCTTATCACCACAAGTGACTTAAACTCAGTCAATCATTCACTTTGGGTGAGCTATGGAACTGTCCCAACTGCGCATGGTGAAAGCGGTCTGTGACACCGGCAGCATTGCGCGTGCCGCTGAAACGCTGCACTGCGTTCCGTCCAATGTCACCGCCCGCCTCAAGTCGCTGGAGCGAGAGCTGGGCACGTCGTTGTTTTTCCGCGAGGGACGTGGGTTGCGAGTCAGCCCGGCGGGACAGATATTCCTGGAATATGCGACGAGAATCCTCAGCCTGACGGAAGAGGCTCGCCGCGCAATCGCACCCTCCAACGCTCCGAGTGGACCGTTGCGCATTGGTGCGATCGAGTCCAGCGCCACCGGGCGCCTGCCCCAGTTGTTGGCTAAATATCACGCGCAGTACCCGCAGGTGTCGCTGGAACTGAGCACGGGGACCTGGGCTCAGTTGCTGGACGATATCCGGCAGCACCGGCTCGACGCTGCGATTGTCGCGGTTGACGTGGAGCGGCCCGGGCTGAAGCGAGCGGTGATGTACCGTGAGGATCTGGTGCTCATTGCAGCCGATTCCCTTGGCCCGCTGCGCAGTGCGGCGGATTTGCAAGGCAAGGCGATTTTCATGTGGCCTGTCGGTTGTCCGTACCGCCTGGCACTGGAGCAGTGGTTGCTGCGTCACGGTCAGGTGCAGCCGATCGTCAGCATCGCCAGCTATGGCGCTATCGTTGGCTGTGTCAGCGCTGGGGCGGGTGTTTCGCTGGTTCCCAGGGGGATCTATGAGCAGTATTGCCAGGGGGCGGGTTGGACGGGGTACGAATTTCCGGAATTGGCAGGGGTAGACAATCTGTTTTATTGGCATGAAAACGCGGGTCGGCATCCTGCCAGGGAGGCGTTTTTGGCGATGTTGGAGAGGGAGTTTGAAGGGGGTGTGGTTAGCTAGGTTGCTGGGGCCGCTGCGCAGCCCAGCGGGAGCAAGCTCCCTCGCCACGGGGCGATACCTGTGGGAGCGAGCTTGCTCGCGATAGCGGTGGGTCAGTGCCGGTGATGCTGCATGTACTGACGCAATCGCGAGCAAGCTCGCTCCCACAGTGGATTTATCTATGTAAGCCCCAAAATCCAGCTACTGCACCTTCGCCAAATCGCCTTTCAACGCGACGCCGGCCATGATTGCCCCGGCGTGGCACTCATAGGTAGTCGGGTCCTTGCGTTCGTTGCTCTTGTAGAAGCTGACGATGTTGGTGACGGCGTTGGCGCCGGCGTTCTTGGCGGCTTGGTGCAGGCTGATCAGTGCCGATTGCAGCACCCATTCGCAGGCCACTTCGTCGGACTTGTTGAAGGCGTTGGTTTTCTTGTTGGTCACCGCGCCTGGGCTGACCACGGTGACGTTGCCGGCCGGTTTGTTGCCGGCCAGGTAGAACTTCACGCTGCCGTCGATCTTGCCGGTGCGGATGGCTTCGGCGACGACTTTATCGAACGGCAGGAACAGCGCGGTATCACGGGCCTGGCTGAGGCTTGGCAGGGTGCCGAGCAACAGGGCGGCGGTCACAGCGATTTTCTTCAACGGCATCATGGTCTCCTTGACCAGGGGATTTACGGGAATCAATGCCAGCGGCGGAAGATCAGCGAAGTGTTGACCCCACCGAAGGCAAAGTTGTTGTTCATCACGTATTCATTGCTCATCGCGCGGAACTCGTTGCGCAAATAGTCGAGTTTGCCGCACTCAGGGTCGACCTCATCGAGGTTGCAAGTATGCACATAGAGGTCGCGGTTCAGCATTTCGATGCTGAACCAGGACTCCAGCGCACCGCAGGCACCGAGGGTGTGGCCAAGGAAGCTTTTCTGCGAGCTGATGGGCATGTGCTCGCCGAACAGGCTGCTGGTGGCCAGGGTCTCGGCGACGTCGCCCTGTTCGGTGGCCGTACCGTGACCGTTGACGTAGCCGATGGCGGATGGCTCGAGGCCGGCATCCTCAAGGGCCAGTTCCATGGCCCGGCGCATGGTGCTCAATTCGGGGCGGGTGGCGTGCTGGCCGTCGGCGTTGCTGCCAAAACCAACGATCTCGGCATGGATGTGCGCGCCACGGGCCAGGGCGTGTTCCAGTTCTTCGAGCACCAGCATGCCGGCGCCTTCACCGATCACCAATCCATCGCGTCCCTTGTCGTAAGGGCGTGGACTGGTCTGCGGCGCATCGTTTTTCAGGCTGGTGGCGTAGAGCGCGTCGAAGACCATTGCTTCGGTCGGGCACAGTTCTTCGGCGCCGCCAGCGAGCATCAGCGGCAGGCGGCCGAACTTGATGGCCTCGTAGGCATAGCCGATGCCATGGCTGCCGCTGGTGCAGGCGCTGGACGTAGGGATCAGCCGTCCAGTCAGGCCGAAGAAGATGCTGATGTTGGCCGCCGTGGTGTGCGGCATCATCCGCACATAGGAATTGGCGTTCAGCCCTTCGGCCACGCTGTTGAGCAGCATGTTGCCGAAGGCCTTGATCTCGTCGGTGCTGCCGGTGGACGAGCCGCAGGATACGCCCATGCGTCCGTCCTTGATCGACGGATCGCCCAGCAGGCCGGCGTCGGCCAGGGCCTGTTCCGCCGAGGCCACGGCCAGGCGCGAGACCCGGCCCATACTGCGCAGTTGCTTGCGCGTCCAGTGGGCCGGGACCTGGAAATCGTCGATGGGGCCGGCCAGGCGTGTGTTCAGTTCGGTGAAGCGGTCCCACTCATCCATGCGCCGGATGCCGCTACGGTTGGCGGCGAAGTTGGCGGCGATGGTTTCCCAGTCACTGCCAATGGAGGTGATGCCGGCCATGCCGGTGACGACGACGCGCTTCATCAGCACAAGCCTCCGTTGACGGCCAGGACCTGCCGAGTGATGTAACCGGCTTCGGCGGACATCAGGAAATTCACCGCGCCGGCGACTTCTTCCGGAGTGCCCATGCGCTGGGCGGGGATCATCTTCATCAATTCTTCCACGGGTACGTTTTCATCGAGCATGGCGGTGTCGATCAAGCCCGGCGCGACGCAGTTCACGGTAATCTTGCGCTTGCCCAGTTCGATGGCCAATGCCTTGGCCGCGCCGATCAGGCCGGCTTTCGAGGCGCTGTAGTTGACTTGGCCACGGTTGCCGATCAGGCCGGACACTGACGTGATACAGACGATTCGTCCTGCGGCGCGGCGGCGGATCATCGGCATCATCACCGGGTGCAGCACGTTATAGAAACCGTCGAGGTTGGTGCGCAGCACACTGTCCCAGTCGTCTTCGCTCAGGGCCGGGAAGGCGCCGTCGCGGGTCAGGCCGGCGTTGAGCACCACGCCGTAATAGGCGCCGTGGGTTTCCACATCCGCCTCGAGAGCGGCTTTGCAGGCGGCGCGGTCGGAGACGTCGAATTGCAGGACACGGGCGTTGCGGCCCAAGGCCAGGACTTCTGCCTGGACCGCTTCGGCCTCGGCGCGCCCGCTGCGGCAATGCAAGACGATATCGTGCCCGGCCTGGGCCAGGCGCAAGGCGATGGCGCGGCCGATGCCACGGCTGGAGCCGGTAACCAGTACGGATTCAGTCATGGCTGGGTTCCTGTTGCAGAGGTTTCATTGAGGTACTGGGCGGCATGGGGTGGACGGAATACGTTCAGCCGCGCGGTGGCGTGGATGCCCGGCGCGTGGATGTGGCATTCGAACACACCCATGCCGTTGTCGTCTTCCAGGGAGCGAACGCCGTGGATGGCCAGTTCGGTGCCCACCGGGAAATGTTCGACGTTGCATTCGAACTTGCGGGTCCCGAGCAGGAAGCCCAGCTCCACGGCATCGCCGCGCTGGCGGGCGTGGCAACCGGCGAACGCCGCGACGCTCTGGGCCATCAGCTCGATGCCGACCCAGGCCGGCAGCGCGCCGTCGTCCAGGTTGAACAAACCGCCTGGCTTGACCGTGGCGACGGTATGGATCTGCTCGTCATCGAAGGTCACGATCCGGTCGATAAGGATCATGTCCCCTGCGTGGGGCAGCAGTTCGGCGAGCGGCCAGTCAATCATTGGGCGTCTCCGATAATCAGGCTGACGTTGTTGCCGCCGAAGGCAAACGAGTTGCTCATCAGGCGACGGGGGTGGGTCGGGTTCAGGCGGGCGCGGCTATCGATCCAGTTCAGTGCCGGCAGTTCGGGATCGGGCTGGCCGTCCCAGACATGGGGTGGCAAGGCATGGCTGGGATTGTCCGCGCTCAGGGCCAACCAGCAGAACGCAGCCTCCAGTGCGCCTGCCGCGCCGAGGGTGTGGCCGGTCATCGGCTTGGTGGACGAGCAGGGCACGCCCGCTGGAAACAGTCCGGCCACCGCATGGCTTTCCATGGCGTCGTTATGCTGCGTGGCTGTGCCGTGCAGGTTCAGGTAGTCGATCTGGCTGGCGTCCAGGCCGGCGCAGCGCAAGGCTTTTTCCATCGCCTGGCGGGCGCCGCGACCGCTGGGTTCCGGCGCGGAAATATGGTGCGCGTCGGAGCTGGCGCCGTCACCGAGCAGCGCGATCGAGTGACCGTCGCCTGGCGTCTTGCTCATGAGAAACAGCACCGCCGCCTCGCCGATGTTGATGCCGCTGCGGTTCACCGAAAACGGATTGCAGCGCTCGTTCGACACCGCTTCCAGCGCAGAGAAACCGTTAAGGGTCAGTTTGCACAGGCTGTCGACGCCACCGCACAGCACGGCGTCGCACAACCCCAGATCCAGCAGGCGACGGGCGCTCATCAAGGCCCGCGCGCTGGAGGTGCAAGCGGTCGAGATCACGTAGGAGGGGCCGCTCAGGCCAAGCCAGTCGGAGAGGAAATTGGCCGGCGCGCTGAGTTCCTGTTGCTGGTAATCGTAGCCTTCGGGGAACCGCTGCTCGCGCAGGTAATGGGCGATGCCCTGGCTGGCCTCGTCGATGCCCGAGGTGCTGGTGCCCAGGACGATGCCGATGCGCGCGCGGCCGTAAGCCTGGATGGCCCGGTCGATCTCGGGACGAATCTGCAATCCAGCTTCCAGCAACAGCTGATTGTTGCGGCTGCGTTGGGCCGCCAGGGTTTCCGGGATCTGGGCGAGCTCACCCGCTACCGAAGCCACCGGCAATGCCCGTTCGGCGACCCAGCCAGCCTCGCTGCGCACGCCCGAGCAGTCGCCGGCGAACAGGTTGCGCGCGACGTTCTGTTTGTCCCGGCCCAGGGCGCAGATCACCCCGAGGGCATTCAGATAAGCAGTCATTGGGCACTCTCGGTCAACGGCGTGATGCGGTAATACGGGCCTTCGGGCAGGCGCAGTTCAAACTCCAGCGGTTGCTGGTAACGCACCTGCCAGCGGCTCTCGAGCGCTCGTTCGACGCCGTGTTGCCGGGCGATGGGGTAGTTGCTGGCCAGCTCCGTTTCCGGGGTCAGGGCGAACAACAGCGCCGCGAACAGTTCCCGGGCCTCGGCATTGGGCGGCAGCAGGCCGTCGGCCCGCCACTGGCCATCGGCCAGGCGCTGGCGGGCGACGGGAATGCCCAGCGGGTCCATCATCGACCAGCGGATGCCGGTGTTTTCACGCTGGATCACCAACAGCCAATCCTGGCGCTGGCCGGCCAGTTGCCGCTCGATGTGCAATTGCAGCGGCAGCGCCAGGGTCGGCGTGCGTTCGGGCAGCGGCGCATGACTGGCGCAGGCGCTGAGCAACAGCAGGCAGCCGATCAACAGGCAGCGGATCATCCCGTGGCCCCCTCGAGCGGCTTGCGCGCCACCACGTTGACCAGGGTTTCCTCGCGCTCGCCAAACGGCTTGGGCCGACGCAGGCCCCAGCGTTCCAGCAGGCCGAAGTCCTTGGCGCGGCTCCACCACAGGTACGGGTAGGAGACGTTGCGGTCTTCGAATTGGAACCCTTGGTCGCGGATCATCGCCAGGTACTGCGCGGCGCTTTTCTGCACGTGCATCGGATGACGGAACAGCCAGCGGATTACCCAGGTGTCGATGTAGGCCTCGGTGGATTCGGCGAACATCAAATAACCGCCGGGCTTGAGCACGCGATAGAACTCGGCGAGGGCTTTTTCCTGTTCCACCAAATGATGAAAGGTCTGGTGGCAGAACAGCAAGTCAACGCTCGCATCGGGCACCGCCAAGGTCGCGCAGTCACTGCCGATCAGCTCGACCGCCATGCCTTGGCGAGCCGCTTCCTCGGCGCTCAGGTCCAGGCTCTGGGGATCGGCGTCCACGCCAATCAGGCGTTGCGGCGCGAATGCCTGGCGCAGGTACTGGAATGACTTGCCCTGGCCGCAACCGGCGTCCAGCAACACTGGATTGGATGGCGGCGCAGCGCTGAACAGGCCGCGCAGGTCGTTGATCGCCACGCGCAGCACATGGTGTTGCCAGGTGTGGCTGCGCAGGAACCAGAAACCGAAGCGGGTTTCCTCGACGTAGCTGTCGCTCAGGTAGCTCATGTTTGCTGACTCGGCGCCGGACTCGCGCAGATTTCCGAGAGCATGCGCAGGCGCCGCTTGGGTTCGCTGACGAATGGGTTGCGTTGATCCCAGGCGTAGCCGGCGAGGATCGAACTGATCATGCGGCGGATGTCGTCGGAGCCTTCGGTGTAGAAGATCACGTCCTGGAAGGTGCCGGCGTACCAGCCTTCGACGTAACAGCGGAAGGTGTCGACGCCGCGTTTCAATGGCTCGGCGAATTCGCTCTGCCAATCCACCGGCTCGCCTTGCAACTGCCGATGCAGCACGTCGGCGGCCATGCTCGCCGAACGCATGGCGATGGTCACGCCGGATGAGAACACCGGGTCGAGGAATTCCGCGGCGTTGCCCAGCAGGGCGAAGCCGGGGCCGTGCAAGGACTTGACGTTGGCCGAGTAGCCACCGATGGTCCGCGCCGGGGTGTCCCACACGGCATTGTCCAGCACACCGGCCAGGCTCGGGGTTTCGTCGATGAAGCCGCGCAGGCAGGCGTCGAGGTCATCGGTGCGGCCCTCGAAGTGTTCCGCGGCCGCGACCACGCCCACCGAGCAACGCCCGCCGCTGAAGGGGATGGTCCAGAACCATACGTCGCGCTTCGTCGGATGGGTGGTGATGAGGATCTTCTCGCGATCGAAGGTCGGGCTGTCGATGCGATCCTCGATGTGGGTGAACACCGCTTGGCGCACCGGGAAATTCGACGGCGCCTCAAGGTCCAGCAGGCGCGGCAAGACCCGGCCGTAGCCGCTGGCGTCGAGGACGAAATCCGCCTCGACCCGGTACTCGCTGCCGTCTTCGCGTTGCACGCCCAATTGCGGCTTGGCGAGGGAGAAATCAACCTTGGCGATGGCCTGGCCGTAGCGGATCTCCACGCCTTGCAGGGCCGCCTGGTCGGCGAGCAATTTGTCGAAGTCGGCGCGCTGGACCTGGAACGTGGTGGGCTTGCCTTCGCTGAAGGTGTCACCGAAATCGAAGGCGCTGTAGCGCTCGCCCCAGGCGAACGCGGCGCCGTTCTTGCGCTGGAACCCGGCGGCGTTGACCGCGTCGAGCATGCCGGCTTCTTCGACGAAGTCCAGGCAATGGGACAACAGGCTTTCGCCGATGGAGAACCGCGGGAAATACTGGCGCTCGATGACCAGCACATCGTGGCCCTTGCGCTTGAGCAGCGCGGCGGCGATGGCGCCGGACGGCCCCGCTCCGATGACGACAACCTGTCGACGTTCCATTTCAACTGTTGACACGGGGGCTCCTGGCCGAGACGGCAATCGAGGGTATACGGTGAAAACCGGCCACGGCCGGCAATAATGTGGCGATCAACCCCATCAGCATCAGGGCGAAATACAGTGCCGGGCTGATGAGGTTTTGTTGCAGCAGCAGGTTGAGGAAGACGATTTCACTCAAACCGCGAATATTCAGCAAGACACTTTCTCGCCAGCGACTGGCGCCGGCGAACGAGGCGCCGGCCCAACCCAGCCCCAGCCAGTTGCCCAACAGTTTGCTGGCAATCGGCAACAGCAGCAACGCCACGAGCTGGACCCAGCCGAGGCTGTCCATGGCGCTGTGCACGTTGATCTGCACGATACCGAACGTCAGGATCAAGGGGATGGCCAGGTAGGTTTGCAACCTTTGCATCCATTCGGCGCCGAGGGGCAATACCAGCGGCACCTTGAGCGCGGCCATACACAGCAGGTAGCCGATGCCGGCGATGAGCGCATTGAGCCGGTAATGCTCGGCCACCACCAGCAGGGCAAAGAACAGGCCGCTGTGCAGCAACGGTTGGCGCAGGCCCACCAGTCGCAGCAGCAATGGCACGCAAGCGCCGGCCAGCGGCAGCAACAGGCTGCCCAGGTGCAGGCTGCCCTGGGCCAGGGCGAACAGGCTCCAGCAGATCAGGTCGATCAGGATCGCAGTCTGTACCAATCGGCGAGTGGCGTCGGGTGGGTAGGCGATGTGGCGCAAATACAGGTACAGCACCGGTATCGCCGTGATCGAAAACAACAGCCCCACCGCCAGCGAGCTGATCCATGGCTGGGGTGGCAGCAGCCAGGTCGCGGTGGCCAAGCCGCAGGCGAACGGTACGCCAAAGCTTGGCAAGGCGATCTTGAGGCTTTGGCGGTCCAGGCGCAGGTCGATCACATCGCTGAGGATGTGCCCCAACAATAAGGCGAAGGCGAGGCTGTAGAGATTCTTCAACCATACGGGCGAGACCAGTTGCGCGCCGTTGAGGTGCCAGCCCGGTTCGATCCAGAAATACATCAGCAAGGGCAGGCCGAACGTTGCCAGCAGCAACTGGCTGACAATCGGGATCAGCCCGAAGCGGCGCCCGGCCACCGTCGCCAAGGCAAACAGCGCCAGGGCCATGAGCCAGAACAGCAGCGTCATCATTGCACCGGCTCCGCAGCGCGGTTCGCATGGGCCTGTTGCCCGGCCCATGGCGCGAGCAGGAAGCTGAACGCCAAACCGAGGCTGACCGCCAGGCCGAAATTACTTACCGCCGGCGTGCTCGACAGCGCCAGCAGGCCGAACGACAGCCAGGTGGTGATCGCCGCCAGCAGCGTGCCCAGCAGACTCACAGCGGCTCCGCCAATCTGTTCACGCATCAGGATGGCGTAATCGACACCGATGGCCGTCACCAGCAACAGGCCGAACAGGCTGAACAGCGTCAGCGGCTGGCCCAGCCAGCCCAGGCTCGCCAGGCTGCACAGCGCGGCCAGCAGCGGCAGGGCGACGATGCGCAAGGCGCCGCCGACGCCGAATGGCCAGATCAGCACCAGGACGATCAACACGCAGGAGGCCAGCTTCAGTTCGGCGGCGCTGACCTGCGTGGCGGCAAACACCCGGTTCAGGTCACCCAGGCGATCCACCAATTGGACCCCGGGCAGGTCCACCGCCTGCACCCGCAGCAATGCGGCATCGTTCAAGCCCTGCAGGCTGACCACCGCCGCCACGCCTTGCGCCGTCGGGCCTAGCCAGAGCGTGCGATAGGGTTCTGCCAGCGGGCCGGTCAGCGCAGCGTCGATGTCGGTCACTGGCAGGGCCTGCAATTGCTTAAGCTCCGCTTGCAATGCGGCAACCGGCACGCCGACGTCCAGCAGCGGTTGCCAGAACGCCGGCAGCCGGCCCAGGGCCTCGCGGACCTTTAATTGTTCGGCGGGCGGGCTGACCAATTGATTGAGGGACAGGTAGCCCTGGAGTTTTTCCAGGCCGATCAGTTGGTCGAGCCGCTCATTGAGGGCGGTCTGGCGCTCCAAGAGTTGCGCTTGGTCATCGGCGCGAATCAGGAAGAACTGGCTGGTGGGCTGGAATCCGGTGATGCGGGCGACATCGCGGGCTTCGTCGGTCAGGTGCTGGGGCGTGCCGATCCACTGGCGGATGTCGTTTTTCGTGGTCAGTTGCCAGAGACCGCCCGCGCAGAAGATCAACAACAGCGTCAGCAGGACGGGTGTGCGCACGCGGGCCAGTAGCGCTTCGCGGCACTTGAGCAGATTTTCGCAGAACTGCAGCGGCCACTGGGCGGGGCGCAGGTCTGTCTTACCCAGCAGCGCCGGCAACAGGCAGACCGCCGTCAGGTAGGCGCCCACCAGCCCGGCGGCGGAGAAAATCGCGATCTGGGTCAGGGCCGGGAACGGCGTCCAGGCCAACGCCAGGTAACCGATGCAAGTGGTCGCGAGGCTCAGGCTCAGCCCCGGCAAGGTCACGCGCAGGGCCGGCCAGCTACGCCACGGCTTGAGGCTCCAGCTCTTGGACAGGTAGTGCAGCGGGTAATCCACTGCTACGCCGATCAGGCTCGAACCCAGCACCAGGGTCATGACATGCATGCGTCCGAACAGCGCCACGCAGGCCACCGCGCCGAACAACATGCCCACCAGCACCGGCACGAACGCCAGCCACACGGCAAAGCGTCGGAAGGCCAGCAACAGCAGCAACAGGATACCGACTGTTGCGCCGCCGCCGACCCAGGTGATTTCCCGCGACGCCTGTTGCTGTCCGCTGGCAGCGTAGAGCAAGCCGCTGGCCGCCAAGAGTTGGCCCTGGGCCTGGCTCGCGTGTTCGCGGCTGCGTTGTACCCGTTCGGCCACTTGCAACGGCAGGTTCATGTCGAACGCATTGCCCTGGGTACGCGCCCGCAGCATGACCCAGTGCTTGCCGTCGGCTTCGGCGACCAGCGCACTGCTACCGACGTCCAGTTGTATGGCGCCGCGTTGGGGCTGGCTGTTCTGGATACGCCCGGTCAGGCCGAGCCAGTCGTCCTGGCTTGGCACCAGGCTGAAGCCGCTGAACGGGTCGAACAGGGCCTGTACCCGTTGCTGGATAAAGGCCTGTGGTTGTTCGATCAACTGTTGCCGGTCCGTTGCCGACAGCATGGCCAGTCGGCCATCGAGCAATTGCTTGCGCAGCGCCGGCAGGTCGGCCTGGAGCGTCCATTGGACCTTGTCGAACAGGCCGCTGGCCTGCCATTGCTCGCCGAGGGTTTGCGCCAGGGCGATGGCTTGCTGGCGATCGGCGTGGCCGACCAGGACCAGCACTTCGCGGTTCAGCGGTTCTTGCATGCGTTGTTCAGCGATGAGTTCCAGCGCATCCGGCGATGTGCCCGGCACCAGTTCCATCAGGTTCGCCGACAGCGGTGCACCGTTGCGCCATTGCCATCCGGCAAGCGCCAGCACCGCCAGCAGCAGGATCAGGAACAGCCGCGGCAGCCTCTGTTCACTCGGCAAAGTCATGTTGCTCCGCTTCGCTCAAGGGTTGCGTGCTGGTGGTGTCCTGCATGCGCAGCACGGTGCTGTCGCCCTGGGTTTCCAGCAGTTCGATGCGCTGGACCAGCTCGCCACCGTCAATGTTGATCTGGTTGAAGACCTGCTTGAGCAGCACCGAACGCGGGGTCAGGGTGAGTTTCCACTGTTGCGCCTCGCCCGACAGGCTCAGTTCGAAGTCGCGCTGCAGGCCGCTGCTGTCACCCTGCAGTACCGCCAGGAACAACCGGTTCTGCTCGGCGCCGGCACTCTTGTTCGGCAGCATCTGCCAGGCATTGCCGTCCCGTCGCGCGATGCCTTGGGCGGTGATGCGGTAATCCTGTTGCAACGGCGTCTGCAGCAACCACAGCAGGCCGTGGTTTTTCGCCAACACGAAGCGGCCCTTGCTGGTGAGGGGCTGGGGCAAGGCGCGCAGGTGTTTTTCCTGGATGAACTGGCCGTGGATCACGTCCGGGCGGGCCAGTTGGTCGCTCAACTGCTGTAGATCGAACGCCTGGGCCAGCGGCGACAGGCTGCATAGCAGCAGCCAGGTGAACAGGCGCTTCATGACAGTTTCCTCTCGACCGCTTCGACAAACACCCGTGGCGAAGCCAGCAGCATCTCGCGAGTGGCCATGTCCACCGCCACTTGCACGGAGCTTGCACGGGTGAAGCGTTCGCCGGTTGCGGCGTCACTGATCAGGTAATTGATCTTCAGCCGGTTTTCCCACTCCACCAGACTGGCACGCACGGTCAGGGCCTGGCCGAACACGGCACCGCGTACGTAGCGCAACTGCAAGTCGATCACCGGCCACGCATGCCCCGATTCGAGCATGTCGTTGTAGTTATGGCCGATCAGGTCAAGCAAGGCGCAGCGCGCCACTTCGAGGTATTTGACGTAGTGGCCATGCCAGACCACGTTCATCGAATCGACATCGAAAAACGGCACCACGATCTGGGTGTCGACGTGCAGAACGCCTTGGCTACGCATGCAGCCTCCAGTGTTGTTCGGCGATGCGTTGCAGGCACAGGCGCAGTTCGCCTTCCAGGGCGCGGTCTTCGATGACCGGCGGGAAGTCCTCGGCCAGTTGTTGGTGCATGGCGGCGAGGGCCGGCGGCAGCGGTCGCGCGTCTTCGGCGCGGCTGCGCAGCCACACGCCCTGGTTGGCGGCCAGCAAGGTGGCGGCGGCGACTTGCTCGGTCAGTTCCAGCACACGGATGGCGTCCCGGGCGGCGATGGTGCCCATGCTCACCTTGTCCTGGTTATGGCACTCGGTGGAGCGCGAGAACACGCTGGCCGGCATGGTGTTTTTCAGGGCTTCGGCGGTCCAGGCGCTGGTGCCGATCTGCACGGCCTTGAAACCATGATTGAGCATCGCCCGCTCGGCACTGGCGCCGGACAAGTTGCTCGGCAGGCCGTGGTTGTAACGCTCGTCCACCAGCAGGGCGAGCTGACGGTCCAGCAGGTCGGCGACGTTGGCCACCAGGTTTTTCAGGCTGTCCATGGCGAAGGCGATATGCCCGCCGTAGAAGTGTCCGCCATGAAGCACGCGCTCGGCTTCGGCGTCGATGATCGGGTTGTCGTTGGCGCTGTTGAGTTCGGTTTCGATGAACCCGCGCAGCCAGCCCAGGCTGTCAGCCAAGACCCCGAGCACATGGGGCGCGCAGCGCAGCGAATAGCGATCCTGCAGGCGGTGCAACGGCGCGGTCGGCGCGTCGATCGCCAGGTCCTTGCGCAGCCACGCGGCGACTTGCATTTGCCCCGGGTGTGGCTTGGCGGCGAACAGGCGCTCGTCGAAGTGTTCCGGATTGCCTTGCAGGGCGACGACGTTCAGCGCGGTGATGCGGGTCGCCAGTTGCAGCAGGTAGTCGGCGCGGGCGAAGGCCAGGCAGGCGAGGCCGGTCATCACGGCGGTGCCGTTCATCAACGCCAAGGCTTCCTTGGGCCGCAGCACCAGCGGTGTCCAGCCCAGTTCGCGATGCACATCGGCGGCCAGGCGGCGTTCGCCACGGAACATGACTTCCCGTTCACCGGACAACGTGGCGGCGACGTAGGACAGCGGCGTCAAATCGCCGCTGGCGCCCACCGAGCCTTCTTCCGGAATCAGCGGCAGGATGTCGTGTTCGAGAAAGGCCTGGAGCCGCTCCAGCAGCTCCACTCGCACCCCCGATACGCCGTGGCACAGCGACTGCAAACGCGCCGCCAGCACGGCCCGGGTCGCCTGGGCGTCGAGCAGTTTGCCGAGGCCGCAGCCGTGGAAGGTGTACAGGTGACGAGGCAGGGCTTCGACGTGGTGCAACGGCACGGCCACCACGCAGGAATCACCGTAGCCGGTGGTCACGCCGTAGATGACGCCTTCCTTGTCCAGCAGGGAATCGAGGAATTGCGCACCCTTGGCGATGCGCTGGCGGAACGCCGGGTCATCCTGCAACTGCGTCGGTGCCTGACGGTTGGCCAGGGCCAATACATCTTCAATGCGCAGGGGGCGTTCGCCGAAGGTTACCGGCTCAAGAGTGGGCATCGTCATCGGTCTTCCAGAAAGGGTAAAAGTTGAACCACTGTTGCGGGCCTTGGAGGCAGTACTGCGCCAGGCGCTCGGCATAGCGAGCGGCCCAGTGGGCGATCACTTGTTCGCGGTCGTTGCGCTTCCATGCCACCGCATCGGCGAAGGGTTCGAGGGTGACGCGATAACGTCCCTCGTGCTTGAGACACATCAGCAGGTTGACCGGGCATTTCAGCAGCCCGGCCAGCAGCCAGGGGCCTTGCGGGAAGGCGGCCGGGTAGCCCATGAAGTCCACGGTCACGCTGCGCCCGCCATGCAGCGGGACGCGGTCGCCCGCGATCGCCAGCCACTCGCCGCGCTCCAGGCGTTCGCTCAGTTGCAGCATGATCACCGGGTCCAGCTCGCTGACCTGGATCAGCCGCAAGTGCGTAGCGCCGGCCTCGCCCAACAGACGGTTGAACTGCTCGGCGTGCTTGGTGTGCACCAGCACGTTCATGGTGACCTTTTCGCCCAGCTCGGCCAGGGCCCGGCACATTTCCAGGTTGCCCAGGTGCGCGCCCACCAGCATCTGCCCGCGTGCGTCGCGCAGGTGATTGCGCAGCAAGGCCGTGTCGACGATTTCGATCTGCTCGATGCTCAGCTTGCCATTCCAGACGTCAAGCTTGTCCAGCAGGGAATCGGCAAAAGCCATGAACTGGCCGAAGACGCGCCGGTGGGACGGACGCAGTTCGGGGCGGCCGCTCCAGTCGGCGAGGCGCTGCTGGTATTGCCAGGCTGCGTGCCGGGCGCTGCGACCGAACACGAAGAAGTACAAGACGATGCCGTACAAGACCGGGGTCAGCAGCCGACGGCCCAACACCTTGGCGGCAACCGCCGTGAGTTTCATCAGCCAGAAACTGCCGCGTTCCTGGCGGTCCGCCCAGTGCTGTTTGTCTGTGCTCATCGGCGCCACCGTTGCCAGAGAATCATTGGCAAGCGCACCAGCATGCCGAAGAACAACCGGGTGTGCATGCGGGAGATCAGCACGTTGTCGTGGAACAGGCGAAAGTGCGAAACGCCGTCCAACGGGTAATGCACACGAGTCTGCAGCCAGCGCATCGGCTGGTTGCGCCAGGCCAGGCGCACGAGGATGTCGGAATCGAAATCCATGCGCTTGCCGATGTTTGCCGAGTCGATCAGTGCCAGCGTCGGCGCCAGGGGATAGACGCGGAAACCGCACATTGAGTCGCGGATTTGCAGGGACAGGCTGTTGATCCAGACCATGACGTGGGTCAGGTAGCGCGCGTACAGGCGACCTTTCGGTACGCTGGCGTCGTACAGCGGGTAGCCGCAGATCAGCGCGTCCGGGTGGGCTCGGGATTGTTCGATGAAGGTGCGCACATCGCCAAGGTCGTGCTGCCCGTCGGCGTCGACCTGCAAGGCATGGCTGAAACCCAGGCGCGAAGCTTCCCGCAGCCCGGTCATCACCGCGCCGCCCTTGCCCTGGTTGACTGCCAGCCGGACCAGGTGAACCCGTTCGTTTTCAGCCAATTGTTCGAGCACCGCCGCGCAGGCCGGGCTGCTGGCGTCGTCCACCAGCACGCAGGGCAAGCCGTTGCCGAGCAGCGTCTGGACCACCGTCGCGATGGCGGTTTCGTGGTTGTAGACCGGGATGACGGCGCAGGGGTTATGCATATTCTGCTCCCTCCACGGTTTCACTGTGCACAACCTTCCTGTGGCGAGGGGATTTATCCCCGCTGGGTTGCGCAGCGACCCCAAATTCTGTGCTGCGCCACAGATTGATGGCGAGCGCTTCGCACTGGAGCGGGGCGGTGCGACGTTTCGCTAAATCCCCTCGCCACAGGGGAGTGGCGGCTACACGTGCATTATTCATCGGCCATCCCCAACACAATCCGCCCACTCGAACAGGCCGCCGTGTCATTGCGGTAAGCGAAATACAACTTGCCGCGCTCACGGTCGAAGCGCAGGTGCAGCTGGATTTCATCGCCGGGGCGCACCAGTTGCTGGAACTTGAGCACTTCCATGCCAACGAAGCGTGGCGGCAGGTCCAGCAATTGGCGGCCCAGGTTCATGGCCCAGTCCACTTGCACCACGCCGGGCAAGACCGGCGCCGTGGGAAAGTGACCGCTGAAATAGGCAAGGTCGGGCGGCACCGTCAGGCGCAGGTTCCATTCGCCGTCGGTTTCAATCTGTTCAAGCACCTCGGGGGTTTTCGGACGCGGCGCCATCAGCACGGCTTCGACTTCGGCCTGGGGCAACTTGCCTTGTGCGTTCAACGGCAGTTGCCGCAGCCAGCGCCAGCGTCGGGGCAGGGCCAAGGTTTCACAATGCCCGCTCAGGTGTTGGCGCAGGGCTTGGGTCACGGCCCGCCGACCCAGATTGCGCAGGGCGAGCAGGCCGGTTTCGCTGAGCACCAGCAGGGCACCGAGGGAGGCACGATTTTCCTGCACGACGCCTAGCCGGGCTTCGCTGACCCATTCGTGGGCCGTCAGCGCCTGTTCCAGCATCGGCAGTGAGATGCGTTTCTCTTCGAGCTTGACGATGCGATCCAAGCGACCGAGCAATTCAAAACGCCCGTCTGCGGCGATCCGCACCGCGTCGGCGGTATGTTCCACATGACCGGCCGGCAGATAAGGCGAGGCAATCAGCAAGGCGCCGTCGCTGTCCTGGCTCAGCTCGACGTCGGCGAAGGGGTGCCACAAGTCGCCGCCCTGGCGCCAGGCGATGCCACCGGTTTCCGAGCTGCCGAAAATTTCCGTCGGCCATTGTCCCAGGCGCTGTTCGAGGCTCTGCGCCGCCTCGGCAGGCAAGGCACCGCCGGAGGAAAAGACCCGGCGCACACTGCTCAGGGCCGGCCAGTCGAGATTGTCACCCATGCGCTTGAGCAACGCGGGGCTGGCGACCCAGGCGAACGCCGGGTGCTCGCGACTGGCGCGCTGCATGTCTTCCGGGAAGGGCAACTGACGACGAACAAAAGGGCGTCCGGCGCACAGCGGCCAGAGGACCCGGAACAACAACCCGTAGATGTGTTGGGCGGCGACGCTGCCGATCATGCAGGCCGGATCAAGGTCCGCACCCCATAGCCGTTCCAGTGCCTGGACTTCGTTGCTCAACTGACGCAGGGTTTTCTCGATGCGCTTGGGCTCGCCGCTGGAGCCGGAAGTGCACAGGCTCAGCCAGCAGTGATCAAGGTCCAGCTCGGCCGCTTCCAGCGGAGCCTGCCGGAGGTCACCTGCTTGGGTGTCGCCGGGCAGGTCGGTCAGCCACAGGTCGACGTCAGCCGACCAGCGCTGGCGCGTCTGCGCCTGCAGGTCGGCGGGCAGCAGCACGCGCACCCCGGCGCGCCAGGCAGCGAGCAGCGCGGTCGCCAGGTCGGCGGCATCTTCGAGGTGCACCGCAATATGCCGCACGCCTCGGGCCCGCAGGCCGGCGGCCAGGCACAGCGCGTCATCGCGCAGTTGTGCGTGATTCAACGCCGGTTCCACGGCTACAGCGCGGTCCGGCAGGGCCTCGAGCAACATCTGCTCAAGTGTCATCCAATTCATGGGCGGCCTCTTACCCGTTGTCGTATGAGCCATTCAATGGCAAACATCAGCCCCATCAATCCGTAGGAAATCAGGCCGGTGTACAACATCCACCAGCTCAGCGGCGCCCAGAGGGTCAGGGCGGCAGCGAGCAAACCGTTACACAGGAAAAACACACACCAGGCCACCGTGACCTGGCGGGTATACACCACTGCCTTGGCCGGCAACTGCGGTTCGCGCAGGCGGGCCAGGCGTTCGACCATCGGTGGGCCATATTTCAGGCTCAGGATGAACAGACCCAGCATGAACACGCTGATCAACACCGGATACCAGCGCAGCAGGAGCGGGCTATCGAACACTGCAAGCAATATGCAAAAAATGATCGCCGTGACCGCCATCCAGCGACTGCCGGTCCCGCCCTTGCCGAGCAGTGCCCGGGCCAGCCACAGGCCGCCCAATAGCAGCCCGAATTGCCATGGCGCGAAGTGCTCCATGCCGAAATACACTGCAAAGGGGTACAACAGGCCCGCGAGCAGCAGGCCAAGGCCAATCAGCCGGCTCATGCGGCCGGTTGGACCAGTCGATAGACCGCCTCGACCACGTCGTTGACCGTGCGCACCGACTTGAATTCTTCGGCGGCGATTTTCTTGCCGGTCTGGCGCTTGATGTGGTCGATCAGGTCCACCGCATCAATGCTGTCGATTTCCAGGTCCTGGTACAGGTTCGATTCCAGCGTTACACGCTCAGGGTCCAGTTCGAAGAGCTCGACCAGGGCATCGCGCAGGGTGTTGAAAATATCGTCACGAGTTTGCATGGTCGGTCTCAGGCGCTTTTTGCAGTGACGAAGGCCGCAAGGCTTGCCACGTTGCTGAAATGGTTACGGGTGTCCTTGGCATCGGCGTCGATCTTGATGCCATATTTTTTCTGGATCGCCAGGCCGAGCTCCAGGGCATCCACTGAGTCCAGGCCCAGACCTTCGCCGAACAGGGTCTGATCGTCGCCGATGTCGTCGATACCGATGTCCTCCAGGCCGAGGGCGTCGATGATCAGCTGTTTGATGTCACGGTGCAGATCGCTCATCTTCGGCGAGCTCCTTGATGAAATAGTGATGCAGAAAATCGTTGAGCCGGCGTGACGCCTGCGGTGCAGGGCCCAGCGCGGCGAAAGCCTGTGGGTCTATATCGGCCCCAACGTGAAAACTGAAGTGCACGCGGCGATGAGGGATGCGATACCAGGGTTCGGCCTTGGTCAGTGTGGTGGGGCTGACCTTGATCGTGACCGGCGTCAGCACCTTCGCCCCTCGCAGGGCAATGGCCGCGGCGCCGCGATGAAAGGCCGGCGCATGGCCTGGCTGGGTGCGCGTGCCCTCGGGGAAGACAATCAGGCATTGGCCGTCCCGCAGGGCGTCGCTGGCGGCGTCGAGCATGTCCATGCTGCCGTCGTTGCTGATGTATTGGGTCGAGCGCAGCGGGCCATGGGTGAAAGGGTTGTCCCACAGGCTTTGCTTGACCACGCAGTTGGCGTCGCGAACCAGCCCGATCAGGAAGACCACGTCGATCAACGAGGGATGATTGGCGATGATCATTTGCCCCGGGCGGCCGAGTTTCTCCGCGCCGTCGATCTGATAGGTGAGCACACCGGTACGGGCCATGAACCGGATAAAGAACCAGAACAGGCGTCCAACCGTGCGGCGAGCCCGCTGGCGACGAGTCTGTGGATCGGCGGGCAACGCATTGAGCAGGGGAAACACCAGCAACCGCAGGCACAGCCCGCCCAACCCGAAGAGGGCGAAGCTTGCAGCGGTCGCGAACAGGCGCCAGTAGTAGGCGTCGCGATGTTTACCGGTCACCGGTTGCGTTGCCAGGTCCATAGACGATTCTTCCAGGCATGTTGGCAGGTGGTGTCGTTGCTCAGCAGCGTACGCAATAGATCCAGGGCGTGGGGCCAGTCGCTGCCGGCCATTGGTGCTGGTGCGCTGGACAGGTCCAGTTGCCAGTCGTCACCGCAAGTCAGCAACAGTCCCACCGCATAGGGAAACGGTACGTCGTCGACCCAGGGGGCATAGACCTGGGGTGGTTGTTCTTCGGTGATGACCAGCAGCACCGCTGGCGCACCTTCATTCAATAGCGCGACGGCTTCCAGCATGCCGTGCTCCAGGCCGTCACCCGTGGCTGCCAGGGCGGTCATCTCGCTGGTTTCGCCGCGCATGATCGACCACAGGCCAATGACTGCGTTGTGCACCGACAAACTGAATTGGGTCGGGGACAAGGGCTGGTCGGCGGCCAGGTCCTTGAGAATCTCAAAAGTGCGCGGGGTTTCGCCGTGACGAGAAATAAAGACCAACGGTAGGTCCGGTCGCCCCTCGGCCAGTGGCCAGGCGACACTGAAGGCCATGCGCGCCAGGCGGCTCAGGCGGCGGCGCTGCATGGCGGGCAGGAACGACACGTCAGGGGCCGCGTCGCTGGCGGCCAGCGCGACCGGTTGTCGGCTCCATGCCTGCCAATCGTCCACGCTTTCGAGCCCAGGGGCCCATGCGCGCCATTGGGCGATATTGAAATTGATCACAAACTCATCCCACCCCTGCGGGCTTTTATTGTCACGGTTCAGTGGTTTGACCCGCGTCCAACCCTGCATGGCCTTGCGACCCAAGTGGCGCGCATTATCCCGGTGCGGTTGGCTTGTAGCAAATACTGGTTACATTTTGTCCGGGGTAATCCGTCGGTTGGTCAGGTTCGGCTCCGGCACGCACATTGTTGCGATTGTGTCTGTCAGTTCCTTCCGGCAATCGCTGGGGTAATTGACGCTTGGTTGTCTGAAAAAGCCACCAATGCGGTAATCCATCCGTGTGCAAGGTAGCGAAGCGGTGTCTTGGGCAACTACACTCGGTCATCTTTGATGCACGGAGGTTTTGACATGCGGCGTGTGGTGTTCAATCAGAAGGGTGGCGTGGGCAAGTCCAGCATCGCCTGCAATCTGGCGGCCGTGAGCGCCAGCGAGGGTTATCGCACGCTATTGGTCGACCTGGACGCCCAGGCCAACTCCACTCAATACCTGACCGGCCTGACGGGCGATGATATTCCCATGGGCATCGCCGACTTTTTCAAGCAGACCCTCTCATCGGGGCCCTTTTCGAAAAAGAACAAGGTCGATATCTACGAAACGCCTTTCGACAACCTGCACGTCATCACCGCCACGGCGGAGCTGACGGACCTGCAGCCCAAGCTCGAGGCGAAACACAAGATCAACAAGCTGCGCAAGCTGCTCGAAGAGCTGGACGAGGATTACGACCGGATTTACCTGGACACCCCGCCAGCGTTGAATTTCTATGCAGTTTCAGCGTTGATTGCCGCTGATCGCGTATTGATCCCCTTCGACTGCGACAGTTTTTCGCGCCAGGCGCTGTATGGCCTGATGGCGGAAATCGAGGAACTCAAGGACGACCATAACGAAGCGTTGGAAGTGGAAGGAATTGTCGTCAACCAGTTCCAGGCCCGCGCCAGCCTGCCGCAACAGATTCTCGATGAGTTGATCGCCGAAGGCTTGCCGGTGTTGCCCGTGTACCTGAGCAGTTCAGTGCGCATGCGTGAATCGCACCAGGCCAGCCTGCCACTGATCCACCTGGACCCGCGGCATAAACTGACCCAGCAGTTCGTGGAGTTGCATAGCCTGCTGGAAAGCGCCTGACTGATCATGCAAATCCCATGTGGGAGCGGGCTTGCTCGCGAATGCGGTGTTTCAGGCACATAAATGTCGACTGACACGCCGCATTCGCGAGCAAGCCCGCTCCCACGCTTATCCCATGGCTTCAAATCCCCTGGCTGCGCAGCCAACTCATCAACTGCGGCAACGGAAACGCCCCGCTCTGGCGCGCAACCTCCCGGCCATCCTTGAACAGAATCAAGCTGGGAATCGAACGGATCCCCAGCTGCGCCGACAACTGCTGATTGGCCTCGCTGTCGAGCTTGGCCAACCGGCATTTGCCCGCCAACTGCGCGGCGGCCTGTTCGAACACCGGCGCGAAGGATTTGCACGGTCCGCACCAGTCCGCCCAGACGTCCACCAGCAACGGCAGGTCGCCCTTGATCTGGCTGGCGTAGTCGCCTTGCTTGAGTTCGAAGGGTGTGTTCAACAGCAATTGCGCCTTGCAGCGACCGCATTTGGGCTGGTCGCCGAGGCGTTCGGCGGGGATGCGGTTGAGTCCGTTGCAGTGGGGGCAGGGGATCAGCATCGGTCAGTCTCCACGGAAAATCATTAGGCATGGATTGAACACTATATAGAAGCCGCCACGAAACCTTGTGGGAGCGAGCTTGCTCGCGATGGCGGTGTGTCAGCCAATATTGCATCGACTGTCAGGGCGCTATCGCGAGCAAGCTCGCTCCCACAGGGGTATTGGTGTTGCTGATTATTTGCCGTTGGTCAGCGTGTTGTAGCTGGTCATCAGGTTGCGGTAGTCCGGGATGTGGTTGGAGAACAAGGTCGCCAGACCTTCCACGTCGTTGCGCCAGTCGCGGTGCAGTTCGCAGGCCAGGCCGAACCAGGTCATCAGTTGTGCACCCGACGACGACATGCGGTCCCAGGCCGATTGACGGGTCAGTTCGTTGAACGTGCCGGAAGCGTCGGTGACCACGAATACTTCGAAACCTTCGGCCAGGGCCGACAGGGCCGGGAAGGCGACGCAGACTTCAGTCACGACGCCAGCGATGATCAGTTGTTTCTTGCCGGTGGCCTTGATTGCCTTGACGAAGTCTTCGTTGTCCCAAGCGTTGATCTGACCAGGGCGAGCGATGTACGGAGCGTCCGGGAACAAGGTCTTGAGTTCTGGCATCAGCGGGCCGTTGGGGCCGGTTTCGAAGCTGGTGGTGAGGATGGTTGGCAGTTGGAAGTATTTTGCCAGGTCAGCCAGGGCCAGCACGTTGTTCTTGAAACGGTCCGGGTCGATGTCGCGTACCAGCGACAGCAGGCCAGCCTGGTGATCGACCAGCAGAACGGCGGCGTTATCTTTGTCGAGACGGTTGTAGGAAGTAGTCATGGCGTAGCCCTCATTAAGTTTTGGTTGCCGAAGGTTTCGGCGTGGTTAAGGTTTTTAATGCCGGTGCAGCGATTGATCGGTGACTCATCTGGCCGAAGCGCCGGTTTCAATCCGTGTTGCGTTTCGATGTGTGTAGATTAAAACTGGCACCTTTGATGCGCTAGACTGCGAAAATCAGCCTTAGCGTTCTATTTGGAGAACGATCATCGAAGATCTCAACACGCTGTACTACTTCACCCAGGTGGTTGAGCACCGTGGATTCGCTGCGGCCGGTCGGGCGCTGGACATGCCCAAATCCAAGCTGAGCCGGCGTATTGCTCTGTTGGAGGAGCGGCTCGGGGTGCGTTTGCTTCATCGCACCAGCCGGCATTGCACGTTGACCGAGATCGGCCAGGCCTATTACCAGCGTTGCCTGGCGATGCGGGTCGAGGCCGAGAGCGCCGCCGAAGTGATCGAGCGCAACCGCTCCGAACCCCAGGGGCTGGTGCGCATCAGCTGTCCGACAGCGCTGCTCAACAGCTGGGTCGGGCCGATGCTGACTCGCTACATGCTCAAATATCCGCGGGTGGAGCTGTTCATCGAGAGCACCAACCGCCGGGTCGACCTGATCCATGAAGGTTTCGATATCGCCCTGCGGGTGCGCTTTCCGCCGCTGGAAAACACCGACATGGTCATGAAAGTGCTGAGCAACAGCACTCAATGCCTGGTGGGCAGCCCGGCATTTGTGCAGCATCTGTCCTCACCGGCGTCCCCGGCGGACCTCAACGGCTTGCCGAGCGTGCATTGGGGCGGTGCGCAGCGGGAATACCAGTGGGAACTGTTCGGCCCGGACGGCGCCCGCGCATTGATTCGCCATGAGCCGCGCATGGTCACTGATGACCTGTTGGCCCTGCGGCATGCCGTGCTGGCGGGTATTGGCGTCGCCCATTTGCCCAGCGTGGTGGTGCGCGAGGACATTGCTGCCGGACGGCTGGTGGAGCTGGTACCGGGCTGGACGCCGAAGTGCGGGATTGTCCATGCGATCTTTGCTTCACGGCGCGGGTTGCTGCCGTCGGTGCGTACGTTGATTGATTTCCTGGCCGAGGAATTCAGTCACAGCGATATGGCGTAGGGCGCTGGACGTTGCCTTCTCCGGGTTGCCATTCATCAGATGCGCCGCACTGTAGGCGCGCGGCGCCCTCAAAAGTCATACCTGTTCACAACCAGGAGGTCCCATGAGCAACCCTCAAGACCCAACCACCCCCCAGGCACTGGACAACCCCAATGACGACGGCTTTGTCCTCGGCACCGCCGGCCGCGACGAAGACCCCAACGCGGCCCCGGCCTATGCCACCGACAGTCGCCATGATCGCGATGAATTGACCCCGGAAGACGCCCGCGGCATGCCCGGTTATCCGGAGGAGAAGCCGCCGAAAGAGCCGGCTGGCGAAGAAGCGGAATCAGGGATCGAGACGCCCGAACAGGGGAATGATAAGGCGGGGTAAGCACATGGCTCATACCTGCTCACATTTCTTCCAAATGATCAGAGCCTTCGGCGACTAGGCTGAAATTCTGCAAATCAACCCGTCTATCTGACTGGCGTTATCGCAATTTGCGATGCGCCAGTTTTGTGTTTAACTCCCCTATAGCAAAATGCGATAAGGATGTTGCATGCATGTGATCACTGAGAAGCGCATTTGGGAGGCCAAGGAGAAATGGCCGCATTCTGCCAATGCGCTGGATCAATGGTATCGGCTGATCAAGCGCAACAGCCCGGCGGATTACGCGGCGATGAAATCCATATTTCCGGCAACTGATAAGGTCGGTCCGCTACACGTGTTTGACATCGGAGGAAACAAGTTGCGGCTGATAGCGGTGATTCGATATCGACCCCAACGCCTCTATATCAAATGCGTGCTCGACCATCGGGAATACGATAGAGGCAAATGGAAGGAGGAGAAGGGATGAGTGCACTGATTGAACAAGTCGCCGCTCATTGGGAGTTTGTGTCGCCCCTGTTGCGCAAGCCCAGGGACGAAGACGATTACGACCGCTTGGTCGGAGCGCTCGATGAACTGTTGGAATTGGTTGGCGAAGATGAAGCCCATCCACTGATGAGCCTGGTTGACATCATCGGTGAATGGATCGAGGCCTGGGACCATCAACACCGGCCGATGCCCAAGGCAACTGGCGTTGAAACCCTTCGTTATCTGATGCGTGAGCACGGTTTGAGCCAGAGCGATTTGCCGGGTATAGGCGCCCAGTCGGTGGTGTCGGAGATATTGAGTGGCAAACGCCAGCTGAATTTAAGGCAGATTCGCTGGTTGTCGGAGCGCTTTGGCGTATCGGTTGAGACCTTTATTTGAAAGCTTGGCGCACTCACTGTGGCAAGGGAGCAAGCTCCCTCGCCACAGGGTTACGACGAGCAACTGATCTCCAGATGCTTGCCCCATTCCGGCGGCCGCTCGGCGTAGCTGTCCATCCCCGGTTGTTCTTCAAACGGGTTGCTCAGCACGGTGTGCAGGCGGCGGACTTCTTCGTAGTCGCCTGACTCGGCGGCGTCGATGGCTTTTTGTGCCAGGTAATTGCGCAGCACGTACAGCGGATTGACCGCGTGCATGCGAGCGCGACGCTGGTCTTGATCGACGGGGCCTTCCCGGTTGACCCGGGCGACATACAACTCGGCCCAGGCATCGAAACCCTTCAGGTCGACGAAGTCATCGCGCAAGGTGGCGACGGCTTGCTCCGGCGATTGCTCGCCCAGGCGGCGGAAGAACAGGCTGTAGTCGACGCCGCTGTTCTGCATCAGTTGCAGCAGGCGTTCCACCAGTTTCTGGTCCTCCTCTTCGGCGACGGTCAGGCCGAGGCGGCGGCGCATCAGGTCCAGGTAATGGGCCTGGTACAGCGGCAAGTACAAGCCGAGGGTCTCGCGCAGGGCTTCGACGCTGATGAAAGGCGTCAGGGCCTGGGCCAGGGCGCTGAGGTTCCACTGGCCGATGGGCACCTGGTTGCTGAACGAGTAGCGACCCTGGTCATCGGAGTGGTTGCAGATGAAGTTGGCGTCGAAATCGTCGAGGAAGGCGAACGGCCCGAAGTCGAAGGTGATGCCCAGGATCGACATGTTGTCGGTGTTCATCACGCCGTGGCAGAAACCATAGGCCTGCCACTTGGCAATCAGCTCGGCGTTGCGCTCGACGATTTCACGGTACATCGCCAGGTACGGTTCCGGCTGCTCCCTGCATTCGGCGAAGTGCAGGTTCAGTACATGCTCGGCCAGGGTGGCCTGCAGCTCCGGCTTCTTGGTGTAGTAGAAATATTCGAAATGCCCGAAGCGCACATGGCTCGGCGCCAGGCGCAGCACCATGGCGGCACGCTCCTGTTTTTCCCGCCACACCGGCGTGTCCGAGCCGATCACGCACAACGCGCGCGTCGTAGGGATCCCCAGTGCATGCAGGGCTTCGGAGGCGAGGAATTCGCGGATCGAGGAGCGCAGCACCGCGCGTCCGTCGCCCATTCGCGAAAACGGCGTCTGGCCGGCGCCCTTGAGGTGCAGGTCCCAATGCTCGCCGGCCTCGTTGTACACCTCGCCCAGCAGCAACCCACGGCCATCGCCCAATTGCGGGTTGTAGTGACCGAACTGATGCCCCGAATACACCATCGCCCGCGGCTCGGTTTCAGCCCAGAGCTTATGGCCGCCGAAGATCTCTGCGAACAGCGGTGTCTCGGCTTCTACCGGCTCCAGGTCCAGCAACGCCATGGCCGCCGGGCTGGCAACCACCAGGCGCGGGTTGTCGATGGGTTCGGGCAGCACGTGGGCCGAGAAACCGTCGCCCAGGCAGGCGAAACGGTTATCGAAGGTCAGCGTTTCCAGCGTTTTCATGGCCGTCTCCGGCGGGACGCCCGCAGGCTCCCCGTTATCAGTCGAGCGCGTCCTGCGGCGGCTCGGGCACCGGCTTGATGCTGGCGACCGCCGAAGGCACGGGTGTAATGGTCTTTTTGTCGGGCTCGGCAGGCACCAGTTTGTATTCCTGGCCTTGCAGATTCTTCAGATAGATTTCCATCTGCCGGAAGGAGATGTTGATGTGCTCCTTCTTGAATTCCCGATTGATGAAACGGTTGATCTCGTCGAGCACCGGGTTACGGTCGCCGAGGTCGCGCACGTGCATGCGCAGCTCATGGTCCAGGGTGCTTTCACCGAAGTTCAGGAAATACACGATCGGCTCCGGCTCCTTCAAGACGCGCGGATTGTCACGCGCGGCCTTGAGCAGCAGCTCGCGGACCCGGTCCAGGTCCGATCCGTAGTCCACGCCGAGTTTCAAGGTGACCCGGGTGACGGTGTCGGTGAGCGACCAGTTGATCAGCTGCCCGGTGATGAACGTCTTGTTCGGGACGATGATGTCCTTGCGGTCGAAGTCGGTGATGGTCGTCGCACGGATGCGGATCTTGCTCACCGTGCCCGACAGGTTGCCGATGGTGATGGTGTCGCCGATACGCACCGGACGCTCGAACAGGATCATGATGCCGGAGATGAAATTCGCGAAAATCTCCTGCATGCCGAAGCCCAGGCCCACCGACAGCGCGGCCACCAGCCATTGCAACTTGTCCCAGCTCACGCCGAGGGTGGACAGCGTGGTGACGAAACCGACGCCGGCGATCACGTAGGACAGCAGCGTGGTGGTTGCGTAGGCGCTGCCCTGGGCCAGGTTCAGCTTCGACAGCACGAACACTTCCAGCAGGCCCGGCAGGTTGCGCGCCAGGGCGAAGGTGATGCCGATGATGATCAGCGCGCCGAGCATGTCGCCGATGCTGATGGGCACCATGCTCATGTTGACGCCGGTGCCGCTGGTGTATTCGTAGAGGGTGATGTTGTCCAGGTACGAGAACACACTGATCAGGTCCGACCAGACCCAGTACAGCGCGGCCATGAAGCCGCCCAGCAAGGCAAGGCGGATCAGGCGCAGGGATTGCTCGTTGACCTTTTCGATGTCCAGGGTCGGCTCCTCGACCACCGCTTCGCCATCGCCGGCCTCCTTGGCCGCCTGGCGCTTGGCCAGGGCGCGCTGGTAGGCCAGGCGCCGCGCCGCAACCGAGAGACCGCGCACGAAGGTGGCCTCGATCACCAGCCAGAACATCAGCAAGTACAGCGTATTGATCAAGCGATCACTGAGTTTCAGCGCGGTGTAGTAATAGCCGAAGCAGACGGCGACGAACAACGCGATCGGCAACGCGGTGAACAGCACGCCGACGGCCTTGCGGAACAGCGAGGTGTTCTGGTGCGTCGGGCTGCTGAGCAGCAGTCGGCTGAGCAGCCAGGCCATCGAGGCGTAGCAGGTCAGCACCACCGGCATGCCGAGCACGTCATCGGCCAGGGCCGAGGGCTGCAATTCCGCCACCGCCACCACGGCCACCAAGGCCAGGACCACCAGCCCGAGCCGACGGATCCAGCTCTGGAGGAATTCGACCTGGGGTTTTTCCCAGCGGAAATGCAGTTCCGCCACGCCGCCCGGGGAGAGGATTCGATAGGCGGTGTAGAACACCAGCCAAGCCTGCCCGATCTGCAGCAGGGCCGCGCCGAGGTTGGTGTTCTGGCCGCGGGCGTCGATCTGCAAGGCGTAGCCGCACAAAGCCAGCGCCAGCGCCACCGGCATCGCCAACAGGATGTTGATCAGGATCGCCTGGGGCGTGTGCCACTGGCTGTCGCGCTTGAAGTGGCCGACATCCTGGTGGACCTTGTTCAGGCGCGCATACAGATTCTTGCGCCGCCACAGCAGCACGCCGATCAACAGCACCAGGGGCAGGAACAGCAAGGGCCGCTGGGTCAGGCCATCGGCCAGTTCACTCAGGCTCGAGGCCCAGGGCAGCGAGTCGACCTGTTTTTCCAGGCGAGCCGGCACGCCGCGCATCCATTCGAAATCAAGTGGTTTGTTGCTGGGGATCCAGAACATCTGTTCTTCAAGGGTGGCCCGCAGGCTCTGGGCAGTGCTGAGTAATTGTTTCTGGTTGAGCTGCAGCGTGATGGATTCGTTGAGCACCGCGCTCAATTCGCGGTTCAGGCGGTCCAGCAGGTCGACCCGGGTCAGGGCCAGTTCAAGCAAGGCCTTGCGCAGTTGCGGAGTGGCTTGCTCGGACGGTTGGGACGCCAGCAGGCTGTCGACGTAAGCCCCAGGGTTGTTCAGCAGCTCCCGTTGCTGGCTGACTTCGAACTGGTACAGGCGAATGTCGGCGATCTGGTCGGCCAGGTTCTGGTCGAGCTTCAGGCGCGGCAAGGTCTGGCGCTGTTTGTAGAGAATCTTGGAGAGCAGCAGGCTGCCCTTGAGCACGCTGATCTGCTCGTCCAGCGCGGCATCGGTCTGGGTGACGCTGTCCAGCAATTGCTTGGTCTGCAGGTTCTGCTGGGTAACTTCATTGAGCCGATCGGTGCTTTTGAGCAGGTAGTCGGAGAGTTTCAGGTTGTTTGTGCTTTCGGTCGCCAGCAGGCTGCTGCCGCCGGCCTTCTGCGCTTCGATGGATTGCTGCGTCACCGTCTCCTGGGACTGGGCCAGGCGTTTCTGGTTGATCAGGTTTTGCAGGTCCTGGATTTCCTGCTCCATGCGATCGATCTTTTCGCTCAGCAGGTCGTGCTGGCTGTTGCCCAGATCTTGCAACTGGCTGTTGCCGGCCAGTTCCTGGCGACGCAAGGGGATCAGCGCGTTGAGTGCCGCCAGCTCGGCGTTGAGTTGGTCGCGCTGCTCGGCGCTCAAGGCTTTGCCTGCATCCCTGCCGCTCTTGAGGGTGGCGTTGATCTGCTGGATTCGGGTCTGGCTGCTGGCGATTTCCGCCTGGGCGCGCTCGGGACGGGTCTGGGCGGTGATGACCAGGCTGTTGGCATCGGCCAGGGCTTTTTGCAGGTCGCTCTGCTGGGTGGAGCGCTCCGTCAGCATCTGTTCGAGCTGGGGAATCGGCAGGTTGGCGTAGCGCTGCGCCACCGGCACCGCATTAGAGCTCTTGAGCCGTGCCAGCTCGCGCTGGTTCTCGATGTTCTGCTTGGGTGCGTTGGCCAACTGTTGCTTGAGGGCAACCAGTTTCTGTTCGTAGTCGGCTTTGTTGCTGAGCTGGGCCAGGGTGTTCTGCAAGACGGCCTGCAGGGCCTTCTGGTCGGCCTCCGGCAGTTTGCGATCGGCGATCTTGTCCAGGCTCGCCTGGACTGAGGCGCTGGTGGGCGGTTCAGCGGCGTGCGCCGTGCAGATGGAAAGACTCAGGCCCAGCAGGGCGACGGCAAGAAAGGAGCGCAGGGTAGGCATAGAGACCGGTCAAGCAAGTGAGAATGGGGAGCAGTTTAGAGGAACAAGCCGGGACCCGGGCGACTTCCTTCGGGGAATCTGACGCCCACTTTGCCGATCTTGTTCCCGTCCATGACCGCGACGGTCCACAGGGTGTTGTTCCAGTCCACCTGGTCGCCGACTACTGGCGCACCGCCCACTTTCTGGGCAATGAAACGGCCCAGGGTCATGTCCGGATCGATGCCGTCCAGCTTCAACCCGTAGAGGGCTGCGACCGCGGCCAACTGGGCGTCTCCTTCGAGCACGAAGTCGCCGAAGAAGCGCAAATCCAGACCTCGTTGCGGTGCCTGGCTGAACAGTTTTCCAAGGGCTGGCAAGTCGTGTTCATGGCCGATAACACACAGCAAATCATCGACTTCCAACACCGTACTACCCGACGGATGGAGCAGTTGCTGGCCACGAAAAAGGGCCGCGATGCGCGTTCCGTCGGGCATTTTCAGGTCGCGCAAAGGTGAACCGATGCACCATTTCTCGGCACCGAGGCGATAAATGAACAGTTCCCACTCGCTGGTGACATGGACTTCCAGCGCCGCCCGGGAAATCGGCAAGGGCTCCGGCGGGACGGTCACATGCAACAGCTTGGCGACCCACGGCAGGCTCGTCCCCTGCACCAGCAGCGAGACCAGCACGATAAAGAAGGCCAGGTTGAAATAAAGCTGCGCGTGGGGCAAACCGGCCATCAGCGGGAACACCGCAAGAATGATCGGCACCGCGCCACGCAGGCCGACCCAGGAAATGAAGGCTTTTTCACGACCGTGGAACGCCTTGAACGGCAACAGACCGACCATGACCGACAGCGGGCGAGCGAACAGGATCATCCACAAGGCCAGGCCGAGGGCGGGCAGGGCGATGGGCAGCAGGTCATGGGGCGTGACCAGCAGGCCCAGGACCAGGAACATGCCGATCTGCGCCAGCCAGGCCATGCCATCGAGCATGTGAAGGATGCCGTGGCGGCTGCGCACCGGGCGATTGCCCAGCACCAGGCCGCAGAGGTACACCGCCAGGAAGCCACTGCCGTGCAGGGCGTTGGTCAGGGCGAACACGGCCAGGCCGCCGCTGATGACCAGGATCGGGTAGAGGCCGTTGGCCAGGTTGATACGGTTGACCAACTGCAACATCAACCAACCGCCGCCCAGGCCGAGCAGCGCACCGATACCGAACTCGCGCACCAGATGCCCGAGCAGGCTCCAATGCAGGCCGGTTTCCCCGCTGGCAAGCATGCCGATCAGCGTCACGGTCAGGAACACCGCCATGGGGTCGTTGCTGCCGGACTCGATTTCCAGCGTGGCGCTGACCCGCTCGTTCAAGCCTTTGCCGCCGAGCAGCGAGAACACCGCCGCGGCGTCGGTGGAGCCGACAATCGCGCCGATCAGCAAGCCCTGGATCAAGTTGAGGTTGAACAGCCACGCCGCCGCCATGCCGGTCAGCCCCGTGGTGATCAACACACCCACCGTCGCCAGCGACAACGCCGGCCACAATGCCACGCGAAAACTCGAGACCCGCGTGCGCAAGCCACCGTCCAGCAGGATGACCGCCAGTGCCAGGTTGCCGACCAGATAGGCCGTTGCGTAGTTGTCGAAAAGAATACCAGCGCCGTCGACACCGGCGACCATGCCCACGGCCAGGATGATCACCAGGATCGGGATGCCCAGGCGGGACGAAAGAGAACTCACCAGGATGCTCGCACCCACCAGCAACGCGCCGATCAAGAACAGGCTGTTGATGGTCGTCGCGGTCAAAGGCAGTACTCCGGGAATCAAGGGACAGGCACAAACTGACCATGCAGTCTGCGTGCCAGCGATTCTAACCTGTTGAAATGTGATGCTGTCAAAAAAGGTTTGGGGCTAGGGGGCTGGGCACAGCCTTGTGGGGGGGGGGGTTTTAAACCCACGGGGGGGGCTAACCCCCCCAACATTGAAGAAAAACAAGGGGGAGGGGATTTATCCCCGCTGGGCTGCGAAGCAGCCCCACTACTGTACTGCCATGCAGTCGGAAGGCGAGCGCTTTGCACTCGAGCGGGGATAAATCCCCTCGCCACAAGGGTTGTCGGCGATGAAAGACAAGGGCCGCTACGCGGCCCAACGGGAGCAAGCTCCCTCGCCACAAAAGCCAGGCGGATGATTGCTCACTATCATCCCTTACGCGGGTTAAAGGCTGAACCGCCCAACCATGCTGTTCAAATCCACCGCCAGGCGCGACAGTTCGGCGCTCGCGGCGCTGGTCTGGTTTGCGCCGGTGGCCGATTGCACCGACAGGTCGCGGATGTTCACCAGGTTGCGGTCCACTTCGCGGGCCACTTGGGCCTGTTCTTCGGCGGCGCTGGCGATCACCAGGTTGCGTTCGTTGATCTCGACGATGGCGCTGTTGATGGTGTCGAGGGACATGCCGGCACCGCGGGCGATGTTCAGCGTCGATTCGGCGCGTTCGGTGCTGTTGCGCATCGAATCCACGGCCTGTTCGGTGCCGCTCTGGATGCTGCCGATCATGCGTTCGATCTCGCTGGTCGACTGCTGGGTGCGGTGGGCCAGGGCGCGGACTTCGTCGGCGACCACGGCGAAACCACGACCGGCTTCACCGGCACGGGCGGCTTCGATGGCGGCGTTCAGGGCCAGCAGGTTGGTCTGGTCGGCCAGGCCACGGATCACATCGAGCACCTTGCCGATGTCGCGGGATTCATCGGCCAGGTTGCCGATCAGCGTGGCGGTGCTTTGTACGTCGACGCTCATGCGTTCGATGGCACCGACGGTTTCCTGTACCAGATCACGGCCGTCGCCTGCCGAAGTCGTGGCGTTCCTCGACGCTTCCGAGGTGCTGACCGCGTTGCGGGCAACTTCTTCCACGGCGCTGGTCATTTCGTTGACCGCGGTGGCGGCTTGTTCGATTTCGTTGTTCTGCTGGGTCAGGCCACGGGCGCTTTCGTCGGTGACGCTGTTGAGCTCTTCGGCGGCGGAAGCCAATTGCGTGGCCGAGCCGGAAATGCGCTGCAAGGTGTCACGCAGCTTGTCCTGCATGGTCGCCATGGCGCGCAGCAGGCGGCCGGCTTCGTCGCTGCCGTCGACGGTGATCGGCCGAGTCAGGTTGCCCTTGGCGATTTCCTCGGCGGCGTCCAACGCGTTGGCGATCGGCTTGGTGATGCTGTTGGTCAGCAGCCAGGCGAAGAGCAGGGTCAGGCCAGTGGCGACGATCAACATTGTCACGACCCAGGTGAAAGCCGTCGAGTACTGCTGCGCCGCGCTTTTATTGAAGGCTTCTGCTTGCAGGTCGTTGATCTCGGTCAGGCGAGCCAGGACCGCGTTGACGGCTTCCGAATTGGTCTGCAGGTCGTTACCGAGCAGGGTCCGCAGTTCGTCGACCTGGTTATTGCGTGAAAGGGTCTTCATGCGTTCTTCAAGTTGACGGTACTGATTCAGCAACTGCACGTATTGATCATAGGCGGCCCGTTCTTCCGGAGCGCTGATGAGCTTTTCATAGTTACTTTGAGCCGTGCGGATCTGCTGGTTGCGTTGCTCGAACAAATCGAAGGTTTTTTGCTGGGTGTCCGCTTCGCGGTTGGTCAGCAAGCGATACGACAGCACGCGCAGGCGCAGGGTCAGTTGGGTGAATTCGTTCAGGGCCTTGATGCTCGGCACGCTGTTTTCGACGATGTTTTCGCCGGACGTGCGGATCTTGCTCATCTGGCTCAAGGCAAACACGCCCAGGGCCAGCATCAGGGCGCCGATCAAGGCAAACCCCAGGAACGCCCGCGGCGCGATGTTCATATTACGTAAGGACATTGGAGGTACCGTGAAGATGCGCGTCCGTGCGGGACTGTGACTGGTTTCACTGAATTATCGGTCTGGCTATCCAAGTCTTGAGGGCGGTGCGTGTTTTTGTCGCACGGCTGCGCGACGGGGCGACGAAGGGTAGGAACCAGATTCCTGGCTCATAGTCTCTAAAACTCGCGAGCGAAGCACCGCAGCCTAAGTCGTGGCATCCGCGGTGACTTTTCTTTATCGTACGCGCCCCTTGAAAAAGCCTGGAAATCAATATGTTGGAAGCATCCCTGAGCCAACTGGAGCAACTGGTCACCGACCTGGTGCAACAGAACCGTCACCTCACCGGCCTGAACGAAACCCTGAGCGCCGAACTGGCCAAGGCCAAGGATGAAAACGAAAGCCTGCAACTGAACCTGATGGAGCAGGAAGAATTGCATGGCAGCACCGCTGCCCGCATCCAGACCCTGATCGAACGCGCCAGCAGCGCAACGGTTGGCGCATGAAGCACGTCGCCGACGGAGTGACGGTCGTCTCGATCCTGGGGGAGGACTATTCGATCAAGGCGCCGGCCGGGCAGGAGCAGGCGTTGCTGGACGCCGCTTCGATGCTCAAGGCAGCCCTGGCCGACACCAAGCGCAAATACCCGACATTGATCGGCGACCGCCTGCTGGTGCTGGCGGCCATGAACCTGTGTTCGCAGCAGATCGAAATGCAGAAGCAGCACCGAGCGGAGCTTGATCGGTGCCAGGAGCAGGTCAGCGCGACGGTCGAGGTAATTGCCAAGACCATTCAGCAGGCCTGAAGGCCGAGGGTTGGCAGCGATCAAACTGTGGGAGCGGCGGTGCGGCGATCCGACTTGCTCGCGAAAGCGGTGGGTCAGGCAAATCATTGGCAACTGACGTACCGCTTTCGCGAGCAAGCTCGCTCCCACAGTGAATCGGCGGGGTACGCCGATTTTGTGTTCAGTCGCAGCCTCTGTGGGAGCGAGCTTGCTCGCGATTGGATATCAGCCGCGCCACAAGACCCGGCTCAGAACCACTCATCCCGCATCCCCAGACACGTATCATCCCGCGCCTCAAGAATTGCCAGTTCATGTTGGCAACCCGGCACTTCCCAAGTCAGGAAGTACCGCGCCGCTTGCAGTTTGCCTTGATAGAAGTCGACATCCGCCGCGTTCCCCTTGGCCAAGCCATCCTCGGCACGAATCGCCTGTTCCAGCCAGCGCCAGCCGATCACCATGTGCCCGAACACCTTCAAGTACAGCGCCGAATTGGCGAGACTGCTGTTGACCTTGCCTTGGGCCAGGTCGGTCAGCAGGCCGAGGGTGACTGTTTGCAGGCGCGCTACCAAGGCTTCCAGCGGCTGACGCAAGGGCGTTAACGATTCATACGCTTGGGCGCGCTCGGTGGTGTCGGCCACCAGCCGAATCAGTTGCTTGAGCCCGGCGCCGCCGTTCTGCGCCAGTTTGCGTCCCAGCAAGTCCAGGGACTGGATGCCGTGGGTGCCCTCATGGATCGGGTTCAGGCGGTTGTCGCGGTAATACTGCTCCACCGGGTATTCGCGGGTGTAGCCATGGCCGCCGAGGATCTGGATCGCCAGTTCGTTGGCCTTCAGGCAGAACTCCGACGGCCATGACTTGACGATCGGCGTGAGCAGGTCGAGCAATTCATGGGCGCGCCGGCGCTCGGCTTCGCTTTCCAGCGTGGTGGTGTCGTCGAACAGCCGGGCCGCGTACAGGCCGAGGTCGAACGAACCTTCCACATACGCCTTTTGCGTCAGCAACATGCGGCGCACGTCGGCGTGCTGGATGATCGGCACCGGCGCGGTGGTCGGGTCCTTGCTGTCGGGCACCCGGCCTTGCGGGCGTTCGCGGGCGTACTCAAGGGAATATAAATAGCCGGCGTAACCCAGCATCACCGCGCCCATGCCGACGCCAATCCGCGCCTCGTTCATCATCTGGAACATGTAGCTCAGGCCGTGGTGCGGTTTTCCTACGAGGTAACCGACACATTCGCCGTTGTCGCCGAAGTTCAGCGCTGTGGACGTGGTGCCACGCCAGCCCATCTTGTGAAACAGTCCGGCCAAGAGCACGTCGTTACGCCGGCCGAGGCTGCCGTCGGCGTTGACCAGGAACTTGGGCACGATAAACAGCGAGATGCCCTTCACGCCCGGTGGCGCATCGGGCAGTTTCGCCAAGACCATGTGGACGATGTTTTCCGATAGCGGATGGTCGCCGCCGGAGATAAAAATCTTGTTGCCCTTGAGCCGATAGGTGCCGTCGGACGCCGGTTCTGCGCGTGTACGAATATCCGACAGCGATGAGCCCGCGTGAGGTTCGGTCAGGGCCATGGTGCCGAAGAAGCGACCGTCGATCATCGGCTGCAGGAAGCGTTGTTTCTGCTCCTCGCTGCCGAAGCTTTCGATCAGGTTCGCGGCGCCCATGGTCAGGAACGGATAAGACGTCGAAGCGGCGTTGGCCGCCTGGAAATGCGCAAAGCAAGCCTGGGACAACAACGTCGGCAATTGCATGCCGCCGGCCTCGAAGCTGCGCGCGGCATTGAGGAAACCTGCCTCGAGGAAGGCATCCACCGCTGGCTTCACTTCCGGGATCAGGATGGCCTGGCCGTTTTCGTAGCGTGGTTCGTTTTCGTCGTTCTTGCGGTTGTGGGGTGCGAAGTATTTTTCGGCGATGCTGCGCGCCGTGCCGATGGCCGCGTCGAAGGTTTCGCGGTTGTGCTCGGCAAACCGTTCGCGCTGGGTCAGGCCCTCGGCATCAAGGACTTCATACAGCTCGAAAGCCAGATTGCGGGAACTGAGCAGCGTCTCGGACATGGCGGCCTACCTTTTCTTGGAATGGGCCGAGTCTAGGTCTGGGAATGGAGGCTGAACAGGATGATTGATGCTAGTGATGCAGAGGTGCGGGCGACACTAATCCCAAGTGGGAGCGAGCTTGCTCGCGATAGCGGTGTACCAGTCCAACAAAAAAGACTGTACCCCCCCAAAAGCCAGGCACCCAGCACCCACAGGGGATTCGGTTACCAGGCACCTATTGCAGGTGCCTGGCTTACAGCGTTTAGCCGATGGTCATCAGGCTGGCGTTACCACCCGCCGCAGCAGTGTTGACGCTCAGCGCGCGTTCGATCACCAGGCGCTCCAACGCGATGTTGGTTTCACCTTGAGACAAGCCATGCACCCCGACGATCGCCCCGGCGCGCTTGGCGACCTGCTGGCAGACACCGCGCAGTTGATCCGAATCGCCGTGATGCAGGACTGCGTCGAACAGCACGTCGTCCTTGGTCCAATCGGCAACGCGCTGGATGCGTGCCTGAATCTCCTTCGGCAAGCGTGCGAACAAAGCCTTGCTGGTGTCGGTTTCCGGCCATACGGCCGAGCCGCCCACGGCCAGGACGGCCGCCAGTTGCGTGAGCAGGTCGCCTTCCACGTCCGCCAGGCACAGCACATGCTCGCGCGGCAGGATGGCGTAGCTGTTGCGTTCGCCGGTCGGGCCGGTGAGCTGGCGGGTGATGCCGCTTTGCGATTGGGCGGCGAACTGCACGCACAGGGCGCTCAGTTCGGCGAGCTTCTGGCTGTCAGCCCAGGTTTGCAGGGCGGTCAGCGGCTTGCTCATGGCGTCGCGCAAACGCAGGTCCGGCGCGGCCAAAGCATCGCCACGGACGAAGGATTGCTGAATCGCATCGGTAGGACGGGTCGACAGCAGGCGGTACAGGTACAGCGGACCGCCGGCCTTCGGACCGGTGCCCGACAGGCCTTCGCCACCGAACGGCTGCACACCGACCACGGCGCCGACGATGTTGCGGTTCACGTAGACGTTACCGGCATGCACATTGTCGATGACCTTGGCGATGGTCTCGTCGATGCGAGTGTGCACGCCCAGGGTCAAGCCGTAGCCGGAGGCGTTGATCTGATTGATCAACTGATCCAGCTCCTTGCGCTTGTAGCGAACCACGTGCAGCACCGGGCCGAAGATCTCGCGTTGCAGCTCATCGAAGCTTTCCAGCTCGATCAGCGTCGGCATCACGAAGGTGCCGCGCTTGCATTCGTCGCTGTCGGCAATCGCCATCTGGTACACGGTGCGACCTTTGTCGCGCATGGCCTGGATGTGTTTCTCGATGCCGGCCTTGGCCTCGGCGTCGATTACCGGGCCGATATCAACGGACAGGCGCTCCGGGTTGCCGAGGCGCGATTCGGCCATGGCGCCCTTGAGCATTTCGATGACGCGGTCGGCGGAATCTTCCTGCAGGCACAGCACGCGCAGGGCCGAGCAACGTTGGCCGGCGCTGTCGAAGGCCGAGGACACCACGTCGATGACCACTTGTTCGGTCAGGGCCGAGGAGTCGACGATCATGGCGTTCTGGCCGCCGGTCTCGGCGATCAGCGGGATCGGGCGGCCCTGGTTGTCCAGGCGTCCGGCGATGTTGCGTTGTAGCAGGCGAGCGACTTCGGTGGAGCCGGTGAACATCACGCCTTTGACGCGATCATCACCCACCAGGCGGGCACCGACGGTTTCGCCGCGGCCCGGCAGCAGTTGCAGGACGCCTTCCGGAATACCGGCTTCGAGCATCAGGCGCACAGCCTGGGCCGCGACCAATGGGGTCTGTTCGGCGGGCTTGGCCAGGACCGGGTTGCCGGCGGCCAGTGCGGCGGCGACTTGGCCGCTGAAAATTGCCAGCGGGAAGTTCCACGGGCTGATGCAGACCACCGGGCCCAGTGGGCGGTGGGCATCGTTGGTGAAATCGTTGCGGGCCTGCACCGCGTAGTAGCGCAGGAAGTCCACGGCTTCGCGCACTTCGGCAATGGCGTTGGCGAAGGTCTTGCCAGCCTCGCGGGCCAGCAGGCCCATCAGCGGCTGGATCTCGCCTTCCATCAGGTCGGCGGCACGCTCTAGGATCGCGGCACGTTCGGCCGGCGGCGTGGCCTGCCAGATCGGTGCGGCGTTGAGGGCGCACTGGATCGCGTTGTCCACGTCCTCGACCGTGGCTTCCTGCACATGGCCGACCACATCGCGGTGATCGGACGGGTTCAGCACCGCTGCCGGGGTTTCTTCGCTGGCGGCGCAACCGAGTATCGGCGCGGCTTTCCAGTCGTTATGGGCGGTGGCGAGCAGGGCGCAGGACAACGAGGCCAGGCGATGTTCGTTGGCCAGGTCGATGCCGCTGGAGTTGGCGCGTTCGCTGCCGTACAGGTCGCGCGGCAACGGGATGCGCGGATGCGGCAGGCCGAAGCCGCCTTCCAGTGTTGCCATCTGTTCGATGCTTGCCACCGGATCGGCCACCAGTTCCTGGATGGAAATCGACTGGTCGGCGATGCGGTTGACGAACGAGGTGTTGGCGCCATTTTCCAGCAGGCGACGCACCAGGTAGGCCAGCAGTGTTTCGTGGGTGCCGACCGGAGCATACACGCGGCACGGACGGTTCAGCTTGCCTTCGGAGACTTTGCCTACGACTTGCTCGTACAGCGGTTCACCCATGCCGTGCAGGCACTGGAATTCGTACTGGCCCGGGTAATAGTTCTGACCCGCGATGTGGTAGATGGCTGCCAGGGTATGGGCGTTGTGCGTGGCGAACTGCGGGTAGATGACTTCTGGCACCGACAGCAACTTGCGGGCGCAAGCGATGTAGGAAACGTCGGTGTACACCTTGCGGGTGTAGACCGGGTAGCCTTCCAGGCCTTCGACCTGGGCGCGCTTGATCTCGCTGTCCCAGTACGCGCCTTTTACCAGGCGGATCATCAGGCGGTGACGGCTGCGACGAGCGAGGTCGATCACATAATCGATCACGTACGGGCAACGCTTCTGGTACGCCTGGATCACGAAGCCGATGCCGTTCCAGCCGGTCAGTTGCGGCTCGAAGCACAGGCGCTCCAGCAGGTCCAGGGACAGTTCGAGGCGGTCGGCCTCTTCGGCGTCGATGTTGAGGCCGATGTCGTATTGCTTGGCCAGCAGGGTCAGCGACAGCAGGCGCGGGTACAGCTCGTCCATCACACGTTCGTACTGGGCGCGGCTGTAGCGCGGGTGCAGGGCCGAGAGCTTGATGGAAATGCCCGGGCCTTCATAAATCCCACGGCCATGGGACGCCTTGCCGATCGAATGGATGGCTTGTTCGTACGAGGCCAGGTACTTCTGGGCGTCATGTTCGGTGAGCGCGGCTTCACCCAGCATGTCGTAGGAATAGCGGAAGCCCTTGGCTTCGAACTTGCTCGCGTTGGCCAGGGCCTCGGCGATGGTTTCGCCGGTGACGAACTGCTCGCCCATCAGGCGCATGGCCATGTCGACGCCCTTGCGGATCATCGGCTCGCCACTCTTGCCGATGATGCGGCTCAGGGAAGAGGTCAGGCCCGCTTCATTATGGGTGGCGACCAGCTTGCCGGTCAGCAGCAGGCCCCAGGTGGCGGCGTTGACGAACAGCGATGGGCTGTTACCCAAGTGCGGCTGCCAATTGCCGGTACTGATCTTGTCGCGAATCAGCGCATCGCGGGTGCCTTTGTCCGGAATGCGCAGCAGCGCCTCGGCCAGGCACATCAGGGCCACGCCTTCCTGGGACGACAGGGAAAATTCCTGCAGCAAGCCCTGAACAATACCGGCACGACCGCCGGCACTTTTCTGGTTACGCAGTTTTTCTGCAATGGAAGCCGCCAGCTTGTTGGTGGCTTCGGCCATCTCGGCCGGCAGGCGGGCCTGCTCGATCAGCATCGGCACCACTTCCGGCTCCGGGCGACGGTAAGCGGCGGTGATGGAAGCGCGCAAGACCGATTGCGGCAGGATGCTCTCGGCAAATTCGAGGAAGCATTGGTGAGCGTGGTCGACCTGCACGTCGCCAGCGTCATCGCTGTCGGCGCGAGGGGAACCGTTCAGCTCGGTCAGGGTTGCACCACCCTCGAGTTTTTCCAGGTAATTGAAAATCGCCTGTTTGATCAGCCAGTGTGGGGTGCGATCAATCGAGGTTGCGGCCGCCTTGAGGCGTTCGCGGGTCGGGTCGTCGAGTTTGACCCCAAGGGTGGTGGTAGCCATATTTTTATCCTCATGTTTGCCACGTACCGCGTGGCATCAGCTGGCGGCAAGATTAGCTGCGCGATGATTGAGGTGCAACCGGGTGCAACCGGTTTTTTGTCGAAATAATGAACAGCTCATCTGGAAGGGTAGGGCACGATTCCATGCTCGCACTCACATGGTGCGTCTCAGCCAGGAAAAAGGAAGGTTCTTGCACCAAAAGAGAGCAAAATATGGCATTTGTAGGGAGATTCCGACTGGGTGCAACTTATTTCAACGAAACTGGTTGCACCTAATTTGATTTGTTGAATAGCATTCGCGGCCAAGGTGCAACCGGCTCGGGTCGGGGTGCATCGGCTGATGGCTTTCCTGGGGAAACATCAGTCATAAATTCGCGGGTCCACAAAACGTCAGTACAACGTTCGCGTTGTCGACGCTTTCAACTGCCACCGCACCATAAAAACAAAGCCAGGGCGTAACTCATGAGTGTTAGCAATCCCACCCTGATCACCTTCGTGATCTATATCGCAGCCATGGTCCTGATCGGCCTGATGGCTTATCGCTCCACCAACAACCTTTCCGATTACATCCTCGGCGGTCGCAGCCTCGGCAGTGTCGTGACGGCGCTTTCTGCCGGCGCTTCCGACATGAGCGGCTGGTTGTTGATGGGTTTGCCTGGCGCAATCTACATGTCCGGCCTGTCGGAAAGCTGGATCGCCATCGGCCTGATCATCGGTGCCTACTTGAACTGGCTGTTCGTCGCCGGTCGCCTGCGGGTCCAGACCGAACACAACGGTGATGCATTGACGCTGCCGGACTATTTCTCCAGCCGTTTTGAAGATACCAGCGGCCTGCTGCGGATCATCTCTGCGGTGGTGATCCTGGTGTTCTTCACCATCTATTGCGCGTCCGGCATCGTGGCCGGTGCCCGTTTGTTCGAAAGCACCTTCGGCATGTCCTACGAGACCGCGCTGTGGGCCGGTGCCGCCGCGACCATCGCCTACACCTTCATCGGTGGTTTCCTGGCGGTGAGCTGGACCGATACCGTACAAGCGACGTTGATGATCTTTGCCTTGATCCTCACGCCGATCATCGTGCTGCTGGCTACTGGCGGCGTCGATACCACGTTCCTGGCCATCGAAGCGAAAGATCCGACTTCGTTCGACATGCTGAAAAACACCACCTTCATCGGCATCATCTCGCTGATGGGCTGGGGCCTGGGCTACTTCGGCCAACCGCACATCCTGGCGCGCTTCATGGCGGCAGACTCGGTCAAGTCGATCGCCAAGGCGCGTCGCATCTCCATGGCCTGGATGATCCTGTGCCTGGGCGGCACCGTGGCCGTTGGCTTTTTCGGTATCGCGTACTTCTCTGCACATCCTGACCTGGCCGGTCCGGTGACTGAGAACCCTGAGCGCGTGTTCATCGAACTGGCGAAGATCCTGTTCAACCCATGGGTTGCCGGCGTGCTGCTGTCCGCCATCCTGGCTGCCGTCATGAGCACCCTGAGCTGCCAGTTGCTGGTGTGCTCCAGCGCCCTGACCGAAGACTTCTACAAGACCTTCTTGCGCAAGAGTGCATCCCAGGTGGAGCTGGTCTGGGTCGGCCGTGCCATGGTGCTGCTGGTGGCGCTGATCGCCATCGCCTTGGCCGCGAACCCGCAAAACCGCGTTCTGGGCCTGGTGAGCTATGCCTGGGCCGGTTTCGGTGCCGCCTTCGGTCCGGTGGTCCTGATCTCGGTGGTCTGGAAGAACATGACTCGCAACGGTGCCCTGGCCGGTATCCTGGTCGGTGCGATCACCGTCGTCGTCTGGAAGCATTTCGAGCTGCTGGGCCTGTACGAAATTATCCCGGGCTTTATCTTCGCCAGCCTGGCCATCTATTTCGTCAGCAAGATGGGCACGCCTACCACCGGCATGCTGCAGCGCTTCGAAGCGGCCGAGAAAGATTTCCGCTTGAATCAGTAAGGCTCTTGGCGAGCCTGTGATGGCTTGCGCAAAGAACTAGAAAACGGCCCGTCTCCATTGGAAACGGGCCGTTTTTTATGGCTGATGGTCCAGGGTGTCGGGTTGGTTGAGAAAGATCAGCACGCCCAACAGCGCCATGTAGAACCTGAACGCAGCATCCTGGCCATTCCAGGTCTCGGATTGCCACATCAGGAACCACTCGCCGCCGACGACCATGAAGCCGAAAAACCAGACGAAGAATCCCACCGTGAGCCCGACGACGGCGCACCCCTTGGCTTGATTGAAAGCCAGGCCATCCGCCCTGCGTGCCCGCCAGAGTTTCAGCGCGCCGTAGGCCAGCAACACCGTGGTCATCGCTTCGCCGAGGATGATCAGCCAATAAGCACCGTGCCACATCCAGGGCTCGTCGATGGTGCGATACCGGGCGGCATTGTCGGGAAAGGTGGTGTCCATGCTCAGCACATGCTGGACGAAATTGAAGTTGGAGCTGTAGTCCGTGACATTGTTGAACACAGTCAGGAAGGCGAAAGCGGCAAGTGCCAGGATCATTGCGATTTTCGTGTAGCGGATTGTCATGGGGTGCGTCCTTGGCTTTTTACGACGGAGGGACGTTATCACGGCTTTGCGCGATACAAGGCCCGCTGTCTTGTAAGAAGCCGCTGATTCTTTCGTACGAAGACTTTAGGCAGGCGTGTCTATCAGAAATTGCAACGCGCTCCGCAGCTTTTAGCCTCTTGGATGTAGGGGAAATCTGTTTTTCATGACATCCGGTCAACTCGCTCAATGAGTCATGCACAATCGCCCGCCTTTATTTCGCAGAGGCACATCGGATGTTCGCGCCTGCCAACCTACCGCGTTTCACGCTGACGCTCGACAGCGGGCCAAACGACCTCAAGGTGCTTGAGTTCAAAGGCAAGGAAGCCATCAGCCAGCCTTACTGCTTCGAGTTGGAGCTGGTCAGCGAGCGGCCTGACCTGCCGCTGGAGGAACTGCTTCATCGCCAGGCCTTCCTGGGTTTCGATGACCGGGGCGGTGGCATTCACGGCCAGGTCTACGCTGTGGCCCAAGGCGACTCGGGCAAGCGGCTGACCCGCTATCAAATCACGCTGGTGCCTCGCCTGGCGTACTTGCGTCATCGCATCAACCAACGGATTTTCCAGCACCTGAGCGTGCCGGATATCGTGGCCCTCGTCTTGAAGGACCACGGCATCCTGGCCGATGCCTTCCAGTTCAGCCTTGGCGGACAATATCCCGAGCGTGAATATTGCGTGCAGTACGGCGAAAGCGACCTGGTTTTCATTGAGCGTCTTTGCGCCGAAGTCGGCATTCATTACCACTTCCGCCACAGCCCTGACGGCCATCTGCTGGTGTTCGGTGATGACCAGACGGTGTTCTCGCGCTTGCCCGAATCCACGTTGTATCTGCCTGGCAGTGGCATGGCCGCCGTCGAGCCGGCCATCAAGCGCTTGGCGGTGCGGCTCCAGACCGGCACCACGGCCGTGACATTGCGCGGCTATGACTTTCGCAAGCCTGGCCTGCTATTGCAGGCCAATCTCGACAGCCAGAGACTTCCGACGCTGGAAAACTATCACTACCCAGGTCCGTTCACCGACCGCGACGATGGCAAGCATTCGGTCCGGCGGACCCTCGAACGGCATGGCGCCGACGGGCACCTGGCAGAGGGCGACTGCGATGACAGCGCTTTTGTCAGCGGGCATTTCATGCGCATCAAAGAGCACCCGCGCACGCAATGGAACGACCTGTGGTTGCTGACGCAGGTCGATCACCATGGTCGACAACCGCAAGTGCTGGAAGAAACCGCCTCCGCCGGCCGGGATGAGTTCCAAGGCTACCGCAACGCCTTCCTCGCAACGCCGTGGGAGGTTTTCTTTCGTCCGCCGTTGCAGCACAAGAAGCCGTCCGTCAACGGTTTCCAGCCGGCGGTGGTGACGGGGCCGATGGACAGCGAGATCCATTGCGATGAGTTCGGGCGGGTCAAGGTGCAACTGGTCTGGGACCGTGACGGCGAGCGCGACGAGCATTCCAGTTGTTGGCTACGCGTGGCGACCGGTTGGGCGCACGATCGCTATGGCAGTGTGATGATCCCTCGGGTAGGGATGGAGGTCCTTGTCGGGTTCATGGACGGCGACGTCGACAAACCGTTGGTGGTGGGCTGCTTGCCGAACGGTGCCAACCCGGTGCCCCTCGACCTGCCGGCGGACAAGACTCGCAGTATCCTGCGCAGCCAGAGCAGCCCCGGCGGCGGTGGCTACAACGAATTGCGCATCGAAGACCGCAAGGGCGCCGAGGAAATCTACCTGCGGGCGCAGCGCAACTGGACCCAGCATGTGCTGCATGACCAGCGTGTGCAGGTCGATCATGAGCGCAGCATCGTTGTCAGTGGTTTGTCCCGGCACGAACTCAAGGGCGGCGAGCAGCGCATCACTGAAGGTCGACGCCAGGTTGAAGTTCGCCAGGACGATCACCTGATGGTGACCGGCGATCGGCACATCCGCGTCGCCAACCAGGCCCTCAACGCCGCCGGGGGATTCAGTGTCAGCGCTGGTCAGCAAGTCGTGCTGGAGGCGGGTGCCAGCGCGACCGTCCAGGCCGGCGGGCACTGGATCAACATCGGCCCGGGCGGAATCTTCAGCAGCGTGCCGATCCAGGTCGGCGGAGCGCCGATGGTCGCAACGAGCGCCGACCCCGTTGCGCCGGGTGCCCTGGAAAAACTCGCCGCGGCCCCAGCCCCGCGCCTCTCTCACGCCCAGATCCAAAGCTTGAAAAGCCCCGCACCGTTCTGCAAGGAGTGCGAGTGCTGCAAGGATGGCGCCTGCGACCTGTCGCCGCCCGGTGGGCAGTCCAAGCGCCAGGCCCCAGCGCCGGACTCGGCAAAAAGCGTAGAACCGGGTTTCCACATCGTCGAACGGGCCATGCCCCGCTCGGAACTGGAGCGGTGGTTGTTCATGGAGTCAGGTGTCTCGCTCCCGTCCAACTTCAACCGCTTGAATCCGCAACTGGGCGACGCGGTCAAACCCGGTCAGCTCATCGTCCTGAGCGACCCACAAAACACCCAATGCACCCGTGAAGAAGCGCTGCTGATGGAGGCCGCCCAGAAGGTCAACGAAGCGCTGGCGCCCATGAGCGACGCCGAAGCGGATTTCATGGCGCAGCACCACGGTGAAATCGAATCGTTCCTCGCCAAAGGGTCCACCTCGGTGGGCATCGGCGCAGCCATGTTCGGCCAGCACCTGGGCAGCTTGAAAAGCAACATGGTGGAGCTGGAACAACTGCACCAGCGCACCTTTGACAAACACGGGAAGTTGCAAGGCGCCGACTTCTTCGCCGAACGCAAACGCCTGATGGGCCAAATCGACAACAGCCTCGGGCCGTTGGTGCGCAAGGGCACGGGCATTCCCAGCCATCCAAAGCTCAAGAGTGCGCTGGGAATTTCCAATCGCAGCCTGGTGCATCACTGGAGCAAGGCTGGGGTGGCGGGTGGGATTCCGGGGTATGCAACGCATATCGAGGGGGTGAGTCGGGCCAGTAAGTACATCAAGGCTGGGGGGTGGATTGGAATTGGGTTGGGGGCGGCGGCTTGGGGGTTGAAGGTGAAGGAGACGTGTCGGGTGGGCAGTGCGGAGGAATGTGAGCGGGTTAAGTTTACTGAGGCTGGGAAGTTTAGTGGTGCGCTTGGGGGTGGCGCTGTAGGCACTCTAGGTGGAGCCGGCGTTTGTGTTGCTATTGGGGCCGGCTCGCTTGGATGGGGAGGAGTTATTTGTGCCATCGTTGTTGGATCGTCAACATTAGTGGGCGGAGAAATAGGGGCGATGGCAGGAGAAGGAATTGGCGAAATAATATACGAGGCTAATAAGTAATGGCTCTTTGGGTTGATGCTTATAAGGTTGCACTCGTTTTGGTGGGTTTTATTATTCTGTTTGTTGCAGGTGTCTATTTTTATTTGGCTGCATTTCGACTGGCTGTTTTTATGTGTTTTTTTAAGCGGTCTAAAGCGATTAGTTCCATGCGCTGGCTTTTGGGGACGTTCTGGGGGGGCTTTTTAATACTGGCTATTATGTCTGCAATGGTGACGTTTCCGAGCGGACAGATAAAAAAGGGACTGTTAGACCAACAAGATTTCAATGAGTTGCCCAGAAAAATTGTTTGGCTGTTTAGGGGGGGTACGTTGGGTGCAATTTTCCTGTTGGGATTGATGTATCTATTAGTTGAGGTCGGGAAAAATATGGGTTGGATATTAAAGCCATAAACGTCCGCTGTTCAGTTATGGAAGCTGGAAAAAACTTGGAGACGTAGCGGGTGGAGGCTGGATGAGTGCGCAAAAAGAAATTTATGCATTGTTCTGGGTGTTTGTTTTGGCTTCAACTTTAGTCGTTGTGTTCTGTGGCTTGTATCTGATATTTTTTCGAATGAATGAGTTGCTAAGGAATTTAAGTCGTAGTTTGTATATTCAAAAAATCAAGTGGATGGCCGATGTCGGGGAAGGCGCCGGAGAGATTATTTACGATGGAATAACCAAATGAGAAGTGAGCAGGAAACTAATTTTTTGCTTGTCGCGGGAGGAGGGATTTTTTGCTGGGTGCGGTATTTTTCGTTGGGCAAATATATTTGGTTTTCTTTCGAAAGGATGAGGTGTTTGGGGCGCTGCACAGCTCAAGCGGTCTAAGGCGGAGGCGGACGGCGGTGGGTGAAGGAGTGCTTGGTGACTACTTTACGATGTTAAGTGTCGGTGCTTTCTTGCTGTTTCCTGAGCGAGCGATCAAACAAGGCGAGTTGAGTCGAGAGGATTTTATATTTTTTCCAAAAAGCCTGCTCAGGGTGGTTAGGTTTCTTTACTCAGTGGGGTTGGTGGGAGCCGTATTTTTATTGGGTGTAGGTGTGGTTGGGGTAGTGGCAGGTTGGCTGAAATAATCCGATGCCAAGCGCGAGTAATGGAATAACGACATTGGGCCAGCCGGTGTGACTGGTATCTCAGGGTGAGGAAGGGGCTCGATGATGAAGCAGGCAGATCCCAGGGAGGTACTTACTGGTGAGAAGCGATATTGAATTACTGTATTTCCTGAGCGTCGGAATAATTATGTTGGTAGAGCTTATAGTCGTCGTCCTGTTATTGTATTTTTCATATTTTCGAATGGATGAGATCGTTTCTGGTTTTAGCCGGAGCAGGTTCTTTTTGTCGCGAAGGATATTTAATGGTAGAGATCCTTGCTCCCGGTTTTTTTTGATGATCAGCGTGGGTGCTACTCTTCTGTTCTCATCGCGCGCTTTGAAGAGTGGTGAGTTGGATTGCGAGGATTACAAGGAGTTTTCAGCGCGATTGAGACGAAAGATACAGTTTATTTATTTAGTTGGGCTGGTTAATGGTTTTTTCCTGTTTTCCATGACCGGATTAGGCAAATGGGTAGGTTGGGTTCGGTGATAGTTCGGTTCGGTGGGAGGGGGCTTGCTGCCGTGTCGATCCGATTTCTATATCACGCGCGGGGCTGGGTTTTTGTTGCTCCTGTCCGGGTACGTGTCGATTCACTGAATTCCACTCGCGCCATATAGCTGCCTGGGTTTGTCCATTTGCTATCGAGCAAACCCAGGACCGCAGACCCTATATCGGGTCAACCACATCCAATGCCCGGTTCGCCAGCAACTGGCTCAACTCGATCATCTGTTGCACCCCCAGCGCGATATGTCGTCGGGAACCGTCCAGGTCGAAGGCCAGGTCGCTGACCATGGCGTTGGCCGAGGCCAGGGTTTCGCTGAGGTTGGCGAGCAGGCATTCGGCGTCGATGTCAGGGGCGATGACGAAAAGGGTATCAGGGGTGTTGGACATTTTTTTCTCAGCTTTTGGCTTCAGGTAATAGTCCAGGGCGCGGGTGGCGGCTTCGTCGAGTTTCTTGGCGTTGGTCGATTGAGTGCGGGAAATGTGGTCTTTCGGGGGATTCGGCGTTGGCTTGGACATAGTCTTGGATCCTTAAGTTGGAGCCACTGCCAATCCGCTACTAAACGAGATGGGCGGCAGCTGTACGCAGGTTAGTAGACCGGGGATCCAAGGAACCGGCGCGCCCGAGGGCGCCCTGCGCACAGCCACCATTGAGCACAGGTAAAAAACACCCAGCTGAATGGAGCGGTGAGCACCTTGGAATACCGAGCTACTAAACCCGATCACTGATGGGCAGTGACGGAATCAAAGTACCGGTGGCCTCCAAGGCGCACAAGCCGGCGGATTCTGGCTTAGTTGTAGGCAACGGCGCAAGGCACTGTAGCCTTCCGTTGTAGTTCCGATAGGGGATGAGTGTAGGACGGTGTAGGTTCGGATCGGTAGCGGGCGGCCGGATGGAAAAGGGGCTGCTGCGCAGCCCAGCGGGAGCAAGCTCCCTCGCCACGGCGGGCGGTTCTGCCGCTCGGCCGCGAACCCCTGACGTTCGACGCGCTTCAAGGTAAACTCGTCGCCCTTCGCAGGAGCCGCCATGAATTATCGCCACGCCTTCCACGCCGGCAATCACGCCGATGTGTTCAAACACCTGACCTTGACTCGTCTCATCGCCTTGATGTCGCGCAAGGAGCAGCCCTTCGCCTACCTCGATACCCACGCGGGCATCGGGCTTTACGATTTGCAGGGCGACCAGGCCAATCGCACCGGTGAATACCTGGAAGGCATCGCGCGGTTATGGGATCAGGACGACCTGCCGCCCCTGACCGCCGATTACATGAAGGTGCTGCACGAGATGAACCCGGACGGCCAGTTGCGCTATTACCCTGGCTCACCGGAGCTGGCGCGGCGCCTGACCCGGTCGCAGGATCGGGTGTTGCTCAACGAGAAGCATCCGGAGGACGGCGTGCTGCTCAAGGACAACATGAAGGGTGATCGTCGCGTGGCGGTGCATCTGGGCGAAGGCTGGCACGTTCCTCGTGCGTTGCTGCCGGTGGCAGAGAAGCGCGCGCTGATGCTGATCGATCCGCCGTTCGAACAGCTTGACGAGATGCAGCGTTGCGCCGCCTCGCTCAAGGAGGCCATCGGCCGGATGCGCCAGACGGTGGCGGCGATCTGGTATCCCGTGAAAGACCAACGCATGTTGCGTCGTTTCTATCAGGACCTGGCGGGCACAGGCGCGCCGAAGTTGTTGCGGGTGGAGTTGCTCGTGCATCCGTTGGCCACGCCCAACAGCCTGAACGGCTCCGGCCTGGCCATCGCCAACCCGCCATGGGGGCTTGAGGAAGAGTTGCGTGAGTTGCTGCCGTGGTTGTCGAAGAAGCTTGGGCAGACCCAGGGTGGCTGGCAGATGGATTGGTTGATCGCTGAAAGCTGATCGCTGAGCCGATGCATTCAGGTCGACAGGCAGGACGCCTTCGCGAGCAAGCCCGCTCCCACATGGGGTGTCGAGGTGTACGCAACATCTGTGTCCGCCCCGGGCCCCTGTGGGAGCGAGCTTGCTCGCGATGGCGGCGGCACATCCAACATCACCGCCCCAGATCCACCGCTATCGCGAGCAAGCTCGCTCCCACATGGGGATCTGAGGCGTACGCAAGAGTTGTGTACGCCACCGGACCTGTGGGAGCGGGCTTGCTCGCGAAGCTTTTCAGGACCAGAACGTCAGATCGGGCAAGTCACGCCCGTGCCGCCAATCCCGCAATACCCCTCAGGGTTCTTGGCCAGGTATTGCTGGTGATACGCCTCGGCAAAGTAGAACGTCGGCGCCTCGTCGATTTCGGTAGTGATTTCACCTTTACCGGCCTTGTTCAGCTCAGCCTGGAACACGTCCTTGCTGTTCTTCGCCGCTTCCAGTTGCTCGGGCGTGGTGCAATAGATCACCGAGCGATATTGGGTGCCAATGTCATTTCCCTGGCGCATGCCCTGGGTCGGGTTGTGCAGTTCCCAGAACATTTTCAGAAGCTGCTCGTAGCTGACCTTCGCCGGCTCGTAGACCACCAGCACCACTTCGCTGTGGCCGGTCAGGCCAGAGCAGACCTCTTCATAGGTCGGGTTCGGCGTAAAGCCGCCCGCATATCCCACCGCCGTACTGACCACGCCTTCACGTTGCCAGAACTTGCGCTCCGCGCCCCAGAAGCAGCCGAGGCCGAAGATGGCGAAATCCACGTCCATGGCAAACGGGCCCAGCAGCGGCGCGTCGTGGACGAAGTGTTTTTCCGGCACGGCCATCGGGGTTTCACGGCCGGGAAGAGCTTGATCGGGAGTAGGGAGCACGTTTTTGTTCACCAGGATTTCCGAGCGCAAGACCATCATCAGTCCTCTCAGTCAGATTGAGTTGAGCGAAATAGACCGTCAGTGTGCCTCAGAAAAGCCGCCGCAAGCTATAAGCGACTGTCAGACCAGCGGGCCGCGCGGGTAGCGCTTGAGCTTCTCGATAAGCTCTGTGCCGGGGATCGGCCGGTCGAAGAGGTAGCCTTGGCCGACGTCGCAGCGATGGCGGCGCAGGAAGGCGAGCTGCTGGGCGGTTTCGATGCCTTCGGCCACGACCTTGAGTTTCAGGTTGTGGGCCATGGCGATCACCGCGGAGGTGATTTCCATGTCGTCCTGGTTGTCCGGGATCTCATGGATGAAGCTGCGATCGATCTTGATGATGTCGATCGGGAATTTCTTCAGATAGCTCAAGGACGAATAACCGGTGCCGAAGTCATCCATCGCCAGGGTCAGGCCCAGGCGCTTGAGCTGGTCGAGCTGCAGGTGGGTGTCTTCGGTCGCTTCGAGCAGCAGGCCTTCGGTCAGTTCCAGCTCCAGCAACCGCGCGGGCAATTGTTCTTCCTTGAGGATGCTGGCAATCGAGGCCACCAGGTCCGGATCGGAAAACTGCTTGGGTGACAAGTTGATCGCCACTTGCAGGTTGCCCAGGCCGGCGGCGGTCAGCTGTTTGCTCATACGGCAGGCCTGGCGGGCGATCCATTTGCCGATGGGGATGATCAGGCCGGTTTCTTCGGCCACGCTGATGAACTGGTCCGGGCGGATCATGCCCTTCTCTGGGTGGTTCCAGCGCAGCAGCGCCTCCATGCCCAGCAGGCGACCGCTGCGCAGGCAGAGCTTGGGCTGGTAGAAGACATCCAGTTCATTCTGAGTCAGGGCCCGGCGCAGGTTGTTTTCCACGAACAGCTTGTAACTGGCCTCGGCGTTCAGGGCCTCGGTGAACACCTGGACCTGATGCTTGCCGTTGGCCTTGGCCTTGTGCAGGGCGAGGCCGGCGTTGCGCATCAGCGTCTGCGGGTCGCGACCGTGCAGCGGCGCGCAGGCCAGGCCCACGGAGCCGGTCACGCTGATCAATTGGTTATCGACGAACATCGGCTTATCGAGTGTCATCAGCAACTGGCTGGCGATCTGTTGCCCGGCCTCGAGGTCGGTGTCGTCCAGCAGTACCGCGAATTCGTTACTGGCGAAGCGCGCCAGGCTGCCGCTGGGGCTCAGGCTGTTGCGCAGGCGCCGGGCCAGGCTGATCAGCAGTTTGTCGCCGGTCTGGTGGCCGAGGCTGTCGTTGATGCGCTTGAAGTTGTCGATGTCCACCAGCAGCAGGCTGATGGGCGAGTCGCTGTCCCGGGCGAAGCGTTCATCGAGGTTGCGAATGAACGCCGGTCGGTTGCCCAGGTTGGTCAGGTTGTCGGTATAGGCCAGGCGCTCGATGCGCTGCTGGGCCAGTTTGGTCTGGGTGATGTCTTCGTAGATGCCGATGTAGTGCGTCAGTTCGCGGTTGTCGCCATAGACCTTGGAAATCGACAGCTGGCCCCAGTAGGGTTCGAGGTTCTTGCGCCGACTCTTGAATTCGCCCTGCCAGCTGTTGCTCTGGGCCAGGGCTGAGGGCGCATCGAACAGCAGCTCGCTGAGGTTCTCCAGGGCTGGCAGCTCGGACAGCCGTTGGCCGTGCACTTCCTCGGTGGTGTACTGGGTGATGGCGGTGAAGCTCGGGTTGACGTATTCCACCACGCCGTCGCAGTTGACCAGCAGGAACGCGTTGGCGCTCTGTTCCACGGCGCGCTGGAACAGATGCAGGGCGCTGGTGGCGGTGCGGCGGTTGTGGTTGTTGATGACTTGGGCGAATTGGTCCGCCAGTTCACCGGCGAAGGCGATTTCGTCCGACTGCCAGGCGCGGGTGACGCCCACTTGTTCCAGGCATAGGACGCCGACCACCTGGCCATCGATCCGGATGCTGGCGTCGAGAATGGCGTTGACGTCGCGGGCCCGCAGGTTCTCGGCCATTTCCCGGGTGCGCGGGTCGCGCATCGCATTGTGCGCATCGATGGCTCGGCAGGTCTGCAGTGCCTCCATGTAATTTGGAAAGTCGTTGGCGTTGATGACATCCGGAAGGAAGTAGTCCTGGGAGGCGCGGTTATAGGCCGAGATCGGCACCAGTTTGCCGTCTTCCAGGTTCCAGATGCTTGCGCAGTCGATCTGGTAGATATCGCAGGCGCTGCGGGTAATCAGCTCGGCGGCCTCTTGCAGCGAGTTGTTGGCGCTGTAGCGCTGGCGGGTCAGCAGCAGGATCAAGTCTTGTTGGGCGCGGACCCGGTCCAGGTGCTGGAGCTGTTCCTGCTGGGCGCGCTGGTTCAGTTCCAGGGCAATCTGCAGTCGTGAGTTCTGGGTTTCCAGATCGACGGCCGGCAAGGACGGCTCGTCTTGCAGCAGGTCGTCGACGACCAACAGATAACCGCGCAGCAGGTGACGATTGTGCTGCCTGTAGGCCTCACCGGTCTCCAGCAGGTTCATCGGCCCCTTGGCGGTGTGCAGCGTATAGCGGATCAGGTAGTGGGACGCCTGGGCCAGTTGCTGCTGGATTGCGTCATGCAACTGATAGCGCGCTTCCGGCTCCATCAGGCTGGCGTATGGCGAACTGACCAGTGAGCACAGTTCCACGGCCGGCAAGCCGAAGTAGCGTTCGCAGTTGGGGTCGAGGAACAGCAGCGCCCAGCTTGCTTCATTCAGCCGTTCGAAACGCAGCATACCGAGCCGCGAGGGCACCGGTAACTGCGTCACTACCTCGGCCGCCATACGGCTGGCGGCATCGGGTTGGCTTTTCATGGGGAAACTCGCTTCGAAAATGCTGATCGCGCCGGGCTGACGCCCTCGTCATTACGGATTGCCGCAAGGTTGCATCATTGCGGCCCTGGCTGACAAGAGACATGAAGGCCAAGTGCTATAAACCTTTTATCGGCCGACAAAGGGATTTCTCCAGTTGCCAACCGATCAGAGGTATTCATTGGCCTGCCGCCGATCAGCGCAGCGGTATATCGACGACCTCCAACGGAGCGCCGTCACGGTCATGAAACGTTACCTGAACGCTCTGGGCCGTGACTTTCAGCTGAGCGAAGTTGTCCTGGCTGATCACCTTGCTGGTCAGTTCATATTGGTACTCACCGCTTGGAGCCCGGGCCATGGGTTTACCAAAAATAAAAGTCGAGGCCTTGGCGTAGGGCAGTAGCTTGCTGTTGCAAAACGGCGACGAAACGATGGTATGAACCTGGAAGTCAGGATCCTGGCTATGCGCCAACAGGCTCGTCAGGGAGCCATGCACGTCACCAGACACGAAAATCACGTTCTTGATTCGATGGCTGCGGATGGCCTCCAGCAGTCGCAGGCGCTGCGCCGGAAAGGTCTGCCAGGCGTCCCCGCCATTGAGTCGACGGTCGGGGTAGAACATGACGCTGGTGACGACGAACTTGACGCGGGCGGTGCTGTTGATCAGCCAGTCGAGCAGCGATTGTTCCTGTTCGGCATCCAGGATGCGCCGGTCTTCCATCGACAGGTTGCGGCGAGTCCGACTGTCGGTCACGAACCATTCGATATCGCCGTGGGCAAATAAATACCAATAACGGGGCAGGGCTTGGCTTAGCGTGCCGTCGCTTAAAAGTTCATGGGCCGGGCTATGGCTGGCTTGATAAGTCTCATAGGCGTCCAGGGCATTTGCATAAAGTGATTCATCGTTCTTGTTTCTGTTGGTCGGCCAGTTGTCTTCTATTTCATGATCGTCGAGCATCATGTAAGTGGGAACGCTGGACATCAACTTCTTTATGTGGGGTTGGGAAAACGCCGTGCGGTATTTGAATAACATGTCCTTGTGGCTGCGGTCCGGGGCAATGATGTTCAAGTCGTCGAGATAAACCTGGTCTCCGGTCATCAGCACGGCGCTGATTGGCGGATCGGCCTGTTCGACGATTCGGTTGATGCCGGCGAACGTGCGGTCCCCCAGCGCTGGTCGCGATGGGACGCCAGCGGTGATCCGAAGGTATCGGCAAGAGCCGACGATATAGCTGCGCGCTGCGTCGCTCTTGTCGGGTGGTGTGCGCAGTTGATAAACGTCCTTGGGCCATTGCAATGGTAATTCCAGGATGGTTTCGACGGTATGGGCCGGGCTCAAGGTGGATTTCCAGCCGGCCTGGTATTCATAAGCGGTATTGGACTGGAGACCTTTCAATACGATGACGGCGGAAAAGTCGCGGTAGGAAAACAGTCGGACAAACTTTCCTCTTGACCAGGCGATGTCGCCTTTTCGCCTGTAGCGAATGCCGGCGAAGACGGGATTGTTATTGTCTTTATCGCCTCGTAGAAATACACGCGCGTGATCGGTTGTTGTATGGCCAAGAAGAGGGCCGACAGTAGGCTTTAACATGTTCGAATCCATTCGAAGTTATAAGAAGTGTTTGGTGGTTGAGGGCTGTTAGTAGGCGGTCGGAACTATGCTAAAGCGTTGCGCGCGATAAAGAGTTAGAGGGGAGGGGGCGTCTGTTGTGGGCAATGGCTAATAGAAGAAGTAGGTCTTGTTGCGTAACGGAGTAGGAAAAGTCGTGGTTGGATAAGACAGTTTTATCCAACCCAAAAAAAGCCCCGCCAAATGGGCGGGGTTGAGGTACGAGCGTGGCGCTCGGAAAACGACTGCCGAACGGCCCTCCGCGAAGAGGGCCTTTCGGTGTTACAGCAGGATGGTACGGATATCGCCCAGCAAGTCGCTCAAGCGCTTGGTGAAGCGCGCGGCGGCGGCGCCGTTGATCACACGGTGATCGTAGGACAGCGACAGTGGCAGCATCAGCTTCGGCTGGAAGGCCTTGCCGTCCCAGACTGGCTGGATAGTTGCCTTGGAAACGCCCAGGATCGCCACTTCCGGCGCGTTGACGATCGGCGTGAAGCCGGTGCCGCCAATGTGGCCGAGGCTGGAGATGGTGAAGCAGGCGCCCTGCATGTCGTCGGCGGTGAGCTTCTTGCTCCGGGCTTTTTCGGCCAGGGCAGCGGCTTCGGCAGCCAGTTGCAGCAGGCTCTTCTGGTCGACGTTGCGGATGACCGGTACCAGCAGGCCTTCCGGGGTGTCGACGGCAAAGCCGATGTGCACGTATTTCTTGCGGATCACCGCCTTGCCGCTTGGGGCCAGGGAGGCGTTGAAGTCCGGCAGTTCCTTGAGCAGGTGCGCACAGGCCTTGAGCAGCAGCGGCAGTACGGTCAGCTTGACGCCGGCCTTTTCCGCCACGGCTTTCTGCGCGACGCGGAAAGCTTCCAGCTCGGTGATGTCAGCCTGGTCGAACTGAGTCACGTGCGGGATGTTCAGCCAGCTGCGATGCAGGCTCGACGCGCCGATCTGCATCAGGCGAGTCATGGCCACTTCTTCGGTTTCGCCGAAGCGGCTGAAGTCCACCGCCGGGATCGGCGGGATGCCCGCGCCGCCGGTGGCGCCTTCGGCTGGAGCGTTCTTGGCCTTCTGCATCATGGCCTTGACGTAGGCCTGCACGTCTTCCTTCAGCACGCGACCGTGAGGACCGCTTGGGCCGACGGCCGACAACTCGACACCGAATTCACGGGCCAGCTGACGCACCGCAGGGCCGGCGTGCACCTTGGCACCGCTAGGCGCAGGCGCGGCGGCGACAGGGGCAGGCGCAGGCGCTGCTTCGGCCTTGGCCGCAGGCGCGGCGGCTGGCGCTGGTGCTGCTTCAGCCTTGGCGGCCGGCGCAGCGGCCTGGGCTGGTGCGGCAGGTGCCGAGGCACCCGCTACTTTCAGCTTCAGGATCAGGTCGCCAGTGCCGACTTCGTCTTCCAGCTTGACCTCGACGCTTTCCACCACGCCGGCGGCTGGCGAAGGGATTTCCATGCTGGCCTTGTCGGATTCCAGGGTGATCAGCGACTGGTCGGCTTCGACGGTGTCGCCGGCCTTGACCAGGACTTCGATGATCTTGGCCTTGCCCGACGAACCGATGTCCGGGACGTGAATGTCCTGGACCGTGGCAGCGGCAGGCGCGGCGGCCGGAGCGGGAGCCGCTTCGGCAGCCGGCGCGGCGGCAGGCTTTTCAGCCGCTGCCGGGGCAGCAGCAGGGGCGGCCGCTTCAGGCGCCGCAGCGGCGCCCTCGACTTCCAGCTCCAGCAGTTCGTCGCCTTCTTTCAGGCGATCGCCCAGCTTCACTTTCAGGCTCTTGATCACACCGGCCTTCGGCGCAGGCACTTCCATGCTGGCCTTGTCCGACTCAAGCGTCAGGATGCTCTGGTCGGCTTCGATACGGTCGCCGACCTTCACAAACAGTTCAATTACTTCACCTTCACCGCTGCCGATGTCAGGTACGCGAATGAGTTCGCTCACGAAAATTCTCCTCAGCAGTCCAGTGGGTTGCGTTTTTCTGGATCGATGCCGAACTTGGCGATGGCTTCGGCCACCACTTTAGGTTCGATATCGCCACGGTCAGCCAGGGCTTCCAGGGCTGCCAACACAACGAACTTACGGTCGACTTCGAAGAAGTGACGCAGCTTCTTGCGGCTGTCGCTACGGCCGAAACCGTCGGTGCCCAGCACTTTGAATTCCTTGGAAGGAACCCACTGGCGGATCTGCTCGGCGAACAGCTTCATGTAGTCGGTGGAGGCGATGACCGGACCTTTGCGGCCGTTCAGGCATTCTTCGACGTAGCTCAACTTTGGCTTCTGGCCAGGGTGCAGGCGGTTGCTGCGCTCTACGGCCAAGCCGTCGCGACGCAGCTCGTTGAAGCTGGTGACGCTCCAGACGTCGGCGCCAACGTTGAACTCTTCACGCAGGATCTTCGCTGCTTCACGCACTTCGCGCAGGATGGTGCCGGAGCCCATCAGCTGGACGTGGTGCGCCGCTTCGCGGGTGTCTTCCTCGAGCAGGTACATGCCCTTGACGATGCCTGCTTCCACGCCGGCCGGCATGGCTGGCTGCTGGTAGGACTCGTTCATCACGGTGATGTAGTAGAAGACGTCCTGCTGCTCTTCGGTCATCTTCTTCATGCCGTCCTGGATGATCACCGCCAGCTCGTAGCCGTAGGTCGGATCATAGGTGCGGCAGTTCGGGATGGTCCCGGCCAGCATGTGGCTGTGGCCGTCTTCGTGCTGCAGGCCTTCACCGTTGAGGGTGGTGCGGCCGGCAGTGCCGCCGATGAGGAAGCCACGGGTACGGCTGTCGCCAGCGGCCCAGGCCAGGTCGCCGATGCGCTGGAAGCCGAACATCGAGTAGAAGATGTAGAACGGCAGCATCGGCTGGTTGTGGCTGGAGTACGAAGTACCGGCCGCAATGAAGGAGCTCATGGCGCCCGCTTCGTTGATGCCTTCCTCGAGGATCTGGCCCTTCTTGTCTTCCTTGTAGAACATCACCTGGTCTTTATCGACTGGCTCGTAGAGCTGGCCGACGGACGAGTAGATGCCCAACTGGCGAAACATGCCTTCCATACCGAAGGTACGGGCTTCGTCCGGGATGATCGGGACGATGCGCTGGCCGATTTCCTTGTCCTTGACCAGTTGCGCGAGGATCCGCACGAAGGCCATGGTGGTGGAGATTTCACGGTCGCCCGAGCCGTCCAGGATCGCCTTGAGGGTTTCCAGTGGCGGGGTCGGGATGCTGAAGCTCTTGGCGCGGCGCTGTGGCACGAAACCGCCCAGGGCTGCGCGGCGCTCGGCCAGGTAGCGGGCTTCGGCGCTGCCTTCTTCGGGCTTGAAGAACGGCAGGTTTTCCAGCTCGCTGTCCTTGACCGGAATGTCGAAGCGGTCGCGGAACAGCTTCAGGCTCTCGACATCGACCTTCTTGGTGTTATGCGCGGTGTTCTTCGCTTCGCCGGCACCGGTGCCATAACCCTTGATGGTCTTGGCCAGGATGACAGTCGGTTGTTCTTTGTGGTTGACCGCCTGGTGGTACGCCGCGTAGACCTTGTACGGGTCGTGGCCACCACGGTTGAGCTTCCAGATCTCGTCGTCGGACAGGTCCGCAACCATGGCCTTGAGTTCAGGCGAGTTGAAGAAGTGCTCACGGACGAACGCGCCGTCCTTGGCCTTGTAGTTCTGGTATTCGCCGTCGATGACTTCGTCCATGCGGCGTTGCAGGATGCCGTCGACGTCCTTGGCCAACAGTGGGTCCCAGAAACGGCCCCAGATGACTTTGTTGACGTTCCACTGGGCACCACGGAACACGCCTTCGAGTTCCTGGATGATCTTGGCGTTGCCGCGAACCGGGCCGTCGAGGCGCTGCAGGTTGCAGTTGATGACGAAGATCAGGTTGTCCAGCTTCTCGCGGCCGGCCAGGGAGATCGCGCCCAGGGATTCCGGCTCGTCGCACTCGCCGTCGCCCATGAAGCACCAGACTTTCTGCTTGCCTGGCTGGATGAAGCCACGGGCTTCCAGGTACTTCATGAAGCGCGCCTGGTAGATCGCCTGGATCGGGCCCAGGCCCATGGAAACGGTCGGGAACTGCCAGAAATCAGGCATCAGCCAAGGGTGCGGGTACGAGGACAGGCCGTTGCCGTCCACTTCCTGGCGGAAGTTGTTCATCTGGTCTTCGGTGATGCGGCCTTCCATGAACGCACGGGCGTAGACGCCTGGCGATGCGTGACCCTGGAAGTAGATCAGGTCGCCGCCGTGCTCGTCGGTCGGGGCCTGGAAGAAATAGTTGAAGCCGATGTCATACAGCGTCGCGCTGGAGGCGAAGCTGGAGATGTGACCGCCCAGGTCAGAATCTTTCAGGTTGGTACGCATGACCATGGCCAACGCGTTCCAGCGCACCAGCGAGCGAATGCGGCGTTCCATGAACAGGTCGCCAGGCATGCGTGCTTCGTGGGTAACGGGGATCGTGTTGCGGTACGGCGTGGTGATGGCGTAGGGCAGTTGCGAACCGCTGCGGGTTGCGAGTTCACCCATACGGGTCATCAGATAATGAGCACGGTCTTCGCCTTCTTTGTCGAGAACCGATTCCAGGGCGTCCAGCCATTCCTGGGTTTCGACGGGATCGAGGTCTTGCATGGCTTGCTCCAGGGCGGAAAGGCTACCAGAATCGGTTGCCTGAGTTTGCGACTGGCCTTGTGGGCAGACGATATAAATTCTTGGATTGCCGAAGGTTGTTTCGGCGGCGTGTAGTTTTACTACAAATCGTCGGCCGTTTCAGCCTTTCGAATGTATAGACGAGTAGTAAAACTACACATGAGCGGCTGATGGCCCCTCGTTTCGTTGTGAGAATAATCGTTACTGTTGGTCATTTGCCAACTCGAACAGGTAAAAACTTGATGCCGGCTGCCAATAAAATCAGAAAATCAGCTATTTATCATCTTTGTTCGACAGTCGATCAGGTAGTGTCTTCTGTAAAAACACTACATCCAGCCTTTCCCGCGCCGATCAAGGATAGACCATGAGCCTGCCCTCGCTTGCCGAAATGCCGGCAATTCTCCAGTCATTGGTCAGTCGCGCCGAGCAGTCGTTCCGCGCGGCGGTCGCGCTCCTTGACGACGATCATGGATTGTCGACCTGGACGCCGCAGCGTTGGGCCGAGTTCAACCGCGTTACCGCCGCCAGTGACTTCGTCATCGAGCAAAGTGTACGAGATCCTTTGATGCTGTTGGCACTGGTGCGCAGCGGCGAACTGGACCGCAGCCTGGCGCCCGGTGAAATGTGCGCGCAGATTGGTGCCGCCGTACAGGCCGCCGAAACCGAAGACGAACTGGGCCGCGTCCTCCGTCGCCAGCGTACCCGCCAGCAGGTGCGGATCATCTGGCGTGACCTGACCCGCCAGGCCGATCTGGTCCAGACCTGCCGGGACCTCTCGGACATGGCCGACACCTGCATCGACCAAGCCTATCAATGGTTGTATCAGCGTCTCAGCCAACAGTTCGGCACACCCACCGGTCGACGCAGTGGCGAGCCGCAGCAGATGGTCATCCTGGGCATGGGCAAGCTCGGCGCGGTGGAGCTGAACCTGTCGTCGGACATCGACCTGATCTTCGCCTACCCCGAGGGCGGCGAAACCGTCGGCGCCAAGCGGCCGCTGGATAACCAGGAGTTTTTCATCCGCGTCGGCCAGCGCCTGATCAAGGCCCTCGACCCGATGACCGTCGATGGCTTTGTGTTCCGCGTCGACATGCGCCTGCGTCCCTACGGCTCGGCCGGTGCGCTGGTGCTGAGCTTCAACGCGCTGGAGCAGTATTACCAGGACCAGGGGCGCGACTGGGAACGCTACGCCATGATCAAGGCGCGGGTGGTGGCGGGCGACCAGGTGGCCGGCGCGCAACTGCTCGACATGCTGCGCCCGTTCGTCTATCGCCGTTACCTGGATTTTTCCGCCATCGAAGCGCTGCGCACCATGAAGCAGTTGATCCAGCAAGAAGTGCGGCGCAAGGGCATGGCCGACAACATCAAGCTGGGTTCGGGCGGCATTCGCGAGGTGGAGTTCATTGCCCAGGCGTTCCAGTTGATCCACGGCGGTCGCGACTTGAGCTTGCAGCAGCGGCCGCTGCTCAAAGTGTTAAGCACGCTGGAGGGGCAGGGGTACTTGCCGGCCAAGGTGATTGATGAGCTGCGCCAAGGTTATGAGTTCCTGCGTTATACCGAACATGCGATCCAGGCCATCGCCGACCGCCAGACCCAGATGCTGCCGGACAGTGCCCAGGATCAGGCGCGCATTGCGTTCATGCTGGGCTTTGCTGATTGGAGTGCGTTTCACGAACAACTGATGTACTGGCGCGGGCGCGTGGCCTGGCATTTTGGCCAGGTCATCGCCGATCCCGATGAAGAAGAGGGCAGCGAAGGCGAAGTGGCGGTGGGGGGCGAATGGTTGCCGCTGTGGGAAGACAGCCAGGATGAGGAAGCGGCGTGTCGCCAGTTGGAAGAAGGCGGTTTCGCCGATGCGTCCAAGGCACTGAAGGCCCTTGCGGCGCTGCGCTCGAGTCCGCAGTTACGCGCCATGCAGCGCCTGGGACGTGAGCGCCTGGACGCCTTCATTCCGCGCCTGCTGGCCCAGGCGGTGGAACATGCTGATCCGGACCTGGTGCTGGAGCGGGTATTGCCGTTGGTGGAGGCCGTGGCTCGTCGCTCGGCTTATCTGGTGTTGCTGACAGAAAACCCCGGTGCACTGCGTCGCTTGCTGACGCTGTGCGCGGCGAGTCCGTGGATCGCTGAACAAATCACCCGTTTCCCCTTGCTGCTCGATGAATTGCTCAACGAAGGTCGCTTGTTCAAGCCGCCCTTGGCGCCAGAGTTGGCGGCGGAGCTTCGTGAACGCCTGACGCGTATTCCCGAGGATGATCTGGAGCAACAGATGGAGGCGTTGCGGCACTTCAAGCTGGCCCACCGTCTGCGGGTGGCGGCTTCGGAAATCGCCGGCAGCCTGCCTTTGATGAAAGTCAGCGATTACCTGACCTGGCTGGCCGAGGCGATTCTCGAACAAGTGCTGGCGCTCGCCTGGCGCCAGACCGCGGCCAAGCATGGCGTGCCGTTGCGTACCGACGGCAGCTTGTGCGATCCGGGGTTCATTATTGTCGGTTATGGGAAGGTCGGCGGTTTGGAGTTGGGGCATGGTTCCGACCTGGACCTGGTGTTTATCCACGATGGCGATCCGCAGGCGGAAACCGATGGCCCGAAACCCATCGACGGTGCCCAGTTCTTTACCCGGCTCGGCCAGCGGATCATCCACCTGCTGACGGCCCAGACCAACTCCGGGCAGCTATATGAAGTGGACATGCGTTTGCGACCATCCGGCGCATCGGGTTTGCTGGTCAGCTCCTTGGGGGCGTTTGCCCGCTACCAGGAGAACGAAGCCTGGACTTGGGAGCATCAGGCGTTGGTGCGCGCGCGGGTGCTGGTGGGTAGCCAGGATGTGGGCCAGGCCTTCGAGAAAGTTCGCGTCCAGGTGTTGGGACGCAAGCGGGACCTGCCGACGCTGCGCCAGGAGGTGAGCGAAATGCGCGCCAAGATGCGCGACAACCTTGGCAGCAAGGCCACCGCCGCCGGGACCGCGCCGAATGCCTTCGAAGCCACGGCACCCTTCGACCTCAAGCAAGATGCCGGAGGTATCGTCGATATTGAATTTATGGTGCAATACGCGGCTCTGGCGTGGTCCGAGGAGCATCCTTCGCTGGTGCGCTACACCGATAACATCCGCATCCTGGACGGGCTGCAGGAGGTCGGGTTGATGCCTGCCGAAGATGCCACGCTGTTGCGCGAGGCTTACAAGGCCTACCGCTCCGCCGCCCATCGCCAGGCCTTGCAGAAAGACGCCGGGGTGATCGCAGGCGACCAGTTCGTGGACGAGCGCCGGCAGGTGATGCGGATCTGGCGGGAGCTGGGACTGAGCTGAGTATTGAATAAATGTGGGAGCGAGCTTGCTCGCGATAGCGGAGCGTCAGGCAACATTGATGTTGGATGTACAGGCCTCATCGCGAGCAAGCTCGCTCCCACAGTGGATTGGCGGTGTTGCACCGTGCTGAGGACAGATGCAGGTCCCTTGTGGGAGCGAGCTTGCCCGCGATAGCGGTGGGTCAGGCGACATAGGTGTTGAATGGGCTGGCTCCGTCGCAAGTAAGTCGCCCCCCACAGTTGATTGGCGGTGTGTTGTAGATTAGGGCCACAGGCAACGACCTAAGCCACAGTGATTCTCGAGGCGGGGAGGCGTAGGCCTCCCCGTATCGTTTTTGGAAGCCACATGAATATTCTGATCGTTGGGCCCAGTTGGGTCGGTGACATGGTGATGGCGCAGACACTGTTCCAGTGCCTCAAGCAGCGTCACCCGCAGTGCGAAATCGACGTCCTGGCCCCGGAGTGGAGCCGGCCGATCCTTGAGCGCATGCCCGAGGTGCGCAAGGCCTTGAGCTTCCCGCTCGGCCATGGCGTGCTGGAGCTGGCGACCCGCCGGCGTATCGGCAAATCCCTGGTCGGCCAGTACGACCAGGCGATCCTGCTGCCCAATTCGTTGAAATCGGCGCTGGTGCCGTTTTTTGCCGATATTCCCAAGCGCACCGGCTGGCGTGGCGAATTTCGCTACGGCCTGCTCAATGACGTGCGCGCCCTGGACAAAGACCGCTACCCGCTGATGATCGAGCGCTTCATGGCCCTGGCCTACGAGCCGGGCGCCGAGTTGCCCAAGCCGTATCCTCGGCCGAGTCTGCAGATCGACCCGGTGACGCGTGAAGCGGCCCTGGCCAAGTTCGGCCTGACCCTGGATCGCCCGGTATTGGCCCTGTGCCCTGGCGCCGAGTTCGGCGAGTCGAAGCGTTGGCCGGCGGAGCATTACGCCCAAGTCGCCGAGGCGAAGATTCGCGAAGGCTGGCAAGTCTGGCTGTTCGGTTCGAAAAACGACCACTCGGTGGGCGAAGACATCCGCTCGCGGCTGATCCCCGGCCTGCGGGAAGAGTCGGTCAATCTCAGCGGTGACACTTCCCTGGCCGAGGCCATCGACCTGCTGTCCTGCGCTGATTCGGTGGTGTCCAACGACTCCGGCCTGATGCACGTGGCCGCCGCGCTGAACCGTCCGTTGGTGGCGGTCTACGGCTCCACTTCCCCAGGCTTCACCCCGCCGTTGGCGGACAAGGTCGAAGTCGTGCGCCTGGGCATCGAATGCAGTCCATGCTTCGATCGCACCTGCCGCTTCGGTCACTACAACTGCCTGCGCCAGCTCATGCCGCCATCGGTGAATGAAGCCCTGGAGCGTTTGCAGGGCACACCCGTGGAGGTCCGGTAACTTGCGGGTATTGCTGATCAAGACTTCTTCGTTGGGGGACGTGGTCCATACGTTGCCAGCGCTGAGCGATGCGGCGCGGGCTATTCCGGGCATCAAGTTCGATTGGGTGGTGGAAGAAGGCTTCGCCGAAATTCCCACCTGGCACCCGGCCGTGGGCAAGGTCATTCCAGTGGCGATACGGCGCTGGCGCAAGAACCTCTGGCAAACCATCAAGAGTGGCGAATGGCGGCGTTTCAAGCAGAGCATGCGCGCCGACAAATACGACCTGGTGATCGATGCCCAGGGCCTGTTGAAAAGCGCCTGGCTGACTCGCTACGTCAAGGCGCCGGTCGCCGGCCTGGATAAAGACTCGGCTCGCGAACCCTTGGCGGCGCGTTTCTATTCGCGGCGCCTGGCGGTGGCCCGTGGTCAGCATGCGGTGGAGCGCGTGCGTCAGTTATTCGCCCTGGCGCTGGGCTATGACTTGCCGCAAACCCAGGGTAACTATGGCCTCGACATCGACCGCCTGGTGGAATTGCCACGGCCCTATCCCTACGTGGTATTCCTGCACGGCACGACGTGGGAGTCCAAGCACTGGCCCGAGCTTTACTGGCGCCAGCTCACCGAGCGCATGGGCCAGTTCGGCGTCGTGGTGAAACTGCCCTGGGGCAGCCCGGCCGAGAAGGCCCGGGCCGAGCGCATTGCCAATGGGCTGCGCAATGCCCTGGTATTGCCGAAGTTGAACCTCGGCGGCATGGGCAAGGTGCTCGCCGGCGCCCAGGCTTGCGTGGCGGTGGACACCGGTCTTGGCCATCTGGCCGCGGCCCTCGACGTGCCGACCATTTCTCTGCTTGGCCCGACCAATCCGGTGCTCACCGGCGCCTATGGCAAGGGCCAGATTCACCTCGCCAGTGATTTCCCTTGCGCGCCCTGCATGCAGAAGCAATGCACTTATCCACCCACCGCCGAGGATGCCCGGCGGTTCGACCTGAAACGCGAGCAGCCCCTGTGCTTCACGCGTCTGAATCCCGAGCGTGTCGCCAGCCACCTGAGCACGTTATTGGCTGAGGAGCCGCGCTGATGCAATTGGCTTTTGTCCTTTACAAATATTTCCCTTTCGGCGGCCTGCAGCGTGACTTCATGCGCATCGCCCTGGAGTGCCAGCGGCGCGGTCACCAGATCCGCGTCTACACGCTGATCTGGGAAGGCGACGTGCCGCCCGGCTTCGAAGTGCTGGTGGCGCCGGTCAAGGCGTTGTTCAATCATCGCCGCAACGAGAAACTCAGCGCGTGGATGGAAGCGGACCTGGCCAAGCGCCCGGTGGACCGCTTGATCGGCTTCAACAAGATGCCCGGCCTGGACGTGTACTACGCCGCCGATGGCTGCTTCGAAGACAAGGCGCAAAACCTGCGCAATTCGCTGTACCGGCGCTGGGGCCGCTACCGGCATTTCGCCGAGTACGAGCGGGCGGTGTTCGCCAAGGACGCCAAGACCGACGTGCTGATGATCTCCGAAGTCCAGCAACCACTGTTCATCAAGCACTACGGCACGCCGCTGGAACGTTTTCACCTGCTGCCGCCGGGCATCGCCCAGGACCGCCGCCGGCCCGCCGACGCTGACGAAATCCGTGCCGCGTTCCGGGCCGAATTCGAGCTGGCCGACGACGACCTGTTGCTGGTGCAGATCGGTTCCGGGTTCAAGACCAAGGGCGTGGATCGCAGCCTCAAGGCCCTGGCCGCGTTGCCCGCGCAATTGAGAAAACGCACCCGACTGTTTGTAATTGGCCAGGACGACCCCAAAGTATTCCAACTGCAGAGCGCCGCGCTGGGTCTGGGTGACAACGTGCGGTTCCTCAAGGGGCGCAGTGACATCCCGCGTTTCCTGCTGGGCGCCGACCTGTTGATCCATCCGGCGTACAACGAAAACACCGGCACTGTCTTGCTTGAAGCGCTGGTGGCCGGATTGCCGGTGCTGGTCAGCGCAGTGTGTGGGTACGCCCACTACATCGCCGAGGCCGACAGTGGCCTGGTGCTGGACGAGCCGTTCGAACAAGCGCAGCTCACCGAGTACCTGGGGCGGATGTTGAGTGATGCCGATGCCCGGGCAACCTGGAGTCGCAACGGTCTGGCCTTCGCCGAGACGGCCGACCTCTACAGCATGCCGCAGCACGCGGCCGATGTGATATTGGCGGAGCACGCTTGATGAAATTGATGCTGGCCGAACCGTTCAAGAGCCTTTGGGCCGGACGCGATGCGTTCGCCGAAGTCGAAGCGCTCCAGGGCGAGGTCTACCGTGAGCTCGAAGCCCGGCGCACCCTGCGCACGGAGGTGGACGGTCGCGGCTTTTTCGTGAAGATCCACCGTGGCATTGGCTGGGGCGAGATTTTCAAGAACTTGCTGACCGCCAAGCTGCCGGTGCTCGGCGCGGGCCAGGAATGGAAGGCCATCCAGCGCCTGCAAGAAGTCGGCGTGCCGACCATGACGGCCGTCGCCTACGGCGAGAAGGGTAGCAATCCGGCGGACCAGCATTCATTTATCATCACCGAAGAGCTGGCGCCGACCATCAGCCTTGAAGATTTCAGCATCGACTGGGTCAAGCAAGCGCCGCCGCCCAAGCTCAAGCGCGCCTTGATCGCCGAAGTGGCGCGCATGACCGGCATGATGCACCGCGCCGGCGTTAACCACCGTGACTGCTATATCTGCCACTTCCTGCTGCACACCGACAAGCCGGTGACGCCCGAGGATTTCAAGCTCTCGGTGATCGACTTGCACCGCGCCCAGACCCGCCCGGCCATTACCACCCGTTGGCGTAACAAGGACCTGGCGGCCCTGTATTTCTCGGCGTTGGACATTGGCCTGACCCGCCGCGACAAACTGCGTTTCCTCAAGGGCTATTTCCAGCAGCCGCTGCGCCAGGTCCTGGCTGAAGAGGCTTCGTTGCTGGCGTGGCTCGAAGGCAAGGCCAACAAGCTGTATGACCGCAAGCAGCGGTACGGGGATGCGCTCTGATGTCGGGTTGGAACCTGGAGCCGGCCTACGCTGAACTGGCGCAGGATTTCGGCAGCCTCGATGCGGTATTTGCCCTGCAGGGAGAGCGTCTGACCCGCGATCCGCTGTCGGAGGTGATCCGCATACAGCGCAACGGCGTGAACTATTACGTCAAGCGCTACGTCGGTGCCGGCAAAGGCTTGCGGCGCTACCTGGGCAAGCCCCGGGTCAAGTCCGAGTGGCAGAACCTCAAGCGATTCGCCAAGTGGGGGATTCCCACGGCCGAGATTGTTGCCTGGGGCCTGGAGCGACGTGGCGCGGCGTACGATCGCGGGGCGATGATCACCCGTGAGCTGCCTCGAACCGAAGATCTTTCAGCGCTGGCTAATCGGCGCGATCCGCGCCTGGGCGACCGCGCCTGGGTCGATGGTGTCAGCCGTCAACTGGCCGGTTATACCCGGATCATGCACGATCACCGCTTCACCCATAACGACCTGAAGTGGCGCAATCTGCTGATCGACGACCAGTCGCGGCTGTTCCTGATCGATTGCCCGAACGGCGATTTCTGGCGCGGCTTCTGGCTCAAGTACCGGATTACCAAAGACCTGGCCTGCCTTGACAAGGTTGCCAAGCGCCACCTGTCGAGCACCCAGCGCCTGCGCTTCTACCTGCAATACCGCCAGCGTGACCGGCTCGATGCGTGTGACAAAAAACGCATCCGCCATGTAGTGAGATTTTTTGAGGGACGTGAATGACTGATTTCCTGGCCGCTGAAGACCGGGCGTTGCTTGCACGTCATGGCCTGGACAGCTTCGAGGCCCTTTGGTCGCGAGAACTGGACGCCGTCGATGAGCCCAATACCGCAGGCGGCGGCTGGAGCAGTGTGTTCCGGCTGGAGCTCGAAGGGCAGGGCTATTACCTCAAGCGCCAGAGCAATTACCTGACCCGGACCTTTTCGCACCCTTTTGGCGAGCCCAGTTTTTCCAGGGAGTTTCGCAACATCAGCCGGTATCGCCAGTTGGGGATTCCGGCGTTGCAGGCGGTGTTCTATGGCCAGCGCAAGGTACATGGCGAAGTGCGAGCGGTCTTGCTGACCCGTGCCCTGGATGGCTGGGACGACCTGGACTCGCTGTTGCAACGCTGGCCAAGCCTGACGGCAGAGCAGCGCTCCACAGTCCTCAACGCTTGCGGGCAGTTGGCGCGGCGCCTACACGGCATGCATCAGGTGCATGGCTGCTTCTATCCCAAGCACATCTTCCTGCAAGCCACTGCCGACGGTTATCAGGCGCAATTGATCGACCTCGAAAAGACTCGGCCGCTGCTGTTTGGCCAGCGTGATCGAGTCAAGGACCTGGAGCCTTTGCTGCGCCGGGCCAGGATCTGGAGCGAAGAAGATGTCCGCCAGTTGCTGTCTACGTATCTGGACCAGCCCCTTGGCGGTGCGCTGGTGGATCAATGGATGACCCGGTTGAGGGCTCGACGCACCCATAAGGAGGCCCGCTGATGCATTTGTCGGAATTGAAAAGCGCCGGTCGCAGCCCTAGCCTGCCCCTGAGCGTGGAGCTGGCCGATGCCGCCGGTCCGGCGCGTTTGCAATTGCTTTCACTGTTGCGAGTGTTGCCGGGCCAACGTTACGTCGGTGCCGGTATCTGGCGTGGTCGGCCGGTGCTGGCCAAGTTGCTGGTGGGCAGCAAGGCGCCCCGGCACTTCCAGCGTGAACTGCAAGGCGTTCGCCTCCTGGCGGAGCAGGGACTGACGACGCCGCTGCTGCTGGCCGATGGCTTGAAGGAGGGCGAGGGTGGCTGGCTGCTGTTCGAGCTGCTGGAGGACGCCGAAAGCCTCGGTGACGCCTGGAAACAGGTCGAGCACCTGCCAATGTTGGCGGACGAGCAAACGGCAGTGTTGGCCGAGGCCCTGGGTGCGATTGCGCAACTCCACGGCAAGGGCCTGTGGCAAGAAGACTTGCATCTGGACAACCTGCTGCGCCACGGCGGCAAGCTCTATCTGATCGATGGCGCCGGTATTCGCGCCGAAACCCCGGGGCAGCCGTTGTCGCGGCAGAAGGTATTGGAGAACCTCGGGGTGTTCTTCGCCCAGCTTCCCAAATCCATCGAGCCGTTCAATGAAGAACTGCTGGTGTATTACCTGTTGGGCAACGCCGAACACGCCTTGCCCATGGAGGCGCTGCAAAAACAGATCGATAAAGTGCACACATGGCGGCTGAAAGATTTTCTCGAAAAGGTCGGGCGCGAGTGCAGCCTGTTCAGCGTACAGCGCGGACCGTTCGGGCTGCGAGCGATCCGCCGTGATGAAGAGGCCGCGATGGTCCCGGTGCTGGAACAGGCCGATGCACTGCTCGACCGGGGCCATCTGTACAAGACGGGCGGCGCGGCCAGTGTCGGCAAGGTCGAGTCGAATGGTCGCACCCTGGTGATCAAGCGCTACAACATCAAGAACTTCGCCCATTGGCTCAAGCGCTTCTGGCGTCCAAGTCGCGCCTGGCATTCCTGGCGCGAAGGGCATCGACTGGCTTTCCTCGGCATCGCCACGCCCAAGCCGCTGGCGCTGCTGGAAAAGCGTTTCCTCTGGCTGCGCCGAGGGGCTTACCTGGTGACCGAGCACCTGTCGGGCCCGGACATCATTGAACGCTTCGGCCCTTACGTGGAGAACGGTGAAGCTCCCGAGACTGAGTTGCTGGCGCTGGATCGCTTGTTCGCCGACCTGATCCGCGAACGTATCAGCCACGGTGATTTCAAGGGGCACAACCTGTTCTGGCAAGACGATCGCTGGGCGCTGATCGACCTCGACTCGATGTGCCAACACCGCAGCCAGTCCAGCTTCGCCCAGGCCTATGCCCGGGATCGGGCGCGGTTTATGCGCAATTGGCCGCAGGACAGTGCGTTGTATCGCGTGATCGATGAGCGCTTGCCCAAGGCAGTCGATAACACGTCGGCTATCGTGTAACCGATCACTGTGGCGAGGGAGCTTGCTCCCGCTGGGCTGCGCCTGTAGGAGCTGTCGAGCGAAGCTAGGCTGCGATCTTTCCCCAGGCACTTGAGTCTCAAGCGAAAGATCAAGAGATCGTCCGAACGCGGCCCGAGCCTTCGCCAGCTCCTACAGAGCCGAGCGGGAGCAAGCTCCCTCGCCACGGACCGTGTAAACCCTACGACTCATCGCTAGAGGCTTAAGGCCGCATTTACGCTATAATCCCGCCCTTTAGCTGCCCCGCACCCCTAGGTGCGCGGCACATTCATTTTCGCGGCGCTTGTCGCCCGTATGCAGACATAAGAGGCTAGACCCTGTGGCATTGACGATTCTTGGCCTGTCCGGCGCCCTTAGCCATGATCCTTCCGCAGCGCTGTACATTGACGGCAAGCTGATCGCGGCGGCCGAGGAAGAGCGCTTCGTACGCGATAAACATGCAAAGAACCGCATGCCCTACGAGTCGGCGAAGTTCTGTCTGGAACAGGCCGGCATCAAGCCTTCCGATGTCGATGTGGTGGCGATCCCGTTTGCCCCGATCAGTCTGTTCGGCGAAGCTCGCTGGCACTACGCCAAGCGTTACTGGTACGCACCGGACCGCGCCCTCGATGCGATCCTGATGGGCAACCGTCGCTACAAGCGCTATCGCCGCAAGATCGTCTGGTGCCTGGAGCAACTGGGCTTCGATCCGAAAAAGATCAAGATCGAGCCGGTCGAGCACCACCTGGCCCACGCCTCCAGTGCCTATCATTGCTCGGGCTTCCAGGAAAAAACCGCGATCCTGGGCATCGATGGCAAGGGCGAATACGCCACGACCTTCTTTGGCTACGGTGAAAACGGCAAGATCCACAAGATCAAGGAATTCTTCGATCCGGACTCCCTGGGTGGCCTGTACGGCGCGATCACTGAGTTCCTCGGTTTTGAAATGCTCGACGGCGAATTCAAGGTCATGGGCATGGCGCCTTATGGCGACGCCACCAAGTACGATTTCTCGCGCCTGGCTTCGTTCGAAAACGGCGAATTGGTGATCAACACCGACTACGCCAACGTGATCGGCCTGCGCCGCTATAAAGAGAAAGGCAAGGGCTTCTACTTCTCGCCGAAGCTGATCGAATGGCTCGGCCCGAAACGTGAAGGCGACATCGCCGACGAGCCGTACATTCACTACGCGGCGAGCATGCAGGCGCTGTTCGAGAAGCTCGCATTGCAGATGATCGACCACTACCTGGGCGACGTGCTCAAGGAAACCGGCAAGCTGGCCTTCGCCGGTGGCTGTGCGTTGAACGTCAAGCTGAACCAGAAAATCATCGCCCGTGATGACGTCAAGGAGCTGTTCGTGCAACCGGCTTCCGGCGACGCCGGTACGGCGGTAGGCGCGGCGGCTTATGTGTCCCATGCCCGTGGCGTGCCGGTGGAGAAGATGGAACACGTCTACCTCGGCCCGGCCTACAGCAACGAAGACGTGATCGCGGCGTGCGCCCGCCATCCGAGCAAGCCTGAGTGGCGCAAGATCGACAACACCCCCGAGCGCATCGCCAAGATCATGGTCGACGGTAACCCGGTGGCCTGGTTCCAGGGCCGCATGGAGTTTGGCCCGCGTGCCTTGGGCGGTCGTTCGATCATCGGTTGCCCGAGCGCCAGCGGCGTGGCCGATCGTATCAACGAGCAGATCAAGTTCCGCGAGCGCTGGAGGCCTTTCTGCCCGTCGATGCTCGACACCGTTGCACCGCAGATGATCAAGGTCGATCACCCGGCACCGTTCATGACCTTCACCTTCGAAGTCGCCGAAGAATGGAAGACCCGCGTGCCGGAAGTCGTCCACGAAGACGGCACCTCCCGGGCCCAGGTGCTCAAGCGCGAATACAACCCGCGCTACTACGACATGATGAAGGCCCTGGAAGTCCTGACCGGCAACGGCGTGTCGCTGAACACCTCGCTCAACCGTCGCGGCGAACCGATGATCTGCTCGCCGACCGACGCGCTGAACATGTTCTTCGGTTCGGACCTGCAGTACCTGATCATGGAAGACATTCTGGTGGTCAAAGACGGCGTGGATGTTTATGACTGAGATGTTGGTCAGTGTCATCATTCCAGCTTACAACTACGCCGAGACATTGCCGCGAGCGGTGAATTCTGTCATTGCGCAGTTGGGCGAAGCCCAGGCAGAGCTGCTGGTGATCGACGATGGCTCCACTGATGCGACGCCTCAAGTTGTAGAGCAGTTGCTGGTCGAGCATGCCGGGGCCTTTCGAGCCCTGCGCAAACCCAACGGTGGTCTGTCGTCGGTGCGGAACCGTGGGATCGAGGAAGCCCGGGGCCAGTACCTGATCTTCCTTGATGCGGATGATGAGATGGCGCCGGGCGCGCTGGCGGCTGTGGCCCGGCATGTCGCCGACAATCCCGAGAGTCGTTTGATTATTGGCGGCCACTGGTCGGTGTTCTCCGACGGTCGTCGCGTCCAGCACAGCGCCACGCCCTTGCCGGTGACGCCGCGTGAACGTGTTCGTGGCTATCTGCTGGAAAAGACGGTGTCGCTGTCCAACGGAGCCTGCGTCATGCACCGCGAGGTGTTCGGGCCAGGCAATTATCCTTTGCACCTGCGTAACGTCGAAGATATACCTGTATTTGCCCAAGTGCTGGCGCGCTTTCCATGTTCCACATTGGATCAGCCGCTCGCGCTGATCCACAAGCATGATGACAGCATGCGACATGACCTCAAGCAAAGCCTGGCTGCGGGGGTGGAGATGGTGGACGAGGTGTTTGCTCCTGCGCGGATGCCGGCGGAGTTGCAGGACCTGCGTCAGGCCTTTACCGCCCAGCGCTGCCTGTCCTTGTTCCGCGACTGCTATAGCGCTGGGGACTACGTTCGCGCAAAGGCTTTTTATGCCCGGGCCGTACGTACCAACTTTTTTTCGATCATGCGCTGGTCCTACACGCGTAAGGCCGTCCGGTTGTTGTTCAAGTGAGCGCTTCGAGTCCTGATCACGCTGCCTTCCAGGCCGACGACAGCTGGGCTCGAAAGGCTCGTGAGCTGGACCTCTATCGCTGGAAATTGTTGCGTCAGCGTCATGGTCGCCTTGGCAGTTTGTTGCGGCTGTCTCGTGATGTGATGGTCGACACGGTGGTCGGACTGCGTGCGAAGGCATGCTTGAGAGATTCGGTAGACGCCACGCCCTGTGAAGTGCTGCTGCTGCATTCGGCGCCAAAATCCATGGCGTTGCAGCGCAAGAATATCCTGATCGATGCACTGCGCAAGCGAGGATGCCGGTTGACGGAGGCTGCGCTTCGATCTCCCTCGCATGCTTGTAGCGAACGCATGCTTTTGGCTCCGCCACAGTCCGTGCCGCTACGTTATCTGGTCTATGCCGCCCACGCCCAGTGGCTGGTGACGACGTATCAACCAAAAGTGCTGATCAACGAGCGCAATGGCAGTCTCCATGCGCCGTTCCTGCGTCTTGCATTGGCTGCGCGTGGCGCCCGGTTGCTGCATCTGGCCCACGCGACGACGCTGGAATCCTCTCGTCGTCTGGGAATGAATGACTACGATTACTACGGGGTCTTTGGCCGTAGTTCATTGGTGGCGTTGCAAGAGCGGACGTTGCGGTTTGGCGAGTCGACGGTGGTGCTGCTCGGTTCGTACCTTGCCGATGAAACTTATGATTTGCCTGTTGCGGATCCAGCGATCAAGACGTTATTGATCCTGGGGGTCGGGCCGGACCGCGAGAAGGAGTCCGGTTATCAAGAAACCTATCGGCTACTGCGTGAGTGGGCTGGGCGCAATCCTCACTACCGTGTGCTGTTCAAGCGCCATCCGCGCAGCAAGGCTCAATTCTGGAGCGATGCAGCTACACGTTTCTCCAATATCGAGCTACTGGATATCAATCAATCATTGGCCCAGGCTCTGGCGCGGGCTAGCGTTGTGGTCAATATCATGTCCAATGCCGGCATAGAAGCCGGTTTGGCTGGTCGGCCGGTCATCTACGTAAATGCGGGCAGTGATGAGGATATTTTTGCTCACGCCTTGTTTTTCGGACCGCAGGTGCGTGACGAGGGGGCTTTCTCTCATCAGTTGCAAGCGCTCGAGCGCAATTATCCAGAGTCCGTGGAAAAGGCCCGAGGTTTCGCCGATTACCATTTGGTCTACGGCTCCCAAGGGCTGGCAAAAACCGTCGAGCTGATCGAAGGCTTGCTGCAAGGCGTGAATCCCGAGCGAAAGTTCGAAACCTTCAGATTGCCCGCTGCCGGTTGACATCGATTTTCGGCAAATCAGATGTTGAGCGCCGTTCTAAGCTCCAGTTCACTGCACGTCTGTTGGTGACTAAGGTAGTGCTGCAGAAACTGGTCGTCGCGCAGTAGCCATTCGCGGTCTTGGCGATAGCGCAGCATATGCTTGAAATTGCGTAGGCGCAGGCCTTTGCGCAATGGTCTGCCATAGCTGCGCAGGTCAGCTATATCAATCAAACCCAAAGAGTTTTCCGGCGTCAGCACGACGTTCCCCAGGTGCGCCGAGCGAAAATAGATACCGCTCTGATGCAGGCGTGCCATGAACTCACCAAGTTGTGCGCGAAGATTGCCAAGGTCGTCGCTGCCCAGCAACTGACGAAGCGTGCTGCCGGGCAGAGGGTCGTAATGGACTGCGTCACGCTCAATTGAGGGAATGCGATAGACGTGGCGAATTTGCGGACATTCGATGCCGCGCCCCTGCAAAATCTGGCAGTTGTCGGCGAAGCGCTTGGCGTAGGGCGACCACAGTGCGGAGGTCAGCAGCCGCTTGCGGCGAAACAGCTTGAACATCGAACCATCAGCCAAGCGCAGCACTTTATCCCCCTGGCGGTCAGCTTCGAGGACATCGGCACCTTCACGCAGGCTGAGGTAAACAGTATGGTCGAGCGTTTGCATCAAGGCTCCGGGGCTTGGCCCGATGGGATGGGCAGCCGCATATGTTAACGCAGTGTGCGGGCTGCAAAAACCGCTGTGGTATAGTCGCGCCAATTTTCCAAGATGCTCGCTCTGTGTAAGGGCCTGCATGGCGCCGTCTTTCTGGAAATTCCATGACAAAAACGCTGTTCATTTCCTTGGCCAAGCATCAAGGCCTCTATTTCAATCGCTTGCTCAGCGAAACCGAATTACAGGGAAAAGTCGTCACTCCCCAACAAATGCCTTGGCCAAGGTCTCTGCTGATCTCCAGGGTCGTTTCGCGCATCGATTGGTCGAGCTTGATCCAGGAAAAATGCGAGGAGCGTCGAGTCAAGAACAAGTACGACGGCCTTCTGTATCGCTTGCTGTTACGCCTCGAACTTTTTTGGATGGCACTGCGCGCCCAGGCTTTGCTTGATCAGGAACGTCCTGATGTATTGGCGTTCTGGAACGGTTCTCATCGTTATTGCCGATTGTTGGTGGCGCTCGCGCCGACGGGCTGCAGGACGTTTTTTTTCGAGAATGGTTTGTTGCCCGATACAACGACGGTGGACCCGCGTGGCGTGAACTATCTGAATGCGGTTCCGCGCGAAGCCGATTTCTACCTCAATTACCCGCATTCGGTACCAGAGGACCAGGCGCCAGCGGTGCTGATTCCCCGTGCGCCTCGTACTACCGGCCCGGCACCGATTGCGCTGCCTGGGCAGTTTATATTCATTCCCTTCCAGGATGATCGAGACAGCCAGGTTCGACTGTTCTCTCCGTGGATCAGGAATATGCGCGAGATGTTTGCGCTGGGCGAGCGCCTGGTCAAAGAGACTGGCCTGACGGTAGTTTTCAAGGAGCATCCGTCCAGCCGCGAGACGTATCCCGAGCTGCACGAGCGCTGTCATGAGCGCCTGCTCTTCGCCAATGGCAATGCCACACAGCAACTGATCGAAGCCTGCCAGTTCGTGATTACCATCAATTCGACCGTGGGGCTGGAAAGCTTGTTGTTGGGCAAGCCCGTGCTCACGCTGGGCCAGGCTTTTTTCAACATCGAGGGCCTGGTGATGCATGCCGACGACCCCGAGCGGGTGGTGGAGCTGTCTCGTGCATTTCCCAAGTGGCCGCTCGATGAGCGTTTGCGGCGCAACTTTCTCCACTACCTTTCCGAGCACTACTGTATCAAGGGTGGTTGGAAGAATGCGGATAGAGCCCAGCTTCAACGAGTTACGGATCGGATATTGAGTAAAGTTGGATGCTGAGGAATATGAAAAGATTGATCGATAAGGATGTCTTGGTGGCATGGGCATCCATTGGTTTTCTGGTTCTGCTCTGTGGGGCGTGGGTCCTGCCGAGCAATAAAATGTATCACCAGATGTTGATTGTCCTGCTGTGGCTGCCCGCCTTGCTGGCGTTGTTCCATCGGGATTTCAGGCTGCTGTTCAAGCAGCCGGAGTGGGCGCTTTTTGCATTATTCATGGCTTGGACGTTATTGGTCTTGTTGGTTGAGGGCGGTGACAGCGGTTTCGGCAAGGCGAAAGTTACGCTCTACGTGACGCTGACGCTGTTCGGCATTTTGCTGGCGGCACAGAACAGTAAATGGCGGCTCGAATCGATGTTGTTGTATGCGTCGATCCTGGGCGGTTTTTTTGCTTTGGCCTCCTGGATCTATTTCTATGAGTTTGCCGCTCAGCCTTTTAGCGCACGAGTGCTTGCCATTGGCGTATGGAACACCGCCATTCCGGCCGCGCATGCGGTGGGGGCGCTCGCAATCATTGGCATTTTTACGATGCAGACCAAACGTTTCAGTCCTTTGGCAATGATGCTGTTGGTCATTCCTTTCCTGGGATATGCGATGTTTTTGGGCTTCAATCAGACACGCGGTGTATGGGTAGGCTTGGCCGCCGGTTTGTTGGTAACAGGCGTGGCCAGGCCGTCGAGGCTGACCGGAGCGTTGATCTTTCTAGGCATTGCCGGGGTCGCATTCATCGCTGTATTCAAACCCGAGATTCTATTGCAACGCGGAATTTCCTATCGGCCACAACTGTGGGGCGCTGGTGTTCGATTGATAGTGGAGCATTGGGCGACAGGGTTGGGCTTCCATGAATATTTAATTCCAATTCCTGAAATCTCGCAGTCATTCAAGCATCCCCACAACCTTTTTCTGGATACCGGTGTACGTCTCGGTGTTCCTGGGCTGATATTGTTTTGTTCGCTCTGGCTGGCTGCTGGCTGGCGTGGTTGGGTTTCACGCGCGCAGCCGCTGGGTCAAGTGTTGCTGATACTCTGGGTTTTCTCCGGCACGTCATTGCTGACAGATGGCATTGGCCTATGGCTCAAACCTAACGCGGATTGGTTCATCACGTGGCTGCCAATTGCGTTGAGCATTGTATTGGCTGCTCGTGGTACTCCCGAAATCAGCAGTTCCACCCGGAGCATTCCTGCTGCTGGCTGACGGGGCGGCGCGGTGAAGAAGTCCCTCCGCATGTTCTGCCCTTCGTCCTGTGCGGGCCGATTTAGTCGTTGGTTCGCTGTTACAATCCGCAGCCTGTCTGTCTTTTCAAACGTGCGAGGCGCACCGAATGGCCAATTCCGACCAGCAATCGAGCATGAAGATCTACCTGCGATTGCTGAAATACGTACTCCCGTATTGGGGCGCTTTCGCTGTCAGTATCGTTGGCTTCGTGTTGTTCGCATCCAGCCAGCCGATGCTGGCGGACATGCTCAAGCATTTTCTCGATGCGCTACAAAAGCCAAATGACACCCAGTTCATGGGGGTCTCGCTGGTACTGGGTGTTCCGCTATTGATAGTGCTGATTGCGGTCTACCAGGGCGTCGGTTCATTTCTTGGCAATTACTACCTCGCCAAGGTCGCCCGGGGCGTGGTCCATGACTTGCGTTGTGCGTTGTTCGACAACCTGCTGACTTTGCCCAATCGTTATTTTGACAACCATAACTCTGGCCATCTGATTTCCCGCATTACCTACAACGTGACCATGGTCACCGGTGCCGCTACCGATGCCATCAAGGTAGTCATCCGAGAAGGCCTGACCGTGGTGTTTCTGTTCGGCTACCTGCTCTACAGCAACTGGAAAATGACTTTGGTGTTGTTGGCGATATTGCCGGTCATTGCCGTCCTGGTGAGCAGTGCCAGCAAAAAATTCCGCAAGCAAAGCAAGAAAATCCAGGTGGCGATGGGCGACGTGACACACGTGGCTTCGGAAACCATTCAAGGCTATCGGGTGGTACGCAGCTTCGGCGGCGAACACTACGAAATCGAACGGTTTCATAAGGCCAGCGCGGATAACATGAACCGCAGCCTGGGCATGACCCGTACTCAATCGATCTACACGCCGATGTTGCAGTTGGTGATCTACATCGGCATGGCGGTATTGATGTACCTGGTGCTTTACCTGCGTGGCGATGCCTCGGCGGGAGAACTGGTTGCCTACATAACTGCCGCCGGGTTGCTGCCTAAGCCTATCCGTCAATTATCGGAGGTCAGCGCCACGATTCAAAAAGGGCTGGCGGCGGCGGAGAGCATTTTCGAGCAACTCGACGAAGAACCGGAAGTCGATACGGGTACCCAGGAAATAGCCAGGATCAATGGCCGCTTGGAAGTACGCAACCTGAGCTTCCAATACCCTGGCACGGAAAAGCTTGTGCTCGACGATGTTTCCTTTACTGCCGAAGAGGGCCAGATGGTCGCATTGGTTGGGCGCTCGGGCAGCGGCAAATCGACACTTGCCAATCTGATCCCGCGCTTCTACCACCATGACAAGGGCCAGATACTGCTGGACGGAGTGGATGTCGAGCAATACAGACTGACCAACCTGCGCCGCCATATCGCCCTGGTAAATCAACAGGTGACGCTGTTCAACGACACTGTTACCAATAATATCGCCTATGGCGACCTGGCCGGCGCACCGTTTGAAGACGTATGCAAGGCAGCTGAAGACGCTTATGCGGCCGAGTTCATCGTGCAGATGCCTCAGGGGTATGACACTTTGGTGGGTGAGAACGGAGTCTTGCTTTCGGGTGGCCAGCGCCAACGTCTGGCGATTGCCCGGGCTTTGCTCAAGAATGCTCCGCTGCTGATTCTTGATGAGGCGACGTCGGCCCTGGACACTGAGTCCGAGCGCCATATCCAGGCAGCCCTGGACCAGGTGATGAAGGGCCGTACCACCCTGGTAATTGCCCACCGGTTGTCCACCATTGAAAAGGCCGATCTTATTCTCCTGATGGATAAAGGCCGTATTGTCGAGCGAGGCACACATGCCGAGCTGTTGGCATTGAACGGCTTTTACGCACGCCTGCACGAAAAGGATTTTGTCGAGGAAACTGACGAGGCGGCGAAGGAGTCCTTCGTTTGATCCTGAGTCATTGGCGGACCTGGCGAGAAAGCGGTTGGACACCCATAGACGCTGCGGCTTACGCCCGAGCCTGGCATGAGTTCGGCGGCAGCGTGGCGACACACCCTGATGTGGTCGAACGCCTGGCCGGGTTGGTGGGTATCGCGGTGCGTTACCTTGGATGGTTTGCCAACGGCCAACTGTGTGCCGCCATGCCAACGTGGGGCCGTCATGTTGCGCTATCAAAGGATGTGCTCAAGCGTGAAGGCAAGCGGGGCATGCTCGATCTTGGCAATGCCGAGGTCATCCTGCCCATCCGTGAAGACGCCCAGATTCGCCTGCGGCACCGCATGCGCTATGTATCGGAACTCAATGCCCCACTGGTTCTCGGCCTCGCTGAGCAGTCCGAAGGCCTGGCACTGGCGCGGGAGCCTGAGGAGTACAGCAAGAAGTTCCGTTATAACCAGCGTCGTGAGCAGCGCTTGCTTGAGGATGCCGGTGGCATTATCCGGTCGATACTGGAGTTGTCCGCCAGTGAACAGGCCGCCGTTTATGCCGACTTGTTCCAGCGTCGATGGAATTTCGAGGCGCCTGGCAAGACGCATCTGGCCGAGGTGTTTAGCCTGATGCGTGAGTTCATGACCGGATCGCTGATCTACCTGAATGACGAGCCGGTGGCCATCCAGATTCTCTATAGGGTCGAGGCGCCCAAGTGGGTCAGCCTTGAATATATCAACGGCGGGGTTGACCCGCAGAGTCGCGAGTTCAGCCCTGGCAGCGTACTCAGTTACGTCAATACCCAGGCCGAGTGGGAGCATGCCCGGGCGCTTGGGAAGCCGTTGCGTTACTCGTTCGGCCGTGCCGATCGTGAATACAAGGACCGATGGTGCAAGCGGGTTCCGGTCTATCAGGTTTGACCAAAGACACAACCCATGAGCGAGAGAGACAAACCGTGAGCGCACGCAAGCAGCAATTGCTAAAACGTCATCGTCAACGCAAGCGCCTGCTGCTGGTTGGCGTATTGTTGGCAGCGTTGCTGCTTGGCTATACGGTGTCGTGGTGGTCGCTCGTGGTGTTTCTTGCGGTGGGCTGGGTTGCGCACGAGGCCTGGCTCTCCGACCATCTGTTCTATGCCCCCGGTGATGACTATCGCTATGAGTTTCCGGCGGGCACTCCGCAATTTCCTGTCACGCTGAGGGAAGGTTGCCTGCAAGTCGCGGGGGCGTTCGATACTCATCAGACACTGGTCTTGCAGGTACGGGTAAAAAGCAGCTGGTTGGGGCATTTTCTTGATCCCCAGGTTCTGATCGGTGATGACCGTCAGGACTTGGAGAGGGGGGTTGGCGCAGAGCGCTTTCTCAACCTGACCGGGCAAGGGCAGGCACTGGCGTCCGGAACCCTGGCGCTACGCGGTCGTTTTTGCAAAGTTGCGCCACAGGCTACGTTGCATGTCCTGAGCAACCCGGATTTCGCCCAGCAGCGTTTGCTGATCGTCGCACCACATGCCGACGATGCCGAACTGGCGGCCTTCGGGCTATACAGCCGCGCGCCAGAGGTCGCTATCGTTACACTCACCCAAGGAGAGATCGAGGCTGAGCGTTATCGCGATATGGGCCTGGACCCTGCGCAAGCCGCTCGTCTCAAGGGGCGCTTGCGCAGTTGGGACAGCCTGGCGGTGCCTTTATGGGGCGGGGTGGCACAACAGCAATGTGTTCAGTTGGGCTACTACTGCCTGCAATTGGATGCCATGGCGAAGGCACCGGCCCAGAGCTTCGGTTCGCAGGAGTCGGGCGAGAACGATATCCGCGAAGTCCGTCGATTCAATGCCCTGAGCCTGCCGGGTGACGTTGATGGCATGCCCACATGGCGTAACCTGGTGGCCGACCTGACTCACCTGCTCGAACATCACCGACCCGAGGTGGTACTCACGCCGCATCCAGAGCTGGACCCCCACAGCGACCACATCGCGGGCACGCGGGCGTTGATGGAGGCGATCGAACTCAGCGCCTGGCGGCCGCAAACATTACTGCTCTATGCCAACCACCTGCACGACAACGACCGTTGGCCAATGGGCCCGGCGGGCTATGGCATCGCGCTGCCACCCGCCATCGAGCCTTTGCCAGCCGATGGGTTGTGGAGCCCTTTGCTGGATGCTTCCGTGCGCATGGACAAGGCTATGGCCCTGGGGATGCAACATGACCTGCAGGGCCGTCCTCCGTTCAAGCGCCGCTTGCGCCGCACCATCCAGCGGTTGCTAGCCGGGCGCCACTGGCCTCGTACCGGAGAGGACGAGTTCTTTCGAAAGTCGGTTCGCCGGCACGAACTCTTCTGGGTTCGGCGTTTGGGTATGTCACCGCAGGATGACGACCAGACCCGCCGCCCCTGATTCGTTGAGCTGGCAGAATTGGCCTGTGCTTTACTTCTGAGCAATCGGTAAGCATGGGAGGTGCTTGATTCATGGAAAGAATGTCAAAAACGGCGTCCATTCAAAAACAGGATCCGGCTCACGCGTTGACGATCTCCCCGCAGGCTCGGGCCGCGATCAAATTCCAACAACCGCGATGCATCTGGTTGACTGGCCTTTCCGGGGCGGGGAAGTCGACCCTGGCCAATGCATTGGATGTGCGGTTGCACGAGCAGGGCTTTCACACCTGCCTGCTTGACGGTGACAACCTGCGCCAGGGGTTGTGCAGCGACCTCGGCATGACGCCTGAAGCGCGCAAGGAAAATATCCGACGCATCGCCGAAGTCGCGCGACTGATGGTGGACGCCGGGCTGGTTGTTATTGTCGCGGCCATTTCGCCCTATCGAGCCGATCGTGAGGCCGCGCGACATTTGTTTCCTGAGGGATCCTTCTTTGAAGTCTATGTCAGCACTCCCTTCGAGGTGTGTGCTCGGCGTGACCCCAAGGGCCTCTATCGAGAGGCGCGTGCCGGACGGCTGAAAAATTTCACTGGCCTCGACAGCCCATATGAAGCTCCGGTGGCACCTGATTGCGATATTGACACCGGCGACCTGGAACTGAGCGAGGCTTGCGAGCGGTTATGGGCATCGGTACAGCCCTGACCCAACAATCTGTCACATCCGGCTACAGCCATGGACGAGCCTTCTCCAGCCCTGTGCTAATATCCCCGCCCTGTTCATTTTGTATGTGGAATGCTCCATGAAGTTGTCCATGCCGCGATTCGATCAAGCCCCTGTATTGGTGGTCGGCGATGTCATGCTCGACCGCTACTGGCATGGCGGTACATCACGGATTTCCCCCGAGGCCCCGGTACCGGTGGTCAGGGTCGAGCACATCGAGGATCGCCCCGGCGGTGCCGCCAACGTTGCCCTGAACATCGCCGCACTCGGTGCGCCGGCGTCGTTGGTGGGCGTGACCGGTGATGACGAGGCTGCCGAGAGCCTGGCCAACAGCCTCAAGGGCGCGGGTGTTCGGGCGATTTTCCAGCGCATTGCGCATCAGCCAACCATCGTCAAGCTCCGAGTCATCAGTCGTCACCAGCAATTGCTGCGCATCGATTTCGAAGAACCGTTCGCCACCGATCCGCTGTCCCTCGGTGCCGAGGTCGATAGCCTGCTCGAAGGGATCAAGGTCCTGGTGTTGTCGGACTACGGCAAAGGTGCGTTGAAGAACCATCAGGTGCTGATCCAGGCTGCTCGTGCCCGTGGCATTCCGGTGCTGGCCGACCCCAAGGGCAAGGATTTTTCCATTTATCGTGGCGCCAGCCTGATCACGCCGAACCTCAGCGAGTTCGAGGCCATCGTCGGCGGTTGCGCTGATGAACACGAGTTGGTGAGCAAGGGCGCGCAGTTGATGCACGACCTCGAACTCGGTGCGTTGCTCGTCACTCGCGGCGAGCATGGCATGACGCTGCTACGGCCTGATCACCCGGCTCTGCACTTGCCGGCCCGAGCCCGTGAAGTGTTTGACGTGACGGGCGCCGGCGACACCGTGATTTCCACGCTCGCGGCCGCCATCGCTGCCGGCGAAGAACTGCCCCATGCAGTAGCCCTGGCGAACCTGGCCGCCGGTATCGTTGTCGGTAAACTCGGTACGGCTGCTATCAGCGCGCCTGAGCTGCGTCGCGCCATTCAACGTGAAGAAGGGTCCGAGCGGGGTGTGTTGGGTCTTGAGCAACTGCTGCTGGCGGTTGACGACGCCCGTGCCCATAACGAAAGAATCGTGTTCACCAACGGTTGCTTCGATATTCTCCATGCAGGCCACGTGACCTATCTCGAACAAGCCAGGGCACAGGGCGATCGCCTGATCGTCGCGGTCAATGACGATGCATCCGTGAGTCGCCTGAAGGGGCCGGGGCGCCCAATCAACAGCGTCGACCGACGCATGGCGGTCCTGGCCGGCCTTGGCGCGGTGGACTGGGTGATCAGCTTCAGCGAAGGCACGCCGGAAAACCTGCTGTCCCAGGTCAAGCCGGATGTGCTGGTCAAGGGCGGTGACTATGGGATTGATCAGGTCGTGGGTGCGAACATCGTCACGGCCTACGGTGGCACCGTGAAGGTATTGGGACTGGTGGAAAACAGTTCGACAACGGCTATTGTCGAGAAGATTCGCAGCCACTGAATCTTCTTGCCTTCCGGGAGGTCCTACATGGCAAGTTTCGACCTTTGGGGTCGAGCTTGCCCCCCCGGCTCTGGTTGTTTCGGTCTTTGGCTAATTAATTTATGAAAGTCATGCTTCTGGTGATGGCTGAACAGCGTGTGATTCTCGACCGCCTGTATCAGGTCGTGCAGGAAAACTGCAACGACTGCACCCTCTATCGCTTGACCAAGCAGCAGCAAAAGAAGCTTGGCCGATTCCTTGTCTCGGCCAATTATCAGGATTTCGACCGGGTGGTGATCTTTTCGCGGGTCAAACGCCTCGCCCCGCAACTTAGCGTATTGAAGTGCATTCCGGGACTGATCTTCCTCGAACACGACGCTTATCAGAACTACATGCGCGAAAGTAAATACTACGGCGTTTATTCGCGCCTATACCGCCGCTTGCCCAGTTGCCGTGCCTTGGTGTCAGGGGCGCTGGTGGCGCGACGGATGCAAGCCGAGAACATCGATGCTGTGTTCGTTTCCAAAGGTTATGACGAACAGATGCTGCACAACACCGGCAGCGTACGCGATATTCCCATTGGTTTTCTCGGCAGCCTCAAAAGCACTGAATATGCGCGACGCCGAGCGTTGCTTGAAGCCTTGGCTCAACGCACCGGTATGCTGGTGACGCGTACTCAGTCAGGCCGCGAGTATCTGGAGACACTCAATCGCATCAAAATTTTTGTCAGCGCCGACCTGGGCATGGGGGAGTTCATGATCAAGAACTTCGAGGCCATGGCCTGTGGTTGCGTGCTGTTGGCTTGGAGCCAGGGCGAGGAAGACAGATTGCTGGGCTTCGAGGACATGGAAAACACCGTCTTCTATCGCTCCGAAGCTGAGGCGGTGGAGAAACTCGAAATGCTGCAGCGCGATCCGGAACTGGCCGCGCGAATCGCCCGCAATGGCCAAGCCTTCGCCGAGCGTCGCTATTCGTTTGCGCGCGTCGGGCAGGCCTTGGCCGAGGAAATCCAGCGTGATATGCGTCCCTGGCAAGCCCCATCGGCGCTCACTCGCGGATGGGTCAAGCTGCGCTATGGCATGAAGGTGCCGGGGTAAGCGACATGGCGGATCGGGTTCCTCGAATCAATGACGAAATGGCGCTCGACAAATTGCCTGGCGGTCATCAATCACTGATGGGGGCCTTGCCCCAGGCGTTGAAGAATTGCTTGGAAAGGGCCGCGCGGGTGGTGCTGGTGGCGAATAACCCAGCCATCACCGCGGCTGACTTCCAGGCACTCGACATCGGCAGTGACGACGTGGTCGTGACGTTCAATACCTGCGTGAAGTCGGCACTGCTCCGTCCGCACAGCGTTAATGTGTTCGTCCATGGCTTCAATGCCCCCGACGCTTATTTCTTCGGCCTGCCCTACAACGCCGAGGTGCAGCGATTGTTCGGCTTGCCCGACGCACGTTGTTTCACAATGTTGGTGGGGTGCACCGGGAATATGTCGCCACTACCGGGCGTGACCTTGTATTGGGAGCGCATGCCATTACCCCCTTTGTGGAACTACCCGGTCGACCGGGAGGGTGGCAAGCGCTATGTAGGCCCTTCGACGGGCTTCAACGCGCTGGTGCTGTTCGATTGGTTGCGCGGCCATGCGGGTTATAACTATCAAATCTTCACCTTGGGTTTCTCCAACGAAGCGGGAAAGTTCTGGAGCGGGCACGCTTGGGAGTACGAGCGACAGTGGCTGCTCGGGGCCGATGTAACCGTTGTGCCGTTGCAACGCTGCCGTTGGTGGCAAAGGTGGTTTCGTCGCCCTTGAGTCGCATTGGCATGACGAGTCGCTTGATGCGATGCCGCCGGGCAATTCTTTTTAACGACAAGGGCAGGACGCGTGTTGAAAGTTGCGCTGGCTTTTTTTGGTATTCCGAGAAACTCGGAAATCTGTTTCCCCTCCATTCAAGAAAACGTCCTGGCGCAGATTCCTGCCGGGAGCGAAGTGCAGTGTTTTTATCACCTGTACAAAATTGATGAAGTCCGCAATCCGCGCTCGGGGGAGCAAGGTGAACTGAAAGCGGACAATTACGCACCGTTCACCACCATGACCGGTCGCCTGGAGTCCACCGAAGGTGTCCTGGAGCGTTGGGACTTCGAGCGGGTCAAGGCCTTGGGCGATACCTGGGGAGATGAGCATGCGTCGCTCAGGAATCTGATCTACCAGCTCAATTCCTTGAATACCGTGACTGCCATGATGGAGCCGTTCGATCCGGATTTCGTCGTGTTTGTGCGTCCCGACAACTTCTACCATACAGCGCTGCCCGCTTATATTTTTGCCCACCCCGACGCGCGCCGATTGAATGCCTACATACCGGATTGGCAATGGTGGGGAGGCTTGAATGACCGCTTTGCTGTGTGTGGGCGCGATGCCTACCGGGCCTATGGCAAGCGGATCGAACGCATTTTCGATTTTTGCAAGGCTACGGGCAGGAAACTGCATTCCGAACGGCTGCTCAAATACGCGTTGCAACAAGCACAGGTGAAAGTCTGCACACTGGCGACCACGGCATCGCGGGTACGAATCGATGGGACCTTCGCCGAAGAATCATTCTCGCCCAAGCGCGGCATGGGGAAGCGAGAGAATCGTTATTTTCACCTGTTTGCGCAGTGGCGCACGTATTGGGATAAACGACGCTCCGCTTGACGTTATTTATGCAGTGTCCCGCGAACCATGCGCATCAGGCCCATGGCCTTCTTGTGCAAGTTGGTCAGGCCTTGGCGACGAGGCGTGTGTACTTCCAAGCCCTGTTTCACGAGCCAATCCTTCCAGCGGATGCGTTCGTCGCGTACCACCCAACCCTCCTGGCTGGCGAAGCTTTCGGCCAAGTGCAGGCCCCGGGTGCTTGCCGCAACCAGACGATCACGTTTAAGGGTGTAGAGCTCACCGATCGGCTTGCCGTTTTCAAGTGGCATCAGGTACAGATCGGGGCGCTTGCGGTCCAGGCGCGCCACCAGTTGATCGCCTTCCAATCGTTCATCGACATGAAACAGGCTCAGGGACTTGGCTTCCTTGGGCACGTCCAGGCGCAAGTCATAAATCAGTTGCAGCGATGCCGTCGGCAAATGCACATAGGCCCGTGGGCGTTCGATCAGTTGCAGGTTGGCGCAGCGCACCGGGCGGGCCGAGCCGGATAGCGGAGCCAGGCGAAACGGCAAGGCTTCGCGATAATGCAGCGCACTCGAATAAGGCGCGGGCAGCCAGGTGTCGTTGAAGCGTCCGCCGAGCCAACCTTCCGGTGTTTCCAGCAGGCATTCTTCGGCTATTTCGTTGATGGCGGTGAGCAGCGGCAGGTTCAACTCATGGGCGGGGACGTAACCGGAGATCAGCTTGAGTACCACATCGCCGCGATCTTGGCGACGCTGGCGCACCAGTACCCAATATTCGCGGTTCTGCCAATGCAAGGTCAGGCGCACCGAGACGCCCAGGTTCGCCAGTTCGAGGGAAAAACGTTCCGCATCGGCCACCGCCACAGGGCGGCGACGCTGTAAGGTCTGGGCGAAATTCAACGGCATTCCGATGCTCTGGTAGGTTAGGCCTTCGGGTGTCGCTTCGACGAACAGGGGCAGGGTCTTGAAGTTGCTTGGATTTTTCCTGATGAGCGTACGCGGCATGTCAGCTCCTGCTTGATGCCGCGCAGGGCGGCTTCAGTTTTGACGTAGGACGTTGGCTACGGTCGCAACGTTATGGGCGAGGTGCAGCGGATCAATGGTGCCGACAATAGCACTGGCAACCCCTGGATGCTCGAACAACAGTTCGAAGCTGGCACGGACCGGGTCCTCTCCGGGGCTCAGGCAGACGTGACCGCTGGCCAGGGCTTTTTTCACCAGGATCGCCTTGCCGTGCTCGCTTGCGTAGTCAATGACAGCCTTTTCGCTTCGTTCGTTCAGATTGTAGGTGACCATCGCGCAGTCGCCTTGCTCCAGGGCTTTCAAGCCGCCGTCGACGGTCTTGCCGGAAAAACCGAAACCACCGATCTTGCCCTCGCGCTTGAGTGCCGCCAGGGTCGGATAGACATCGCTGTCGTTGAGGATCGACAGATCATTGCCGTCCGAATGCACCAGCACCAGGTCGATGTAGTCCGTTTCCAGGCGCTTGAGGCTGCGTTCCACCGAGAACCGCGTATGGCTGGCGCTGAAGTCATGGCGCGACTGGCCGTCGCTGAATTCCTCGCCGACCTTGCTGACAATTACCCAGTCCTGACGCTGGCCGCGCAGCAGCGGGCCGAGGCGCTCTTCGCTGCGGCCATAGGCCGGCGCGGTGTCGATCAGGTTGATGCCCAGGTCGCGCGCCAACTTGAGCAACATGCGTGCTTCGTCGTCATCGGGAATGCGAAAACCGTTGGGGTATTTGACGCCCTGGTCGCGGCCGAGCTTGACCGTGCCCAGGCCCAGGGGCGACACCTTCGGGCCGTTGTGGCCCAGCGGGCGATGCAAGTCATGCAGGGTCGGTTGGCTCATGGCAACAGTTGCTCCCAGGCTGGTATGCCCATGGGCGGTTTGGGCAGGTCCGGCAGCGGGGCGGCGTGGCTTGGCTGGATGCCGTCGCGTTGCAGTGCTGCGATCACTCGATCGGAAAAGTCCGGAGCCAGTGCCAACTTGGTTGGCCAGCCCACCAAGAGGCGATCCTGTTCGGCGACGAAAGCATTGTCGGGGCGGGTCAGGCCCGATTGCAGCGGTTCGGCGCGAGCGACTCGCAACGTGGCCCATTGCGCGGTGCTGAGGTCGATCCACGGCAGCAGTTGGCCGAGTTCCTTCTGGGCGACGGCAATCTGCGCGGCCGGTTCACGGGCGACGGCGTCGCCTTCGGCGAGGTCGCCGCCCATGTACCAGACCCATTGGCCGTCAGCGGCGGGATGGGTGGTCACGGTGACGCGCGGCTTCGGTCCGCCGCCCAGGCAATGGGCATACAGCGGCTTGAGGCCTGGTCCCTTGGCCAGGACCATGTGCAGCGGTCGGGTCTGCATGGCCGGCTGGTCCAGGCCCAGGGCCTTGAGGAGGTCAGCGGTGCCACCGCCGGCACTGAGGACAATACGCTGGGCGCGGATCTCGCGACCGTCGACCTTCAGTCCGATCAGTTTGCCTTCTTCATGCAGCGGCTCGATATGCTGGCCGGCCAGCAGGCTGTCACCGGCCAGTTCCGCCAGGCGGGCGATCAGGCTGGGGACGTCCACGACCAATTCGGACAGGCGATAGACCTTACCCTTGAAACGCTTGTCTTGCAGGGCGGGCGGCAGTTGCTCGCCCTTGACCTGGTCAACGCGTCCGCGCACAGCCTTGCTGGCGAAGAAGCTGGTGAGGTTGCCGGCCAGGGTTCCGGGGGACCAGAGGTAATGGGCATCGGACAGCATGCGTACGCCCGCCAGGTCCAGCTCGCCATCACCCTTCAAGGCCTCGCGCCAGCGGCGTGGCATGTCGGCGATGGCTTCCGAGGCGCCGGTCAGGGCGCCATGCAAGGCGTACTTGGCGCCGCCATGGATGATGCCCTGGGATTTGACACTCTGCCCGCCGCCGAGGCTGGCGCTTTCCACCAGCACGGTTGAAAACCCCTGGCGGCGCAAGCGCGCATTCAGCCAGAGGCCGGCGACTCCGGCGCCGACAATCAGGATGTCGGTGGAAATAACGGATGGCATGCAGCGACCTCAGAATTCAAGACGAGGGCGCAGTATACAGACTCGACGAAGAGGGCATTTGTTGGCGATCAACGTCGGCCACATGGGAGCAAAGCTTTTGTGGCGAGGGAGCTTGCTCCCGCTGGATCGCGCAGCGGTCCCAAGCTTTTTGGGGCTGCTGCGCAGCCCAGCGGGAGCAAGCTCCCTCGCCACAAGTGCGTTCCAGCTCAATATCGGTGTGTTCCAATTCAATGGCAGTGTTTTCAGTGCCCTGCAGTCTTGGAAAAGAGTTGGATCACGACAACCCCAAGAACAATCAACGCCATCCCCAGCATCGCCGGCGCGTCCAGTTTCTGCCCGTAGATGAACAGCGCTGCGACGCTGACCATGACGATCCCCAGGCCGGCCCAGACCGCATAGGCCACGCCCACCGGAACGGTGCGCACCACCAGCGTCAGCATCCAAAACGCAGTGCCGTAGCCGACGATGACCAGCAGCAAGGGCAGTGGCGCGCTGAGGCCCTTGATCGCTTTCATCGACACGGTGGCGATGACTTCGGCGCAGATGGCAATGGCGAGGTAGTAGTAGGCGTTCATGGGCGAATCCTCTGTGACTGTTGCGTCGTTCGATGGCCCCATTCTAGGGATTGGGCAGATGCGGTAAAGTCATTACCTATCTGCAATGGAGATAGGTTGCGCCATGAATACTCAATGGAATCTGGAACAACTGCGGCTGTTCGTCGGTGTCGCCGAGAAGCGTTCGTTCTCCGCCGTGGCCCGGGATCAGCGCAAGGCCCAGTCAGCCATCAGCAGCGCGATTGCGATGTTGGAAGAAGACTTGGGGGTGAGCCTGTTCGAACGCAGCAGCGGTCGTCAGCCCAAGCTCACCGACGCGGGCGTGGCGCTGCTTGAGGAGGCCCGGGAAGTGTTGCGCCAATGCGAGCGCCTCAACGGCCGGGCCTTGGCCCTGATGCGTGGGCAGGAGGCGTCGCTGCGCCTGGCCCAGGACGAAGCCATGCCTTATCAGCCCGTCATCGACAGCCTGGCGGCGCTGGCCGAACGATTCCCCACGCTTGAAGTACAGCTGGCCAGCGCCGCCCAAGGCGATGTGGCGCGCAAGCTGGTGGAACGTCGCGCCGACCTTGGGTTGTTGTTCTATCACGACCAGATCCCCGAGGCGTTGGAGCGCCGGGTACTGGGCAGCGTGGAGATGGTCACGGTGTGCGGCCGGAATCATCCGCTGGCGCACCATGAATATGTGTCATGCCTGGAAATGGCCCGGCATCGCCAGTTGCTGATGGCGACCCAATCCAGCGTCTATCCCGGCAGCGAACAGGCCAGCCCGCAAGTCTGGCGCGCTGACAGCTTCTACGTGCTGGCCGAGTGGTTGAGGAGTGGCCTGGGCTGGGCCTGGTTGCCGCGGCATGTCGTGCAATACCCGGCGTACCTGGGGGATATGGTCGAACTCAACAGCGAATGGACCCCGCCGGCCCTGGTGGTGGAGCTGGTCTGGCGCCGCGATGAACCCCTTGGTCCCGCCGCCCGGTGGCTGGCGGAACGTTTTGCCGTGCAGTTGCAGGCGATCGGCTGAAAAACCGATAAACTCCGCCGCCATGAACAGAACTCTCTATAGCGCGTTGTTTTACTTGGGGCTGCCACTGGTAGCGATTCGGCTGTGGCTGCGGGCTCGCAAGGCGCCGGCCTATGCGCGGCGTATCGGCGAGCGGTTCTCGTGGGGCTTGCCGACGATGGTGCCGGGCGGCATCTGGGTCCATGCGGTGTCGGTGGGCGAAAGCATCGCCGCCGCGCCGATGATTCGCGCCTTGCTGCAACGTTATCCACAGCTGCCGATCACAGTGACGTGCATGACGCCCACCGGTTCGGAGCGGATCAAGGCGTTGTTCGCCAATGAACCGCGCATCCAGCATTGCTACCTGCCTTATGACTTGCCGTGCGCAGCCAAGCGTTTCCTTGACCAGGTCCAGCCGAAACTGGCGGTGATCATGGAAACCGAACTGTGGCCCAATCACATCCATCAATGCGCCCGGCGCGGCATTCCCGTGGCTCTGGCGAATGCGCGGCTGTCGGAGCGTTCCGCTCGTGGTTATGCGCGTTTTCCCAAGCTGACCCGGCCGATGCTCGCCGAAATGAACCTCTTCGCGGTGCAGACCGAAGCCGAGGCCGAGCGCTTTCGCCAGCTCGGTGCCAGGGCGGAAACCGTCGAAGTCACAGGCTCCATCAAGTTCGACCTGAGCATCGATCCGCAACTGCTCGAAAGCGCCAGCGCCTTGCGCCGTCAATGGCAAGCGGTGGAGCGCCCGGTGTGGATCGCCGCCAGCACCCATGAGGGCGAGGACGAAGTGGTATTGACCGCCCACCGGCGATTGCTCGACAGCTATCCCGATGCGCTGCTGATCCTGGTGCCGCGTCATCCGGAGCGATTCGATTCAGTGGCGCAATTGTGCGAGCGCGAGGGTTTTGCCACGGTCCGGCGTTCCAGTGCTCAGCCGGTCGGCCCGCAGACCTCGGTATTGCTGGGCGATACCATGGGCGAGCTGCTGTTTCTCTATGCGTTGGCCGACAGCGCATTTGTCGGCGGCAGCCTGGTGCCCAACGGCGGGCACAACCTGCTCGAACCGGCGGCACTGGCAAAACCGGTGCTCAGCGGGCCGCACTTGTTCAACTTTCTCGAAATCGCCGCGCAACTGCGTGTGGCCGGGGCTCTGGCGGAGGTGGAAGATGCTGAAAGCTTGGCCCTGGCGGTTCAGCGCCTGTTCGAGTTGCCTCGGGACGCCCAGCGCATGGCCGAGGCGGGATTGGTGGTGATGCGCCGCAACCAGGGTGCGTTGCAGCGATTGCTGGATGGGTTGGGGCGGTTGATCGACTGAGCTTCTGTGGCGAGGGAGCAAGCTCCCTCGCCACGGGCGATTCGTCGCGGATGAGTTATTGCGTCGGCCGCGAACGCAACTGCTCTGCCGCAGCCTGTGCCAGGTCCGGCGGCAGGAAGTCCTTGTCCGGGTTGTAATCGGGCTTGAGGTAACGGGACAGGGCTTGCAAATCTTCCGGGCTCAACGTCCCGGCGGCTTGCTTGAGGCGCAGGTTATCCAGGATGTAGTCATAGCGGGCGTTGTTGTAGTCGCGCACCGAGGTGTACAGCTGGCGCTGGGCGTCTAGCACATCGACGATGTTGCGAGTGCCCACCTGGTAGCCGATCTCCGTGGCGTCCACTGCGCTCTGGTTGGAGATGATTGACTGGCGCCGGGCCTGGACCTGTTCCACATCGGTGTTCACCGCGCGGTGCAGGTTGCGGGTGTTTTCCACCACTTGGCGGCGCAGGCCTTCGCGCTGCTGCTCGGTCTGGGTGAGTTGCGAGTAGGATTCGCGCACCTGGGAGCTGGTCAGTCCGCCGCTGTAGATCGGGATGCTCAACTGCAGGCCGATGGTGCGTTGCTCCGCGTCGCCACCGTAGCGCTGGCCGGTGGGGCTCGGGTTGGTGAAACCGAGGCCGTCGTTGTCACCTTTCCTGTATTGGGCGATTGCGTCGAGGGTCGGCGCGTGGCCGGCCTTGCGCTGGCGCAAGGTGTCTTCGGCAGCATCGACGGCATAGTTGCTCGCCAGCAGATTGAGGTTCTGCTTGGCGGCGGTGTCGACCCAGGCCTTGGCGTCGTTCGGCGCCGGCGGCAGGATCGGCAGGGTGTGGACGACGCCCTGGATCGAATTGTACTGGCGGTTGGTCAGGGTGATCAGCGCTTCGAAGGCATCTTCGACCTGGCGCTGGGCGATGATCCGGTTGGCCCGCGCGGTGTCGTAGCTGGCCTGGGATTGCAGCACGTCGGTCTTGTCCGACAGGCCCACATCGAAACGTTCGTTGGACTGGTCGAGCTGGCGCTTGAACGCGGCTTCCTCGGCCTTGGTCGAGGCCAGGTTGTCCTGGCTGCGCAGCACGTTGAAATAGGCTTCGGCGCTTTGCAGGATCAGGTTCTGTTCGGTGGCGGACAGTTGCAGCGACGCTTGTTCGTTGACTGATTTGGCCGCCTGCAGCTGGAACCAGCGGTCGGCGCGGAAGATCGGCTGGGACAGCGTGGCCTGGTAGACCGTGGAGCTGCGCGTGGCGGTCATCGCCGGTTGGTCGAGCTCGGTGCGGGTGTTGTTCAGGTCGGCGCCGGCCGACAGGTTGGGCAGCAGCCCGGCGCGGGCCTGGGGCACCACTTCCTTCTGGGCGCCATATTGGGCGCGGGCGGCGGCCAGGTCAGCGTTGTTGTCCACCGCTTCCTGGTACACGCTGACCAGGTCGGTCTTGTTGGATAACGGTGCTTCGGCGGCCCAGGCCATTCCATTGGACGCACAAGACACGGCAAGGGCCAGTGAGAGTTTGCGCAGCATGAGGCGATCCCTACGTTCAAATTGAATGCGCATAACAGGCGCGCGGCGTAGCGAGTGTAGTTGCGCCTACGCACGGCAACAATCCTGTATTTGTGCCATTCATCACGGCTTTTGCCCGGGCGATGGCGTTCTGCGCCGGTTGTGTCTAGACTGGCCGGGTTCTTGTCGGGGTGCCTTGCTATGAGGCTGAGATCGAATAATTTCGGATCCCGTTGAACCTGATCAGGTTAGCGCCTGCGTAGGGAACAAGATTTCTCGTCACCCGGCGAGTCCTCTTGTGCTTCGTCCGGGATGTCGTTCGATTATTGAACGCACTCGAGCAGCAAGCACAGCGTCCGCACTTTCGTGCAGGGACGCGTCCATTCGTTACAGGTTCGCTCCGACAAAAATCCACTGCCTGGATGTGTGTCTGGAGAGCCCGTGATGACGACAAAATCAAAAAACGCGACCAACCTCAGTGAATCGGCCCAGGTCGATCAGCAATCGGTCCAGCCCTTTACCCGCTCGCAAAAAATCTACGTCCAGGGCAGCCGCCCGGATATCCGCGTGCCCATGCGCGAAATCAGCCTCGACGTGACCCCCACCGACTTCGGCGGCGAGATCAACGCGCCGGTAGTGGTCTATGACACCTCGGGCCCGTACACCGACCCGAACGTGATCATTGACGTGCGCAAAGGCTTGGCCGATGTGCGCTCGCCGTGGATCGAAGCCCGTGGCGACACCGAACGCCTGGCGGGCCTGAGCTCCAACTTCGGCCAGGAGCGCCTGGCTGATCCCGAGCTGACCCAGCTGCGCTTCGCCCACGTGAACAACCCGCGTCGCGCCAAGCCGGGCGCCAACGTCAGCCAGATGCACTACGCGCGCAAAGGCATCATCACCGCCGAGATGGAATACGTCGCCATCCGCGAAAACATGAAGCTGGAAGTCGCCCGCGCCGCCGGCCTGCTGGACCAGCAACACGCCGGCCACAGCTTCGGCGCCAGCGTGCCGAAAGTCATCACCCCGGAATTCGTGCGCGATGAAATCGCCCGTGGCCGCGCGATCATCCCGGCCAACATCAACCACACCGAACTGGAACCGATGATCATCGGCCGTAACTTCCTGGTGAAGATCAACGGCAACATCGGCAACAGTGCGCTGGGTTCGTCCATCGAAGAAGAAGTGGCGAAGTTGACCTGGGGCATCCGCTGGGGTTCGGACACGGTCATGGACCTGTCCACCGGCAAGCACATCCATGAAACCCGCGAGTGGATCATCCGCAACTCGCCGGTACCGATCGGCACCGTGCCGATCTACCAGGCCCTGGAAAAAGTCGGCGGCGTGGCTGAAGACCTGACCTGGGAGCTGTTTCGCGACACGCTGATCGAACAGGCCGAGCAGGGCGTCGACTACTTCACCATCCACGCCGGCGTGTTGCTGCGCTATGTGCCGATGACCGCCAAGCGCGTCACCGGTATCGTCAGCCGTGGCGGTTCGATCATGGCCAAGTGGTGCCTGGCGCACCACAAAGAGAACTTCCTCTACACCCACTTCGAAGACATCTGCGAAATCATGAAGGCCTACGACGTCAGCTTCTCGCTGGGCGATGGCCTGCGTCCGGGCTCGATTGCCGACGCCAACGACGAAGCGCAGTTCGGTGAGCTGGAAACCCTCGGCGAGCTGACCAAGATCGCCTGGAAGCACGACGTGCAATGCATGATCGAAGGCCCCGGCCACGTGCCGATGCAGTTGATCAAGGAGAACATGGACAAGCAGCTCGAGTGCTGCGACGAGGCGCCGTTCTACACCCTCGGCCCACTGACCACCGACATTGCGCCGGGCTACGACCACATCACCTCCGGCATCGGTGCGGCGATGATCGGCTGGTTCGGTTGCGCCATGCTCTGCTACGTCACGCCGAAGGAGCACCTCGGCTTGCCGAACAAGGATGACGTGAAGACCGGGATCATCACCTACAAGATCGCCGCGCATGCTGCCGATCTGGCCAAAGGGCACCCGGGCGCGCAGATCCGCGACAACGCCTTGAGCAAGGCGCGTTTCGAGTTCCGTTGGGAAGACCAGTTCAACCTCGGCCTCGACCCGGACACCGCCCGCTCGTACCACGACGAAACCCTGCCGAAGGACTCGGCCAAGGTGGCGCATTTCTGCTCGATGTGCGGGCCGAAATTCTGCTCGATGAAAATCACCCAGGAAGTGCGCGAGTACGCGGCGAACCAGCGCATTGAAGCGGTGGATGTCGATGTCGCCCAGGGCTTGGCGGAGCAGGCTGAGCGGTTCAAGAAGGAAGGTAGTCAGCTTTACAAGAAAGTGTGATTTGAGCTGAAGAGGGCGGTGTTTTCACTGCCCTCATCGCGAGCAAGCTCGCTCCCACAGTGGGTTTCTGTTGTTCACAAGATTTGTGCACGCAGCAGGCCTTCTGTGGGAGCGAGCTTGCTCGCGATAGCGGCCAAAAAAACAATAAATATCCCTCTGAGATAACCACCCTTGAACATCCAACCCAGCACCTACTCCCCGGACACCGCAGTCCCCCTGGACAAACGCGTCTTCGGCGCCCGCGATCTGTTTTCCCTGTGGTTCTCCCTCGGCATCGGCCTGATGGTCCTGCAAGTCGGCGCCTTGCTCGCGCCGGGCCTGGGCCTGAGCGGTTCGTTGCTGGCGATTTTCCTTGGCACGCTGGTGGGCGTCCTGCTGCTGGCGGCGGTCGGGGTGATCGGCAGCGACACCGGCCTGTCGGCCATGGCCGCCCTCAAGCTCAGCCTCGGCAGCAAGGGTGCGAGCGTGCCGGCGGTGTTGAACCTGCTGCAGCTGATTGGCTGGGGTTCGTTCGAAATCATCGTCATGCGCGATGCCGCCAGCCTGCTTGGCGCCCGGGCTTTCAGTGAAGGCAGCTTGGGCACGAACCCTTTGCTGTGGACATTGTTCTTCGGCGCGTTGGCGACCTTGCTCGCTGTGAGTGGGCCGTTGACCTTCGTGCGCAAGGTCCTGCGCAAATGGGGCATCTGGTTGCTGCTGGCGGCTTGCATCTGGTTGACCTGGAACCTGTTCGCCAAGGCTGACCTGGCCGCACTGTGGGCGCAGGCCGGCGATGGCTCGATGCCGCTGGCGGTGGGTTTTGATATCGCCATTGCGATGCCGTTGTCCTGGCTGCCGCTGATCGCCGACTACTCGCGTTTCGGCAAGCGCGCCAAGAATGTCTTCGGCGGCACTGCCGTGGGCTTCTTCATTGGTAATTTCTGGCTGATGAGCCTGGGCGTGGCCTACACCCTGGCGTTCGCACCGAGTGGCGAAGTCAACGCGTTGCTGCTGGCGCTGGCCGGTGCCGGGTTGGGTATCCCGCTGTTGCTGATCCTGCTCGACGAGTCGGAAAACGCCTTCGCCGACATCCACTCGGCAGCGGTGTCCAGCGGCATGCTTTCAGGATTGAAGGTTGAACACCTGGCCTTGGCGATTGGTGTCATCTGCACGTTGATCGCCTGCTTTGCACCGTTGGCGCAATACCAGAACTTCCTGTTGCTGATCGGCTCGGTGTTCGCGCCGCTGTTCGGCGTGGTGCTGGTGGACCACTTCATCCTGCGCAAACGCAGCGGCCAAGTGCAGTCGGCCGCGTTGCGCTGGCCGGCCCTGTTGGCCTGGTTGGGCGGGGTAAGCACTTATCACCTGCTGGCCAATTTCTACCCGGACATCGGCGCAACCCTGCCGTCGCTGATCCTGGCAGGGTTGCTGCAACTGCTGCTGGGCCGGGCCTTCAGCTACGGCCGGGAAACAGCTCGGGCTTGAGGATGCCGTTGAGGCGTGGATAGGCGATCTTCAGTTCGATGTGGCCCAGGGCGTACGGCGCGATGGTGCTCACTTCGTACTTGAGGATCACCCCGCCGTAGGTCAGCGCGATGTGCGGGGTTTTCTGGAAGGACCACTGTTTCAGGAAGTCCGGTTCCTGATCCAGCTTCGTGCTGATCAGCCAACTGTTGTGGGCGACCTGGGCGGCTTTCCAGAACGCTTCTTCCTGGCCCGGCAGCAGCATGTCCGACAGCTCAAGCACCTTGTGTTGCTGGCGCGAATAATTGATGAAGCCGCGACCCGGCGTGCCGTGGGCACCGCCGGTGTCCAGGTAGCTGGACAACTCGATGATCACCAAGCCGTCATGCTGCTCGCGTACCTTGGCTTGCAAATAGCTGCTGTTGCGCGGCGCGGCGTTGCGCAGGAACTGCTCGCGGTAGGCCGCCAGCGTCGGCGCCACCGGAGCGCCCGGGGTGCGGGTCAGTTGTAGCAAGCGTTTCTCGACGATGCCGTCCAGCGCGGGCTCGGTGGGAAAGTGCAGGGTGTCGATGTTCACCAGTGGGCAGTCGGCACTGGCGCAGCCGGGTTGCAATTGCTCCGAGGCATCGCGAGTGGTCTCCAGCGGCGCTCGATAATTGGGTTGGAACAGGCTTTGGCACGCACCCAGGGTCAGGGCAATGGCGGCCAGGGAAGCAATTTTGTAAAGCGACATGGGCGTCCTTCGTGGAACAGGGAAAGGCGAAAAGTTACCCGCTTCGACTGTCAGCAGGGCAATCAGTTCGCCACTAAGCTCATTAGAGTAATTTTAAGGGCAGCCGTCCATCCCGATCACCGGAAAGGGGCTGCATCAAACGGTACGGGCGCGTTAGGATGGCGCGAAGTCGAGGTTGGAACCTCGTATTGATCCATTGCACACGAGGATTGTCATGACTGATTTCGCCAACGCCACACCGAGCACCGTGGAAATCGTCGAGCGCGAGAGCTGCTACAAGGGCTTCTACAAACTTGATCGCGTGCGCCTGCGCCACGAACTGTTCGCCGGTGGCATGAGCCGTGAAATCAGCCGTGAGCTGTTCGTCCGCCATGACGCGGTGTGCGTGTTGCCCTACGACCCGCAGCGCGATGAAGTGGTGCTCATCGAGCAGTTTCGCGTCGGTGCCATGGGTAAAAGCGCTAATCCCTGGCTGGTGGAACTGGTGGCCGGCCTGATCGACAAGGACGAGCAGCCGGAAGAAGTTGCTCATCGTGAAGCGCAGGAGGAAGCTGGGCTTGTCTTCGCCGCGCTCTGGCCGATGACCAAATATTTTCCATCGCCGGGCGGCAGTGACGAATTCGTGCATCTTTTCCTGGGGCGTTGCGACAGCACGGGGGCGGGCGGCCTGCATGGCCTGCTGGAAGAAGCTGAAGATATTCGCGTGAAGGTCTGGGCTTTCGAAGACGCGCTGCAAGCAGTGCGCGACGGGCGTATCTGCAACGCGGCCAGCATCATTGCCTTGCAATGGCTGGCCTTGAACCGTGATGAAGTGAGGGGGCTATGGTCCTGAACAAGCTGCGCGATCGTTATCGCGTCGATCTGGTGGGGTTGCAGGCTGCCTGCGAGGCCAACTACGCCCGCCTGATGCGCTTGTTGCCGGACATGCGCAACGACCCATTGCCACGTCGCATCGCCGTGACCCACGGTGACCAGATGCTCGGCGTGCTGGCCCTCGAAGTGCTGCAGACTTGCCCGTACACCACGACTTTGCAGGTCCGCCAGGAACACAGCCTGCCATGGCTGCCGGTGCCGCAGCTGGAAGTTCAGGTTTATCATGATGCGCGCATGGCCGAGGTTGTCAGCGCCGAACATGCACGACGCTTTCGTGGCATCTATCCTTACCCCAATGCGTCAATGCACCAGCCGGATGAAAAAGCCCAGTTGAACCTGTTCCTGGGCGAGTGGCTGAGTCATTGCCTGGCGCTGGGCCACGAGTTCGAAGTCGTTCGGTAGTCGTGAACGCTGGTTGTGAACCGGTTCCGGTTCGCGGGTTTCCCCTTTCGATCTTCCCCAGCATAATTGCCGCTTCATGCAACGGCGTGACTGCGCCTGGGAGAGAGCGATTTGCCGAGCGTATCCAGCTTGACCACGGCCGATGCGGCGCTGTTGGTCCAACTGTCCGACAGCCATCTGTTCGCCGAGGCCGATGCCTCGTTGCTGGGCATGAATACGCGTGACAGCTTGCGGGCGGTCGTTGACCTGGTGCTCCAGCAACAACCGAATATTGACCTGATGCTCGCCACGGGCGATCTGTCCCAGGACGGCACGCTGGAATCCTACGAAGCGTTTCGACAACTGACCGCGCGAATCGATGCGCCGGCGCGGTGGATTCCGGGTAACCACGATGAGCCGCAGGTGATGCTCGGGGCGGCGGTCAAGAGTACGTTGCTCGATCCGGTGGTGGACATCGGCAATTGGCGGGTGACGATGCTCGATTCCGCCGTGCCAGGTTCGGTGCCGGGTTTTTTGGCCGAGGAGCAGTTGATTCTGTTGGCCAATGCCTTGAGCGAGGCGCCGGAGCGGCATCATCTGGTGTGTCTGCATCATCATCCGGTGTCGATTGGGTGTACGTGGATGGAGCCGATCGGGTTGCGTAATCCTGAGGCGCTGTTTGCGGTGCTGGATCGGTTTCCCCAGGTTAGGGCGGTTTTGTGGGGGCATGTGCATCAGGAGATAGACCAGGTACGCGAGGGGGTTCGTTTGTTGGCTTCGCCTTCGACCTGTATTCAGTTTGAGCCGGGGAGTGAGGATTTTGCGGTGGGCTCGCAGGCGCCGGGGTATCGATGGTTGCGGCTCTTGCCGGATGGGCGGTTGGAGACGGGGGTTGAGCGGGTGGTTGGGTTTGCGTTCACGCCGGACTATGATTCCAACGGGTATTGAGGACGACGCGGCCTGGCAGCTTGCCTATTTCTCACTGCTGTACGCCGATCCAATTGTGGGAGCTTGCTCGCGATGGCGGCTTGACGGAGTACATATCCATTTCTGCGGTAACGGCGACTTAGGGTTCCGCCCTTACGGCGGCTCACTTTTTTTCAGACGCCAAAAAAAGTAAGCAAAAAAGGCTTGCCCCACCACTCGGTGCCTCGCCAAGGCTCGGCATGCCCTCACTCCGGCATTGCTCCGTGGGCCCGCCGCGAAGGACCATCCATGGTCCAGCGCGGCTATCCCGGCATCCATGCCGGGATGCCCACTCCACAATGCCTGCGTTCGGCCATCGTGGTTAACGGGGCCTCAAGATCAAAAGCCAAGCCGAGGCGGCCTTAGGGCCGACCTGGCTCTCGGTGGGACCGCGTTTCCCCTGTGGGATCGGCGGTGGATACTGATCTTATAAACGACCAAAAACCTGTGTGGGAGCGAGCTTTGCTCGCGATGACTGCCTGACAGCCGACCTGGATTGTGGGAATGGTCGGACAACCCTCCGGGCTGCAGCAGATTTTTCCGACGAGCTCTGGCGGTTGCCGGGTGGGAAGGGCTGTCGCTAGTCTTTTCCCGTCGCTGAAAATTCAGCGGCCGGGCCTGGAAACCCGAAAGTAGAAGGGCGTTATTTCAATCCTAGTGGAGCGCCAACATGTCTGAAGATAACTCTGGGCCAACAAAAAAAGATTCCATTTCTCCCGAAGCCAGCCAGATTCCTCCAATGCTTGATGAAGCCGCCAAGCGTGCCATCGATCTTTATCTCGACCCCAAACCTCAAGCCAAAAAGAAAAAGCCCTCAGGTCAATTGTTCACTGTCGCAAAGAGCGCAGACACCGAAACCCTCCTGGCCAACCTCAGCGAAACCCTGGCCTCGGCCAGCGCCATGCTCGGCGACCTGGCTTTCGATCTGGAGGGCTCGTGCCGGCATTTCGCCTTGGGAGTGCAGCAGATGATCGAACTCGGTGAATTGCTGGCGAATCGGGCGTTGGACATCGTCGATCCACGCTAGGGCTGAGTAGGTTTTCGTGGCGAGGGGATTTATCCCCGCTGGGGTGCGAAGCAGCCCTAAGGCCAATCACCTCGGGGCGTCAGACTGTCCTGCATTCGGCTTTTTGGGCGCGCTTCGCGCCCCAGCGGGGATAAATCCCCTCGCCACAGGTTTTGTGTTTGTCCTAATAACCATCAGATCATCCGCCAATCCCCACAAACTCCCTGTAAACTCCGGCCTTTGCCCAACACCCAGGGAGTCGGCAATGTCGGGTTCGATCCTTTATATCCATGGCTTCAACAGTGCCCCAGCATCGACCAAAGCCTGCCAATTGGTTGAAGTGATGGCACGCCTTGGCCTCAGCGACCAGCTCCAAGTGCCCGCTTTGCATCACCACCCCCGCCAGGCCATCGGTCAGCTGGAACAGGCGATTACAGAACTGGGCCGGCCACTGCTGGTCGGCAGCTCGCTCGGCGGCTACTATGCGACTCACTTGGCCGAACGCCACGGCCTCAAGGCCCTGTTGATCAACCCGGCCGTCAGCCCGCAGCGGATGTTCGACGGCTACCTGGGCACGCAGAAGAATTTATACACCGACGAAACCTGGGAATTGACCCACGACCACGTGACGGCCCTGGCCGAGCTGGAAGTGCCGGCGCCCCGGGATCCAGAGCGGTATCAGGTATGGTTGCAAACCGGTGACGAAACGCTGGATTATCGCCACGCCCAACAGTATTACCGCGCCTGTGCCTTGCGCATCCAGGCCGGCGGCGACCACAGTTTCCAAGGGTTTGCCCAGCAGTTGCCGGCGCTGTTGAGTTTTGCCGGCATTGGCGCCGATTTGTACCAGGCGATCGACTTCACGTCGCTGTGAACCCATCGCCCCTTTTTCATTGAACACTGACGACGAGACCCCATGGCCACTCCCAGCGCTAGCTCTTATAACGCAGACGCCATCGAAGTCCTCTCGGGCCTCGACCCGGTGCGCAAGCGCCCCGGCATGTACACCGACACCAGTCGGCCGAACCACCTCGCCCAGGAAGTCATCGACAACAGTGTCGACGAAGCCTTGGCCGGGCATGCGAAGTCGGTGCAGGTCATCCTGCACGCCGATCATTCGCTGGAAGTCAGCGATGACGGTCGCGGCATGCCGGTGGACATTCACCCGGAAGAGGGCGTGTCGGGCGTCGAGCTGATCCTCACCAAGCTCCACGCCGGCGGCAAGTTTTCCAACAAGAACTACCAGTTTTCCGGCGGTCTGCACGGGGTGGGTATTTCCGTGGTCAACGCTTTGTCGACCCAGGTGCGGGTGCGGGTCAAGCGTGACGGCAATGAGTACCAGATGACCTTCGCCGATGGCTACAAGGCCACCGAGCTGGAAGTGGTCGGTACCGTCGGCAAGCGCAACACCGGAACCAGCGTGTATTTCGCCCCGGACCCGAAGTATTTCGATTCACCGAAGTTTTCGGTCAGCCGCCTCAAGCACGTGCTCAAGGCCAAGGCTGTGTTGTGCCCGGGGCTGCTGGTCAGTTTCGAAGACAAGGCCACCGGCGAGAAAGTCGAATGGCATTACGAAGACGGCCTGCGCTCCTATCTGGTGGACGCGGTCAGCGGTTTCGAACGCCTGCCCGACGAGCCGTTCTGTGGCAGCCTGGCCGGTAACAAGGAAGCGGTGGACTGGGCGCTGTTGTGGCTGCCCGAAGGCGGCGAAAGCGTCCAGGAAAGCTACGTCAACCTGATCCCCACGGCCCAGGGCGGTACGCACGTCAACGGCTTGCGCCAAGGCCTGCTCGACGCCATGCGCGAGTTCTGCGAGTTCCGCAACCTGCTGCCCCGTGGCGTGAAGCTGGCGCCGGAAGACGTCTGGGAGCGCATCGCCTTCGTCCTGTCGATGAAGATGCAGGAACCGCAATTCTCCGGCCAGACCAAGGAGCGCCTGTCGTCTCGCGAGGCGGCGGCGTTCGTCTCCGGCGTGGTCAAGGACGCCTTCAGCCTCTGGCTCAATGCCAACCCGGAAACCGGCCTAGCCCTGGCGGAACTGGCGATCAACAACGCCGGTCGGCGTCTCAAGGCCAGCAAGAAAGTCGAGCGCAAGCGCATCACCCAAGGGCCGGCATTGCCGGGCAAGCTCGCCGATTGCGCCGGGCAGGACCCGATGCGTTCCGAGTTGTTCCTGGTGGAAGGTGACTCCGCCGGTGGTTCGGCCAAGCAGGCGCGGGACAAGGAGTTCCAGGCCATCCTGCCGCTGCGGGGCAAGATCCTCAACACCTGGGAAGTGGACGGCAGCGAAGTGCTGGCCAGCCAGGAAGTGCATAACATCGCGGTGGCCATCGGCGTCGATCCGGGCGCCGAGGACATGACCCAGTTGCGCTACGGCAAGATCTGCATCCTCGCCGACGCCGACTCCGACGGCCTGCACATCGCCACCTTGCTCTGCGCGCTGTTCGTCCAGCATTTCCGTCCGCTGGTGGACGCCGGCCACGTCTACGTGGCGATGCCGCCGCTGTACCGCATCGACCTGGGCAAGGAAATCTACTACGCCCTGGACGAAGCCGAGCGCGACGGCATTCTCGATCGCCTGGTGGCCGAGAAGAAGCGCGGCAAACCGCAGGTCACCCGATTCAAAGGCCTGGGCGAGATGAACCCGCCGCAGTTGCGCGAAACCACCATGGACCCGAACACCCGTCGCCTGGTGCAGCTGACCCTGGATGATTTCGCCGCGACGACGGAAATGATGGACATGCTGCTGGCGAAGAAACGCGCGGGCGACCGCAAGTCCTGGCTTGAATCCAAGGGTGACTTGGCCGAGGTCCTGGCCTGATGCGCAAGGGTTTCGCCCTGGCGTTGTTGCTGTGGGCGGGGGTAGCAGTCGCAGGACCCGCGCCGGAATTGAAGCTGTTGGCCGAGCATGCCGTCGATGGCATGCGTGGCGGCAACCTCTCCGGCTTGGCGTTGTGCGGCAACGAGATGTGGACGGTGTCCGACCGCGACGACGACCGGATCTATCGCCTCAAACCCAGCGATGTAGCGGTCTGGCAGGCTGAAACAGTCGACATCCAGGTGCCGACCGTGCCGGATAACGATTTGCCGTGGGGCCTGAGGTCGCGCACCTGGGCGGCGTCGTTCCTGCGCGGGGGCGAGCTGGATTTCGAAGGCATCAGTTGCGACAGCGCCGGTAATCGCTATGTGGTCAGCGAGTCCAATGCCGCCGTGCTGCAAATACCGCCGACAGGCGCTGCATCGTGGTTGAAAATCGCTCCGACGATGATCCGCCAGGCGCGGGGCAGCGGCATGTTGTTGCACTTCAACGCCTTGTTCGAAGGCCTTGCGGTCAACCCGGCCGGCGACCACCTCTGGCTGGCGGCCGAACGCGAACGCCGTGGCCTGCTGTTGATCAAGCGCCAGCAAACGGTATGGGACTGCGACGGCAATTGCGTGCTGCTCAGCGAAGCGGGGCAGGAGATGCAGCCGCCGCAATTTCCCAAGGCCAAGGCGGTTTCCCGGGATTTCGCCGATCTGTCATTGTTCGACGGCAAGCTGTTCACCCTGGAACGAAACGCCTATCAGATCTGCCGGCGCGACCCGCAGACTGCCCAGGTCGAGCGCTGCTGGTCGTTCGCTGCCGAGGCGCTGCAGGATAATCGTCGTTACTCGCAAGCCTATGGCCTGGCCGAAGCGCTGGTGGTGGACGCCCAAGGCGCCTGGATTGGCCTGGACAACAACGACGGTGCCCGTGCCGATGGCGAGCGGCGGCCCATCATCTGGCGCTTCGCCGCGCCGGACGGTGGCTGGGGCGCCTCGCCATGAGTGGGCTACCGCTGGGCACGAATGCCCCGGAAGAATTTGAATTTACCCAGCGCGATGGCACCACGCCGTTGCGCCAGACAACGAACTTGATGAGGCCCGCATGAGCGACATTCTTGCAGACAGCTTGGACGGCGTAGAGCGCCGATCGCTGGCTGACTTCACCGAAAATGCCTACCTCAATTATTCCATGTACGTGATCATGGACCGCGCGTTGCCGCACATCGGCGACGGCCTGAAACCGGTTCAGCGGCGGATCGTCTACGCCATGAGCGAGCTCGGGCTGGACGCGGACTCCAAGCACAAGAAATCGGCGCGTACCGTCGGTGACGTGCTCGGCAAGTTCCATCCCCACGGCGACTCGGCCTGCTACGAAGCCATGGTGCTGATGGCCCAGCCGTTCAGCTACCGCTACACGTTGGTGGACGGGCAGGGTAACTGGGGTGCGCCGGACGATCCCAAGTCTTTCGCGGCCATGCGCTACACCGAGGCGCGGTTGTCGCGCTATTCCGAGGTGCTGCTCAGCGAACTGGGCCAGGGTACCGCGGACTGGGGGCCGAACTTCGACGGCACCCTCGACGAGCCCTTGGTCTTGCCGGCACGTTTGCCGAACATCCTTCTCAATGGCACCACCGGTATCGCCGTGGGCATGGCCACCGACGTGCCGCCGCACAACCTGCGGGAAGTGGCGACGGCGTGCGTGCGTTTGCTGGACGAGCCGAAAGCCACGGTTGAACAGCTCTGCGAGCATATCCAGGGCCCGGACTATCCGACCGAAGCCGAGATCATCACCCCGCGCGCCGATCTGCTGAAAATCTACGAAACCGGCCGTGGCTCGGTGCGCATGCGCGCCGTATACCACATCGAAGACGGCGACATCATTGTCACGGCGCTGCCGCATCAGGTGTCCGGGGCCAAGGTCCTGGAGCAGATTGCGGCGATGATGCAGGCAAAACCGTCGAAAGCGCCACAAGTGGCCGACTTGCGCGACGAGTCCGACCACGAGAACCCCTGCCGCATCGTGATCATCCCGGTCAACAGCCGGGTCGACCACGACGCGCTGATGCAGCACCTGTTCGCCAGCACCGACCTGGAGTCGAGCTATCGGGTGAACATCAACATCATCGGCCTGGACGGCAAGCCACAACTGAAAAACCTGCGGGCGTTGTTGGTGGAGTGGCTGGAATTCCGGGTCAAGACCGTACGCCGACGCCTGCAATTCCGTCTGGACAAGGTCGAGCGCCGCCTGCACCTGTTGGACGGCTTGTTGATCGCCTACCTCAACCTGGATGAAGTGATTCACATCATCCGCACCGAGGAGCACCCCAAGGCCAAGCTGATCGAGCGTTTTGCCCTGAGCGAAATCCAGGCCGACTACATCCTCGATACCCGCCTGCGCCAGTTGGCACGCCTGGAAGAGATGAAGCTGCGCGCCGAGCAGGACGAGTTGCTCAAGGAGCAGGCCAAGCTGCAAGCCTTGTTGGGCAGCGAAGCCAAGCTCAAGAAACTGGTGCGCACCGAGCTGCTGAAGGATGCCGAAACCTACGGCGACGACCGTCGCTCGCCGATTGTCGAGCGCGCCGAAGCCAAGGCGTTGAGCGAACACGACCTGCTGCCGAACGAGAAAGTCACCGTCGTGCTCTCGGAAAAAGGCTGGGTACGCTCCGCCAAAGGTCACGATATTGACGCCGCCGGGCTTTCCTATAAGGCCGGGGATGGTTTCAAGGCCTTGGCGCCTGGGCGCTCGAACCAGTTCGCGGTGTTCATCGACTCCACCGGGCGCAGTTATTCGGTGCCGGCCCACACCTTGCCATCGGCCCGTGGCCAGGGCGAACCGCTCACCGGTCGTCTGACGCCACCGCCGGGTGCAACTTTTGAGTGCGTGCTGATGCCTGATGATGACGGGCTGTACGTAATTGCGTCGGACGCCGGTTACGGGTTCGTCGTCAAGGGTGAGGACCTGCAAGCCAAGAACAAGGCGGGCAAGGCGCTGTTGAGTCTGCCGAACAACGCCAAGGTCATCGCACCGCGTCCGGTCATCGATCGCGAGAACAATTGGCTGGCGTCGGTGACGACAGAAGGGCGGTTGCTGGTGTTCAAGATCAGTGACCTGCCACAGCTCGGCAAAGGGAAAGGCAACAAGATCATCGGGATTTCCGGCGAACGGGTGGCGAGTCGCGAGGAATATGTCACGGATATTGCAGTGATACCGGAGGGTGCCACGCTTGTGCTGCAGGCTGGAAAGCGTACGCTTTCACTGAAAGCGGACGATCTTGAGCATTACAAAGGTGAACGCGGTCGGCGGGGCAACAAGCTTCCAAGGGGGTTTCAGCGGGTGGATGCGCTGCTCGTCGAAAACCTCAATTGAGCGTGCTAGAGGGCTCGGTCTGCGATTAAATGCCGCAGATCGGAGTTTTGGCGCTGGAGTCGGGACGCATATTCACGGATGATAGGCCCTTTCAAGCGCCGGCGTGGCCGAGCGTTCTTCATAATGACCGAGTATTTTTCACTGTGGTAAGCCTTGTGGCCGCCACCTGGACGAGACGATGACTGCTCTGCGCCTTCCTATTTTGTGGCTCGCCGGCCTGCTTGGCCTGGCGGGCTGCAGCATGAACCAGCCGGTGTCGCTGTACCAGCTGGACAGCGGTACCCCGGCCCAGCCTGCGCAAAGCACAGGCATGGCCGTATTGCTTGGCCCGGTTCTGATCGCTGACTACCTGCAGCGTGAAACCCTGTTGCAACGCCAACCCGACGGCAGCCTGCAAGCCGCCACTGATGGTCGTTGGGCTGGTAGCCTGTCTTCCGATATCGATCAATTGCTGTTGCGCCAGGTGGCCGGACACCTGGACAGCCAGCGCGTGGTGCTGGCCCCGGCCAACCAGGGGTTCACCCCGGATGTGCAAGTGCTGTTGTCGATCACCCGGCTGGATTCAGGGAAATCCCAACCCGCGGTGCTCGATGCCCAATGGCGCCTGATCGACCGTCGCGGCACGGTTCGCGAGAACCGCATCGTTCACCTGCAAGAACAACATGCAGGTACGACCGCTGCACAGGTCCAGGCACAAGGCGTGCTCTTGCAGCGCCTGGCCGAGCAATTGTCCGTGTCCCTCAAGCCTTTGGCCAACCAGCCACCTATCGCGGAAGTGCCGCGCAAGGCAGCTCCGGCCCCGGCCAAGCCGGTGGAAAAGGAAAAGGACAAGATCCCGATGGCCCTGCCGATTCGTACCGACATGGAAGTGTTCCGGTTCTGATGACTGGAACGGATATAAAACAAAGCCCGCGTTGATGCGGGCTTTGTTGTTTCTGGCTCCAAGGATTTCAGTGCCTGTCCTGGCCCTATCGCGAGCAAGCTCCCACAGAGAGATCTACGGTCGCATAAAGATCCCTGTGGGAGCGAGCTTGCTCGCGATGGCGGCAGTGAAGGCAACAAAAAGCCCGCAGATGATCACTCATCTGCGGGCTTGATTATTTCAGGGCCCGGGCCTCAGGCCTGACGCTCGTGCATCCGCGCCAGCTGCCGCTCCAGCATCGACGGATAAGGCTCCATCAACCGTTCCACGCAGCAAGCGCCTTCGGGGCTGGCGATGGGGCGGATGCGCGCGCGTTGGCGGATCAGCGCGTCATCATTGATCTTGCGCTCCACCAGCAGCAGATTGCGGCTGTGCTGGGAGAGCGCCAATGCGTCCTGGGCGGTTTCGGTCAGCAGCAGGTCGATCTGGCTCAAGCCGTACAGCCCATCGCCCAAGGTCAGGCCCAGTTGCAATTGCAGGGTAATGCCACTGTCGGCGACTTCGATTTGCAACTGGTGACCCAACGCCCGCAGCAGTTCACCGCAGCAGATGGCGTTGGTCAGGTAGTCGTCGCCGCTGTCCTCGGTGTGGAACAGCATCAGCGTGCTGCCGTCATTCAAAGTGTGCAGTTCGCCTTGATAAAGCGATGCGGCTTGATCGAGGCAGTCGCGATAGCGTTCGAGCAGCTCCTTCAGGCGCGCCTGGGGCAGGCGGCGAAGTTGATCCTGGGCGCCCAGTTGCACGGCCAGCACGGCGCTGTGCTGGGGCAGGTTCGAGGCGACAGGGCGGACAGCCGGTTGAGGGGCGCCGGCCACCGAGTCGTCTCGCAAGTCGGCAAAGGCGTCGTCGTCTTCCTCATCTTCGACCGCACGCACCACATGGCGCGGCGCAGGGCGGGAGGCAGGCATCGGCGCGCTTTCGTCGAAGCCCGGGTCACGCAGGTTGCGGACCTCGAAGCCTGGTTCGGCATCGTCTTCGTCGACGTAATCGATGTCTTCAGGTTCCGGCACAGGCTCCGGTTCCGGTGCGAAGCTGGCGTGAAGCTGCCGGGCCAGGTCGCCGATTTCGTCCTGGCGCTGGGTGGCCGGCGTGTGTTCGTCGATGTCCCGCAGCCAGACGCGCAGTTGCAGCAGCGGCGTGGAGATGTGCCGTCCCAGGCGCAGGCTCAAGGCCAGCGCCAGCGCCAGCAAGATTGCGCTGAGGATGCCCATGCTCTGCAGGCTGATGGTCATCGGTTGCTGGAACTGGTCCATGTCCAGGCTGATGCGCAGTTGCCCGGCAGTCACGTCCTGGAAAGTGATCTTGCTCTGGTACATGCCGCCGGTCTCGCCCAGCAGGCCAGGTTTGGGGCGCTGGCCGGCTTCGGCGAGGATGCGGTTGTCCACGCTGTAGATGGCAGCGTGGGCGACCAGTTTGTTCTTGGTCAGGTTGTTGAGCAGCACGTTGAGGCTGAGGATGTCGTTGGACACCAGCAGCTCGGTGGCAGACGTGGCGGTCTGGGTGGTCAGGCTTTCGCCCAAGGCATCCGCCTGCTCATGCATGGCCTGCTTGAATTGCAGGCCCATCACGCAGGCATAGATGACCAGGGCCAGGGCGACCAGGATCACGTTATGGCTGGCGATGCGCAATGCAATCGGCACGCGACGATGGCGCAATGCACGGAAGATCAGCAGGAAGAAATTGTCGGTTTTGACTGGCGTGGGCCGGTTCACTGAGCTCGGCTCTTTGTCCGTGAAATTGACGCGCAGTATAGCGACAGGCCCATGACCGGCAAAGCACTGGCGGTGCCCGATGGTCACTGAATGTGGGTAGAATGCGGTTTTTTTCCACCTGCGGGGGTGCGCCTTGCGCGAAATCGTCCTGATAAACATCACTGGCAGCGACCGTCCGGGTCTGACTGCGGCCATTACCGGCGTTCTGGCCCAGGGTGGTGTGAACATTCTCGACATCGGTCAGGCGGTAATCCATGACACGCTGTCGTTCGGCATCCTGGTTGAAATCCCGGACGCCGAACAGAGCAAGTCAGTGCTCAAGGACATCCTGTTCACGGCCTACAAGCTCGACCAGCAGGTGCGTTTCACGCCGGTGTCCGAAGCCGATTACCAGCATTGGGTGGCCGGCCAGGGCAAGAAGCGCCATATCGTGACGCTGCTGACTCGCAAGGTCACCGCCGAGCAGTTGCAGCGCGTCAGCTCGATCACCGCCCAATACGGGCTGAATATCGACCACATCGACCGGCTGTCCGGGCGCATGCCGCTCGATACTCCGGCTGACCAGGGCAAGGGCTGCATCGAGTTCTCCGTGCGCGGCGAACCGGCCGATCCCCAGGCGCTGCGTGCCGAATTCCTCAGCGTCGCCCAGGAACTGAACGTCGACATCGCCTTCCAGGAGGACTCGCTGTTCCGCCGCAACCGCCGCCTGGCGGTGTTCGATATGGATTCGACGCTGATCGAAGCCGAAGTCATCGACGAGCTGGCCAAGGCGGCGGGCGTGGGCGACAAGGTTTCGGCTATCACCGAGCGGGCCATGGCCGGGGAGCTGGATTTTCGCGCCAGCTTCAAGGAACGCCTCGCATTGCTCAAGGGGCTGGACGTCGGCGTGCTCGATTCCATCGGCGCCTCCCTGCGCCTGACCGAGGGCGCCGAAACCCTGTTTGCCGAACTCAAGCGCCTGGGCTACAAGACCGCCATCCTGTCCGGCGGCTTCACTTATTTCGCCAAGCAACTGCAGGCCAAGCTCGGTATCGACTATGTGTTCGCCAACGAACTGGAAGTGGTGGACGGCAAGGTCACCGGGGTTGCCGTCGAGCCGATCGTCGATGCCCAGCGCAAGGCAGACTTGTTGCGCGAATTGGCCGAGAAGGAAGGTCTTCGCCTGGAGCAGACCATTGCCGTGGGTGACGGCGCCAACGACCTGCCGATGCTGGCCATCGCCGGCCTGGGCGTGGCGTTCCGGGCCAAGCCATTGGTCAAGCAGTCGGCCCGGCAGGCGATTTCGACCTTGGGGTTGGATGGGGTGTTGTACTTGCTGGGTTTCCGCGATCGCGACGGGCAGGTTTGAGCAAACGCCGATCTGTGAGTTTCGCATACTCGTGGCGAGGGAGCTTGCTCCCGTTGGCCTGCGCAGCAGGCCTAATGCGGCCAACCTGAAACACCTGTGTGTCAGATTTCAGGGCCGCTTCGCGGCCCAGCGGGAGCAAGCTCCCTCGCCACGTGATCCTGCCGTATTTTAAAGCGACTTCCACAACGAATCGAAATCCCCGTCCTGCGTACCGTCCTCCCCGCTGGTGCCTGAATCCTCCTGCCGATAAGCAAACTGGTTGAAACTGTGGGTGCTGGTCACCCGGCGATCCAGGCCGGCGCGGCGTTCCTGGCCGTTGGTGTTGATCAACACCTTCTGGCCTTCCTGGAAGGGCAGGCGCGGTGCGATCACGGTGGGTGGCAGGTCGATGGCGCTTATCTCGGGAAGCAGCAGCCCACGCAGATAGTGCCCTTGTTCGTTCTGCTCGCGAAGCAATTGCAGGCCGCAAGGCTGGGCATGCGGTGCGACCAGCTCAATGCCCATCTGCATGGCGCCATTGCGCACCTGGCGGATCCAGCGCACCACGGCGATGCTCCAGCTCTGATCATTGGTGTCCCGGATGCCGACCATTTCGCCGGCCTGCAATTGTTCCGGCACCTCTTTCGGCCAGCCAAGGCAATAGCCGCCGGGGCTGTGGTTGATGATCGGCAGATCGTAAGTAGGGAAATGATGCCGGTTGTCGGAGCTGGCGCCATCGTCGTCGGCCGGGTTGACCGGATACTCGATTTCTTCGTAGGGCAAAAGCTCGCTGTCACCGGTGGGCGCGGCGTCGAAGGCCTGGTCCCAGGTGTCATTTTTCTTTGTCGGCGAGGCTTCGAAGTGCGCCTTGCGTGGGCCGGGCGTCTTGAGTATCTCGTTGAACGAGCGCTCTCCCCCAAGATAATAGTGCAGCGCGCTCATGCCCACGCACAGCGTCAACGTACCGTTGCCCTCGGTGCGTTGGAAGCTGCGTTCGGCGGCCTCGCCCCAGGCGGCTTGCAAGTGATGCAGCGTATCGGCGCTCATGCCGGCGGGCACCGTCAGGGTCGACTCGACAGGTTGTGCCAGGTGGGCGGTGATGGCGCGCACCAACGGCTGGGGGTCGAAACCCAGCAGGGTGGGTTGCTGTTCGGCGCGGAATTTCGACCGATAACGCGGCCCGACGTCCAGTGCCGGTGCGACGGCGAACAGGCTGGCGGCGGTGACGGCTGGGTCCAGCTTGACCCAATGGCTCCACGGTTCCAGGACCTCGGCCAGCCGCGCGATCTGGCTCTGGCGCAATTGGTTGCTGCGCGAAGCGCCCAACAGCAGGGCAACCACGTAGGTCTGCTCGATATTCAATTCGTGAATCTGGCTGGCCAGTTCGTCGCTGACGCTCAGGTGCTGCAATTTGTGTTGGCAAGCGATCCGGTACAGTTGGTGCAAATCGAGCCAGAGCCCCTCCGGCACCGGGCTGTAGAGCTGGCTGGCGCGCAACAGGGTTCCATCAAGGGCGTGCGTGGCCCGCTGCAATGCCGTGGCCAGCAGGCGCGCCCGGTCCTTGGAGAATTTTGCCGAGATTCGCCCGACGATTTGCTTGTAGCCCATTGCCAGGTGGGCTTGCAGGGCCTGGCACAGGTTGACGATCTTGCGTGAGCGGTCATCCAGCACGATGGCTTGTTGCAGGAAGTGTCGCTCAAGATGCTTGCAGACGTAATAAACCTCAGGCCGCAGCAGCTCCAGCAATTGCAGGCGGTTATCGCTGGGCGTGAGCAGTTGGTTCAGCTCGCCGAGCGCCTGGTATAGCAGGCGGGCGGTTTCGCCGATGTTGGCCTTGGGCAGGTTGGCGATCCAACGCTTGAGGTCGCGTGGCGTGGCATCGCAAAAGGACAGGCGCGACTGGGTCGGTGTCGATATGCGCAGTAGCTGGAGAGGGCTGGTCTCATTCATGCCGTGGACGGGCTCCGGCGGGAAATGAAAGGGATGTTTCCAACTCTAGCAGCTGTAGGCGGGGTATGTAGTTTGAGAATGGTCATTCCTGCCCTTGGGCAGGAATGACCATCCTGGATGACTCAGGCGTTCGGCAGTGCCAGTGCCTGGCCCATCTGGACTGGCGAGCCGGCCACCAGTTCTTCGGCCCATTTCACCTGCTCTGGACCAAACAGCACGATGGCCGTCGAACCCAACTTGAAACGGCCCAGCTCGGCGCCTTTTTCCAAGTGGATCGGCGCACGAGCGGCTTCGTCGTAGCGGAAGGTCTTCAGCTCGCGCTTGGGCGGCGTCACCAGCCCGGCCCAGACGGTCTCGATGGACGCGACGATCATAGCACCCACCAGCACCACGGCCATCGGCCCGCGTTCGGTGTCGAAAATGCACGCGACGCGCTCGTTGCGGGCAAACAGCTCCGGGACGTTTTCGGCGGTGGTCTGGTTGACCGAGAAAATCCGGCCAGGGATGTAGACCATTTCCCGCAGGGTGCCGGCCAGCGGCATGTGCACGCGGTGGTAATCCTTGGGGGACAGGTAAATGGTGGCGAAATCGCCGCCCATGAACGGCGCGGCATTGGCCGCATCACCGCCCAGCAGTTCCAGCACGCTGAAGCTGTGGCCCTTGGCCTGGAACACCCGGCCGTGCTCGATCGGGCCGAGCTGGCTGACGGCGCCGTCGGCGGGGCTGAGGATTGCGCCGGGGGTCTGATCCAGAGGTCGCGCACCGTCTTTCAGTGCACGGGTGAAAAACGCGTTGAAGTGCTCGTAGGCGGTGAGGTCTTCCACCAGCGCCTGGGACATGTCCACTTGGTAGCGCTTGGCGAACCAGGCCGTGAAGGCGTTCTTGAACCAGCGCACGCGGCATTCGGCGATGCAGCCGGCCAGCCGCGACAGCAGGTGGTGCGGCAGCAGGTACTGGGAAAGGATGAACAAGCGGTTTTTCATTAACTGTCCTTAAATCTTCAAAGCTCGATGGGGGTGTCGGGGTGGTTGCCCCATTCACCCCAGGAACCGGCATAGCCTTTGACCCGTGGATAACCGAGCGCCTTGGCCACCAGGTAGGTGAAGCCAGAACGGTGGTGGGTCTGGCAGTGTGTGATGACTTCTTTGTCGGGCGTGATGCCCAGCTGTTCGAGGATCTGCGGCATGTCTTTGCGGATGCGCAGGCTGCGCGCCGGGTCCATGCCGGCCGTCCATTCGAAATTGACCGCGCCGGGGATGTGTCCGCCCCGGGCAGCGACGACCTTCTCGCCAGAATATTCCAACGGGCCACGGGCGTCCCAGATCGCCAGGTCGCTGGCGCCGAGACGGCTTTGCAGGTACTCGCGAGTGGCGGTGGGCTCTTCGTGCAGCACCAGGCTGACTGGACCCCCGGCCGGCGCCGGGACCTCGGTCGACACTGGCAGGCCGAGGTCCAGCCAGGACAGCAGGCCACCGTCGAGATAGTGATAATTCGAATGCCCGATCACATCGAGCAACCAGATAAAACGCCCGGCCCAGCCACCGCCTTCGTCGTCATACACCACGTAGACCGCGCCGGGGTCATGCCCGAGTTCGCCGAACAGCGCTTCCAGGTCGGCCTTTGCCGGCAACAGGCCCGGCGCCGGGGGCTGGCCCAGTTGCGTGCGTTTCGGATCGACGAATCGTGCGCCGGGAATATGGCCATTGCTGTAGCGCGCGGCGCTGGTCAGGTCCACCAGAATCAGATTGGGCGTATCGAGGCGCGGCAAGAGCTCGCTCGGCTCGATTACCAGCGGCAAGCCAGAGAAGTCAGGCATGTGAGGTCTCCTGGGGGCGCAAAGGGAAAGGATTGTAGCAAGTTCAGCGGCCGCGGTTGGTAAAGGTGTGCAGGGCCCTTTCGATGCATTGCACGGTTTTGCCGAAGGCCTGCACGGTCACGTCCGAGAACGGCCCGCCGCCCTGGTCCACGACCACCAACATGATCACCCGCCCATTGCAGGTCAGTGAGCGCAACAGCAGGTGCTCGCCCCGGAACAAGGCGCGCAGGCCCGGAGGCAGCAAGGCGGAAAATTGAGCGTTGTTCTCGGGGTTCAAGCGAACCTGGGCTTGCTGGGCCAACAAGCGCTGCAAGACTTTGCTTTGGCTGATGGAAAAGCTCATCGCCGCCGCTTCCTTGGGCAGGCCGGCGGTCTGATGCACGCGAACGCTGGTCTGGCTGCGGTCGGCCATCAAAATCATCACCCGGCGCATGCCGCACGCCACCAACGCATTTCGGGCCGAGGTGGTCAGGTGCATGGCGTTGCTGAACGGGCTCGGCTCCAGCAACAGCTCGGCGCATTGCTTGCGCCATTGGGACAGGTCCTGGGCACTGGGCGGGGCGGCGGGCAACAAGCCGGGGTGCACGCGGCGGCTGCCCGAGGGCCAGATCAATGCTACGGCGGGGTGCCACAGGTCTGGCATGGCGTGCTGGCGGGCACTGTTGGCGGCTTGTTGGTGCAGTTGCTGTTGAAGCTCATCCATCGGCATTTGCAGATACAGGCTGGTGAGGTATTGCCAGCGAGCGCTGTGCGAGCTTTCCCATGCCTGTTGCGCCGATAGCGCCAGGCCGTTCGCCAGCAGCACCGTGTTGGCGGGTTGGTTGAGCCAGCGCCGCAGCGTTGGGTCGTCATCCAGGCGATTTTGTTGGCGCAGCGGATGTTCGCTGTCGCGGGCAATGCGCAACACTTTAATCAGCTCGCGGCGTTCATTCAGCAACAGGCGATAGCCTTGCACCACCCAGATGGGCAGGCGCCATGCCTCCACCAGCGCGAGGCAGATTTTCAGCAGGCTGACGCCGAACAGTTCGCGCTCGACCTTGCGTGCGGGCTCGCCTTTATGGATCACCCGCAGTTCCCACTCCCCCAGCAGGCGCGGATGAGTCAGCGCCAACGGCCAGAGCGGCGAGAGAAACAACAGGCTGCCCCAATGGATGTCCTGCCACAGCCGCGCCAGGCGGCTGGCAAAAAAACCATTGGCCTGTTGGCTAGCGTGCTGGCTGATCAGTTGCACCTGGCGCAGGGCAACCGGTATCTCGTGCTCCGGCAGCGAGGGCAGGCGCGCCAGCAGCTCCTCGGTGCGCTTGAGGCCGAGGCGGTTGATCGCCACTTCGAGATTTTCCGCCGGCTCCGCCAGGGTGCCATGGGTGTGATGATTGGCTTCGCGGATGACGCTCAGGGCCAGGGCGGGGCTGTCCTGCATCAGTTCGGCGATGTCGCGCAATGAACGACGACTGTCTGCGATCGCCTTGCAGACGAGGTCGTGACTGGCCTGGGGCACCGGCAGATGAACGCCCTGGAGCAGTTTCAGCCAGCCTTCGAGCGTGGTCGGTCTTGGTGTCGGAACGTTCGTTTCGTTAGCCATGGTTGGACGTGATCATCGCATGGGTATCTGCGCCCGGAGCGGGGCAAAATTGGCTTTTCGCCGGAACTGGCTATAGTCTGGCGCAGTTTTGCCGATAAGTAGAAGAAGAGATTTTTCAGCTTCCGAATATGACCTTGAACCCGACTTAAATAAGTACTTTCTATCTATGGCTAAAATTATCGGCATCATTGTCGTGTTCGCGAGCGTGCTCGGCGGATACGTGCTTTCCCATGGCAAGATCGCAGCCCTGATCCAACCTTTCGAGGTGATGATCATCGGCGGCGCCGCCCTTGGCGCATTCCTCCAGGCGAACCCTGGCTACATGACCATGCATGTCCTCAAGAAATCCTTGAGCATGTTTGGCTCGCGCTTCAGCCACACCTTCTATCTGGAGGTGCTGGGGCTGGTCTACGAGATCCTCAACAAGAGTCGTCGCGAAGGCATGATGGCGATCGAGGGCGATATCGAAGACGCCGCTGCCAGCCCGATCTTCGCCAAGTACCCTTCGGTGCTGAAGGACGAGCGCATGACGGCGTTCATCTGCGATTACCTGCGCATCATGTCGTCCGGCAATATGGCGCCCCACGAACTGGAAGGCTTGTTCGACATGGAGCTGTACAGCCTCAAGGAAGACTTGGAGCACCCATCCCACGCGGTCAACGGCATCGCCGACGGCATGCCCGGCTTCGGTATCGTTGCGGCGGTATTGGGTATCGTGGTGACCATGGCGTCCCTGGGCGAGGGCGACCAGGCCTCCATCGGCCTGCACGTGGGTGCCGCACTGGTGGGTACGTTCTTCGGTATCTTGGCGGCGTATGGCTTCTTCGGCCCGCTGGCCCACTCCCTGGCCCACGATGCCAAGGAAGAACTCAACGTCTACGAAGCCATCAAGGCTTCCCTGGTGGCCTCGGCCTCGGGCATGCCGCCATCCCTGGCGGTGGAGTTCGGTCGCAAGGTCCTCTACCCGGCGCACCGTCCAAGCTTTGCCGAGCTGGAACAAGCGGTTCGCGGTCGCTAGTGCTTTGCTTTACAAATACGTTCCTTTTTTGGCGAGTGACTGTTGCTGCCAGACAAGGCGCCGCGACGAGTCATAGCCCGCTATGGCGAGGAGCGGCAACGCAGTATGGCAGCAACAGGCACCGTCAAAATGGAACAGTATTTGTGAAGCAGAGCACTCGTTATGGAAAATAACCAGCCGATCATCGTCAAGCGCGTCAAGCGCATTGCCGGCGGGCACCATGGCGGCGCCTGGAAAATCGCCTTCGCCGACTTCGCCACGGCGATGATGGCGTTCTTCCTGGTGTTGTGGCTGCTGTCCACTGCGACGCCGGAACAGAAGATCGCCATCGCCGGTTACTTCAAGGACCCGGTCGGTTTTTCCGAGAGCGGTACGCCGTACATCATTGATCTGGGCGGTTCGCCCGTCCTGGCGCCGGAAAATACCCTCAACCCCGAGGTCAAGTCCCAGCCCCAGCCCGACAAGGCGACCGTCGACGCCAATGAGGCCGAGGGCATGGCCGAGCAGGTCGAGCGCGAGCGCCTGGAATTGCTCCTGCAAGAGTTGCAGAACAAGGTCGAAGAGAATCCCGAGCTGCAGAAGTTCAAGGACCAGATCCTGTTCGAGATCACGCCGAACGGCCTGCGTATCCAGATCATGGACGCCGACAACCGTCCGATGTTCGACTCTGGCAGCGCGCGGCTCAAACCGTATTTCGAAGACATCCTGCTGGCCATGGCCGACACCATCAAGGCGGTGCCGAACAAGATCAGTATCAGCGGTCACACCGATGCCAAGCCTTACGTGGGCAAAGGTGATTTCGGTAACTGGGAGTTGTCGGCCAACCGCGCCAACGCGGCACGACGTGCCTTGGTGGCGGGCAGCTATCCGGATGAGCAAGTGGCTCGGGTGGTCGGTTATGCATCTTCGGCGCTGTTCGATCGCAAAGACCCGTTCAACCCGGTCAACCGGCGTATCGATATCGTGGTGTTGACCAAGAAGGCGCAGAAAGCCATCGAGGGCTCGCAGACCGACGATCCAACGCCAGACCCTGCCCAGGGCCAAGGCGCTCCAGGCGAAGCGCCGGCGACAACACCCGGCGCGGCGGCGGATCCGAACGCGCTGCCGGCGGACCAACAGCCCGTGCCGGCCCATGAATTGCGAGAACGCCTGAACCTGTTCGATGACGCCGCGCCAAAACCGGCGGAGCCGCCAGCGCAGTGACCCACAAAAAAGCCGACATCGATGTCGGCTTTTTTGTGGGTATCGGTTTGCTTGAGACTTGCTTGCCTTTGTGGCGAGGGAGCAAGCTCCCTCGCCACAAAGGCGTCCAGCCAACTCAGTAACTGCTCTCCGGCAAGCTGGCGATGATCGAGCGGTAGCTGTTCATCCGTTGCTGGTGCACACGGCCTTCTTCCAAGGCCTTGAGCAAGGCGCACCCGGGCTCGCGGTCGTGCTTGCAGTCGCGGAAGCGGCAGGTGCCGATCAGCTCGTTGAACTCGATGAACCCGGCTTCGACATCGGCCCGGCTGACATGGCCCAGGCCGAATTCGCGGATACCGGGTGAGTCGATCAATTCACCGCCGCCAGGGAAGTGGAACAACCGCGCGGTGGTGGTGGTGTGGGTGCCCTGGCCGGACAGTTCGGACAACGGCCCGACGCGGGTCTCGACCTCCGGCAGCAGGCTGTTGACCAGGGAAGACTTGCCGACCCCGGACTGGCCGACGAACACGCTGATGCGCCCGTCCAGCTGCCGTTGCAATTGCTCCATGCCGTTGCCGTGATGGGCCGAGACCTCCAGCACCGGATAACCGAGGTCCCGATAGACCGACAGCAAGGCGTTCAGCGCCGGGGCGTTGTGCTCGTCGATCAGGTCGAATTTGTTGAGCAGCAGCAGCGGGCGGATGCCGGCGTGTTCGGCCGCCACCAGGTAGCGGTCGATCAGGTTGGCGTGAGGCTCGGGCAACGGGGCGAACACGATGACGATCATGTCGACGTTGGCCGCCACCGGCTTGAGCTGGCCCCGGCTGTCCGGACGGCACAGCTCGGTGTGACGCGGCAATTGCGCGACGATCACGCCGATGCCCTGGTTGCCGGCACGCCAGACCACTTGGTCGCCGGTCACCAGCGCCGGCAGGTTGGCACGCAAGTGGCAACGGAATACCTGGCCGGCCAGTTCGCCTTCCTGGGCCTCGACTTCGACTTGCACACCAAAGTGAGCGATCACCAGGCCGGTCTGTTCAGGACCCAGGTCGCCCCCCTCCAGGGCTTCGACCGCACTGGATTCGCGTTTGGCGGCACGGGCGGCGCGCTCGCCCTGGATCTTTTCGATGCGCCAGTTCTGACGACGATTGAGTTGGCGTTTGGCCATGGGTGTTCCGTATGAAGAAATGCAGCGAATAGGGTAAAACGGCCGCGAGTTTAGCACGCCCGAGACGCTGCCTAGGCTAAACTGCGCAGCTAAGCCGAGGAGCTCCCCCATGCAAAACCCGCAGAACCTGATCTGGATCGACCTGGAAATGACCGGTCTGAACCCTGACACCGATGTCATCATCGAGATGGCCACCATCGTCACTGACAGCGACCTCAACACCCTGGCCGAAGGGCCGGTGATCGCGATTCATCACAGCGACGAAATCCTCGCCGGCATGGACGAGTGGAACACGCGCCAGCACGGCGGCTCGGGCCTGACCCAGCGCGTTCGCGAGAGCAAGATCAGCATGGCCGAGGCTGAGGCACAGACCATCGCCTTCCTGGAGCAGTGGGTGCCAAGAGGCAAGTCGCCGATCTGTGGCAACAGCATCTGCCAGGACCGTCGCTTCCTGTATACCCACATGAAATCCCTGGAAAGCTATTTCCATTACCGCAACCTCGACGTCTCGACCCTGAAGGAGTTGGCTGCCCGCTGGGCCCCTGAGGTTCGCGACAGTTTCCAGAAAGGCAGCACGCACCTGGCCCTGGACGACATCCGTGAATCCATCGCCGAGCTGCAGCATTACCGCAAGCACTTCATCAAGTTCTGAGCTACCCCAAGCGACTGGCGGGCAAGCTTTTGTGGCGAGGGGATTTATCCCCGTTGGGCTGCGGAGCAGCCCCTCGACCTGATGTTTGGTTGTGTCAGGCCGGTCGGTGTTGATTGTATTTGGGGCTGCTTTGCAGCCCAGCGGGGATAAATCCCCTCGCCACGCTCAGGCAGGAGGCGGGACCTTGCCCTCTTTTGGTGCCGGCCCAAACTGGCTAGACTGCGCGCCTTCTTGTAAGGACCGCCATCATGTTGCTGATGCTGTATCTGATCGCCATTACCGCCGAAGCCATGACCGGCGCGCTATCCGCCGGGCGGCGGGGCATGGATTGGTTCGGCGTGGTGCTGATCGCCTGTGTCACGGCGCTGGGTGGTGGCTCGGTTCGCGACGTGCTGCTCGGTCACTACCCGCTGACGTGGGTCAAGCATCCGGAATACCTGGTGCTGACCACCGCAGCGGCGATGCTGACGGTGTTCCTGGCGCGCTGGATGCGCCATCTGCGCTCGTTGTTCCTGGTGCTCGATGCCGTGGGCCTGGTGGCATTTACCCTGATCGGCTGCATGACGGCCCTGGAAATGGGCCATGGCATGTTGGTGGCCTCGGTCAGTGGAGTGATTACCGGTGTGTTTGGCGGCATCCTGCGGGATATCTTCTGCAACGACATTCCCTTGATCTTCCGCCGCGAACTCTACGCCAGCGTCTCGTTCGCCGCGGCGTGGTGTTATCTATTGTGTGTCTTCCTGCAACTGCCGAACGAACAGGCGATCCTCATCACCTTGTTCGGCGGTTTCCTGCTGCGGCTCCTGGCAATCCGCTTCCACTGGGAAATGCCAAAGTTCGTCTACAACGACGAAGTCTGACGCTCGGCGTGCTGGCGCAACGCCCATTCCACATGCTCGCGCACCAGTTCCGATGGATAGTCGCGCCGCGCCTCCAGTGCTTGCAGCACGGGAATCGTTGACGGCGCATTGCCCAGGCCCACCGCGAGGTTGCGCAACCAGCGTTCGTAACCGGCGCGACGCAAGGGCGAGCCTTCGGTGCTGCTGAGGAATTTTTCCTCGTCCCACAGGAACAACTCGGCGAGTCCGGCATTGTCCAGGTTATGGCGCGGCTTGAAGTCGCTCTCACCGGACGGCCGGGCGAAGCGGTTCCAGGGGCAGACGATCTGGCAGTCATCGCAGCCGAACACCCGGTTGCCGATCAACGGCCGCAGCTCTTCCGGGATGGCATTCTTCAATTCGATGGTGAGGTAGGAAATGCACCGCCGGGCGTCCAATACGTAAGGGCCGACGAAAGCATTGGTAGGGCAGATGTCCAGGCAGGCGGTGCATTTTCCGCAATGCTCGGTGCCGTGGGGCGGATCCACCGGCAGCGGCAGGTCGACAAACAGCTCGCTCAAGAAAAAATAACTGCCGGCCTTGCGGTTCAACACCAGGGTGTTTTTGCCGATCCAGCCCAGGCCGGCCTGCTCGGCAATGGCTTTTTCCAGTACCGGCGCACTGTCGACGAAGGCGCGGTAGCCGAAAGGGCCGATGACCGCCTGGATTTTTTCCGCCAGTTGTTGCACGCGTTTACGGATCAATTTGTGGTAATCGCGGCCCAACGCATAACGCGAGACGTAGGCTTTTTCCGGTTCGGCGAGCAGTTGGGCCATTTGTGTGTCGCCCGGCAGGTAATCCATGCGCAGGGACACCACGCGCAATGTGCCGGGCACCAGTTCCTCAGGGTGCGACCGCTTGCTGCCGTGGGCGCCCATGTAATCCATTTCGCCGTGGTAGCCGGCCTCGAGCCAGCGTTGCAGATGTTGCTCGTGCTCGGCGAGGTCCAGGCCGCTGATGCCGACCTGCTGGAAACCCAGTTCGCGGCCCCAGTCCTTGATGGATTGGGCGAGGGTGGCAAGGTCTGTGGGAATGGCAGGCATGAGGCGAGAGAAACCGGAGCTGAGATGCGTATAATTCTGCCAGACATCGGAGCCCGAAGACGCATGCCGCACACTAAAGATGATTTTCCCGACGCGCTGTACAGCGCCGCGCAGGTCCGGGCCCTCGATGCACAACTGATCGCGGCAGGTACCAGCGGCTTTGAATTGATGCAGCGTGCCGCTCGCGCCACCTGGCGAGCGATCGTCCGGCGCTGGCCCGAAGCGACCGAACTGACCGTGTTGGCCGGCCACGGCAACAATGCCGGTGATGGTTATCTGGTGGCCGCCTTGGCCCGCCGCGCCGGCTGGTCGGTGCGGGTGCTGGCGGTGGGCGAGCCCCGGCGCTTGCTGGGAGACGCCGCCAATGCCCATGCCGAGGCGGTGGCGGTCGGTGTGCCGGTGGAGCCCTGGGCGGACGATTCCGAATTGCGTGGTGTGTTGCTCGACGCGTTGCTTGGCACCGGGACGACTGGCGAAGTGCGCGAACCGTATGTCCGCGCGATCGATACGATCAATGTCAGCGGTTTGCCGGTGGCGGCGGTGGATATCCCCTCTGGCTTGTGTGCCGACACCGGTCGCGTGCTGGGAACTGCGGTAGCGGCTGACCTGACCGTGACGTTCATTGGCCTCAAGCTTGGCCTGTTCACCGGGGATGCAGCGGATCGAGTGGGTGAGTGGGTGTTCAACGACCTGCACGCGGACCCTGACCTCGTCGAGTCGGCGCCTGCCAGTGCTCGATTGCTCTTGCCGCATAATCTGCCGCGGCTGGCGCCTCGAGTCCCCACATCCCACAAAGGCAAGTTCGGTCATGTGCTGTTGATTGGCGGCGACCGAGGTTTCGGCGGCGCGATCCAGATGAGCGCTGAAAGCGCCCTGCGCTGTGGCGCGGGCATGGTTTCGATGGCAACGCGCAGCGAGCACGTCGCCTCGGCGCTGGTGCGTCTGCCGGAAGTGATGGTGCAAGGCACCCATTCGGCGAACCAATTGATGGGCTTGCTCAAGCAGGCCAGCGTGTTGGTGGTCGGCCCGGGCCTGGGTCAGGCCGCTTGGGGGCGTAGCCTGTTGTCGGCGGCGGCCAATGTGTCGCTGCCCCAGGTGTGGGATGCCGACGCGCTGAACTTGCTGAGCGGCGGCGCGGTCAGCCTGCCCGAGCAATGCGTCATCACCCCGCATCCGGGCGAAGCCGCGCGGTTGCTGGGAATATCCACCGCCCAAGTGCAGGCCGATCGCCCGGCGGCGGCCCATGCATTGAGCAAAAAATACGCAGCCACCGTGATCCTCAAGGGCGCCGGCAGCCTCATCGCCAGCCCGGACGGCCGCCTGGCGGTCTGCGGCGAGGGCCATCCGGCCATGGCCACTGCCGGCCTGGGGGATGTGCTCGCCGGGGTGGTCGGCGCCTTGCTGGCCCAGGGAATGGAAGGATTCGAGGCCGCCTGCCTGGCGGTCTGGCTGCATGCCAATGCCGGCGTCCAGGTCGGTCGCGCGGGCCGAGGATTGGCGGCGACCGATCTGATCCCGGCCATTCGTCAGTTGTTGGAGGAGCAATCACCGTGTCTGAAGTAATCCTGTACGTGGCGGACGAACAAGCCATGACACAATTTGGCGCCCGCATCGCGCAGATCACCGCAGGCCATGGCCTGATCTTCCTCGAAGGCGACCTGGGCGCGGGGAAGACCACCCTGTCCCGCGGTGTCATTCGCGGCCTCGGACACGTCGGTTCGGTCAAGAGTCCTACGTTCACCTTGGTCGAGCCCTACGAGATTGGCGACGTCCGGGCCTTCCATTTCGACCTGTACCGACTGGTGGATCCCGAAGAGCTGGAGTTCCTCGGCATCCGCGACTATTTCGAGGACGACGCCTTGTGCCTGATCGAATGGCCCCAGAAGGGTGCAGGCTTTTTGCCAAAGCCCGACCTGACCATTACCATTGGCGCGCAGAACGGCGGGCGTTCATTGAAACTGACCCCGCAAGGCTCGCGTGGCGAGTCGTGGTGTGCCGCCTTGGCTTTGGAAAACTAATTAGATGATGGGGTTTGGTATGCGCTTTCGCGCGGTGGTTGCTGTCGTAGGACTGTTGCTTACGGCACTGGCCGTCGATGCTGTGGCTGAGACAAAGGTCAACAGCGTTCGCCTGTGGCGGGCGCCGGACAATACCCGGCTGGTGTTCGACCTGACAGGCCCGGTTCAGCACAGCGTATTCACCCTGAGCGCCCCGGATCGCCTGGTGATCGACATCAACGGTGCGTCCCTGGGCGCACCGCTGAACGTGCCCACCGCCAACACGCCGATTACCGCGATGCGCTCGGCCCAGCGTACGCCGACCGACCTGCGGGTGGTCATCGACCTGAAAAAAGCCGTGACGCCCAAAAGCTTCACCCTGGCCCCGAACGCCCAGTACGGCAACCGGCTGGTGGTCGATCTGTTCGACAACCCGGCCGACGCCGCACCGCCGCCACCGCCGCCGACCAATGTCGCCACGGTGCCTGCGGTTCCGGTGACGCCGACCGAACCTGCGATCAAGCTGCCACCGGCTCCGGCCGGCAAGCGCGACATCATTGTCGTGATCGACGCCGGCCACGGTGGCGAAGACCCGGGCGCCTCGGGCTCGCGTGGGCAGCGCGAAAAAGACGTGGTGCTGTCCATCGCCCGTGAGTTGCAGCGCCAGGTCAACGGCATGAAAGGCTTCCGCGCCGAATTGACCCGCACGGGGGACTATTTCATCCCGTTGCGCGGCCGTACCGAAATCGCCCGCAAGAAAGGCGCCGACCTGTTCGTTTCCATTCACGCCGACGCCGCGCCTTCCGCCGCCGCGTTCGGCGCCTCGGTGTTTGCCCTGTCCGACCGTGGCGCGACTTCCGAGACTGCCCGTTGGCTGGCCGACAGCGAAAACCGTTCCGACCTGATCGGCGGTGCCGGCAACGTCAGCCTCGACGACAAGGACCGGATGCTCGCCGGTGTCCTGCTCGACCTGTCGATGACGGCCTCGTTGACGTCCAGCCTGAACGTCGGCCAGAAAGTACTGAGCAACATCGGCCGCGTCACACCGTTGCACAAGCAACGCGTGGAGCAGGCCGGGTTCATGGTACTGAAGTCGCCGGACATCCCATCGATCCTGGTGGAAACCGGGTTCATCTCCAACGCCAACGAAGCCTCGAAGCTGTCCTCTTCGAGCCACCAACAGGCCTTGGCCCGCTCCATCAGCAGCGGCGTGCGGCAGTTCTTCCAGCAGAATCCACCGCCGGGCACCTACATTGCCTGGCTGCGCGATTCCGGCAAGATCGCCCAGGGGCCGCGGGACCACCGGGTCAGTCCGGGCGAAACCCTGGCGATGATCGCCGTGCGCTACCAGGTGTCGCCCGCCACCTTGCGCAGCGCCAACAATCTCAAGAGCGATGAGCTCAAGATTGGCCAGACCCTGACCATTCCGGGCAATGAAGTGGCGGTCAAGCAATGAGCGACGAAGCGAACGGCAGCAACGCCCGTATCGAGCTGCTCAGCCCCCGGCTGGCAAACCAGATCGCCGCCGGCGAGGTGGTCGAACGTCCGGCGTCGGTGATCAAGGAGTTGCTGGAAAACAGCCTCGACTCCGGGGCCAAGCGCATCGACGTGGATGTCGAGCAGGGCGGGGTCAAGCTGTTGCGGGTGCGCGACGACGGTCGCGGCATTCCGGCTGACGACCTGCCCTTGGCCCTGGCGCGTCACGCCACCAGCAAGATCCGTGACTTGGAAGACCTCGAACGGGTCATGAGCCTGGGGTTTCGTGGCGAGGCGCTGGCGTCGATCAGCTCGGTGTCGCGCCTGACACTCACGTCCCGCACCCGCGACGCCGACCAGGCCTGGCAGGTCGAGACCGAAGGCCGCGACATGGCCTCGCACGTACAGCCCGCCGCCCATCCGGTGGGCACTTCGGTGGAAGTGCGCGACCTGTTCTTCAACACTCCGGCCCGGCGTAAATTTCTCAAGGCCGAGAAAACCGAATTCGATCACCTGCAAGAAGTCATCAAACGCCTGGCCCTGGCGCGTTTTGATGTGGCCTTCCATCTGCGCCACAACGGCAAGACCATCCTCAGCCTGCACGAAGCCCGCGACGATGCGGCCCGCGCCCGGCGCGTGGGGGCGGTGTGCGGCGCGGGGTTCCTGGAGCAGGCGTTGCCCATCGAGGTGGAGCGCAATGGCCTGCACCTGTGGGGTTGGGTCGGTTTGCCGACGTTCTCCCGCAGCCAGGCGGACTTGCAGTATTTCTACGTGAATGGCCGGGCGGTGCGCGACAAACTGGTGGCCCACGCGGTGCGCCAGGCTTATCGCGATGTGCTGTTCAACGGTCGGCACCCGACTTTCGTGCTGTTTTTCGAGGTCGATCCTTCGGTGGTGGACGTCAACGTGCACCCGACCAAGCATGAAGTACGTTTCCGTGATGGGCGCATGGTCCACGATTTCCTCTATGGCACCTTGCACCGAGCCTTGGGCGATGTGCGCCCCGAAGACCAGTTGGCGGCCCCGGCGGCGGTGGCCGGCATGGTCCGGCCAACCGGGCTGGAGGCTGGCGAATTCGGTCCCCAGGGTGAAATGCGCCTGGCCGCCCATGCACTGCTGGAGCAACCTCAGCCCCAACCGAGCTTCAATACGGCCGGAAGCGGCGCCGGCAGCGGTTATCAATATCAATACGCCCCCCGTCCCCAGTCGAATGTGCCGGCGGCCGAGGCCCAGGCGGCGTATCGCGAATTCTTCAAGCCTTTGCCTGAAATCGCGGCGACGGCGTTGCCCGACGGCCAGGGCGATATCCCGCCGCTGGGTTATGCCCTGGCGCAGCTCAAGGGCATCTACATCCTTTCCGAGAACGCCCAAGGCCTGGTCCTGGTGGACATGCACGCCGCCCACGAGCGGATCATGTACGAGCGATTGAAGATCGCCATGGCCAGCGAAGGATTGAGCGGCCAGCCGCTGCTCGTCCCCGAATCCCTGGCCGTCAGCCAGCGTGAAGCCGATTGCGCCGAAGAACACGTGAGCTGGTTCCAGCGCCTGGGCTTTGAATTGCAGCGCTTGGGCCCGGAAACCCTGGCGATCCGGCAGATCCCGGCCTTGTTGAAGCAGGCCGAGGCCAATCGCCTGGTCAGCGACGTGCTGGCGGACCTGATGGAGTACGGCACCAGCGACCGGATCCAGGCGCACTTGAATGAATTGCTCGGCACCATGGCCTGCCACGGCGCGATCCGCGCGAATCGGCGCTTGGCCTTGCCGGAAATGAACGGCCTGCTGCGGGATATGGAAAACACCGAGCGCAGCGGTCAATGCAACCATGGCCGGCCGACCTGGACCCAATTGGGCCTGGACGACCTGGACAAACTGTTCCTGCGCGGTCGTTGATGAACCCGTTGCCACCCGCGATTTTCCTGATGGGCCCGACCGCCGCCGGCAAGACCGACCTGGCCATCGAGTTGACCAAGGTCCTGCCTTGCGAGTTGATCAGCGTCGATTCGGCGCTGGTCTACCGGGGCATGGACATCGGCACCGCCAAACCATCGAAAGAACTGCTGGCTGAGTTCCCTCATCGGCTGATCGATATCCTCGACCCGGCCGAAGCCTATTCGGCGGCTGATTTTCGGCGTGACGCGCTCCAGGCCATGGCCGAGATCACCGCGCGGGGCAAGATTCCGCTGCTGGTGGGCGGCACGATGCTGTATTACAAGGCACTGGTCGATGGATTGGCGGACATGCCGGCGGCCGATCCCGAGGTGCGCGCGCAGATCGAAGAAGAGGCCGCGCGCCTTGGCTGGCAAGCGCTTCACGAGCAATTGGCGGCCATCGACCCCGAGTCCGCAGCGCGCATTCACCCCAACGACCCGCAACGACTCAGCCGGGCCCTGGAGGTTTATCGGGTCAGCGGCCAGAGCATGACCGCCCTGCGCCAGCGACAATCTGCGCAAAGTACTGAAGCAGCCGCTTCGGGACTGCAACAATTGCCCTATACTGTCGCGAATCTGGCCATCGCTCCGGCGAACCGGCAAGTGCTGCATCGGCGAATTGAACAAAGATTCACATTAATGTTGGAACAGGGGTTCATAGACGAGGTCGTAGCCCTGCGTGAGCGAAGTGACCTGCATGCCGGGTTGCCGTCTATACGTGCGGTGGGTTATCGACAAGTCTGGGACTACCTGGACGGCAAGCTGACGTCAGCCGAGATGCGCGAGCGGGGGATTATCGCCACGCGTCAATTGGCGAAGCGCCAGTTCACCTGGCTGCGCAGCTGGACTGACCTGCATTGGCTCGACAGTCTTGATTGCGACAATCTGCCACGCGCCTTGAAATACCTCGGGACCATCTCCATATTGAGCTGAGTCCTTGCAATTGCCGTCTATCCTTGGGGGTGTGACGGCCCAAGCCATCTGATTCCGAATTTTATAATTGATCCTTAAAGGAGTGCGGCACATGTCAAAAGGGCATTCGCTACAAGACCCTTACTTGAACACTTTACGTAAAGAGAAAGTTGGGGTGTCCATCTATCTGGTCAACGGGATCAAACTGCAAGGCACGATCGAGTCTTTCGACCAATTCGTCATCCTGCTGAAAAATACCGTCAGCCAAATGGTCTACAAGCACGCTATCTCGACAGTGGTGCCGGTTCGTCCGATTCGTCTGCCTAGCGCAACCGAATCCGAAGGCGGTGACGCTGAACCGGGTAACGCCTGATAGGAGCCTCCTTTGTTCTTTGAGCGCCACAGTGGTGGTGAGCGGACTATTCTCGTTCACTTGGAAGGACAGGACCCTGAGGCGCGCGAAGATCCGCAGGAGTTTCAGGAATTGGCAATTTCGGCCGGCGCCGAGACCGTCGCGTTTTTCAACGTGCCGCGTCATCGGCCAACCGCCAAATTCCTGATCGGCAGCGGCAAGGTCGAGGAGTTGCGCGACCTGGTCAAGGCCGAGCATATCGATCTGGTGATCTTCAACCACATCCTTACGCCCAGCCAGGAACGTAACCTCGAGCGCGTCTTCGAGTGTCGCGTGATCGACCGCACCGGGCTGATTCTCGATATCTTCGCCCAACGTGCCCGTACCCATGAAGGCAAGCTACAGGTCGAATTGGCCCAGCTTGAACACATGAGCACGCGGCTGGTTCGCGGCTGGACTCACCTTGAGCGGCAGAAGGGCGGTATCGGCCTGCGCGGCCCGGGTGAAACCCAGCTGGAAACCGACCGGCGTCTGCTGCGGGTTCGCCTGCGCCAGATCAAGGGGCGCTTGGAGAAGGTCCGCAGCCAGCGCGAGCAGTCGCGACGCGGCCGCAAGCGCGCCGACATCCCGACGGTTTCACTGGTGGGTTATACCAACGCCGGCAAATCGACCCTGTTCAACAACGTCACCCAATCCGACGTGTACGCCGCCGACCAATTGTTCGCCACCCTCGACCCGACCCTGCGCCGGCTCGAGCTGAACGACCTCGGGCCGATCGTGCTGGCCGATACCGTGGGTTTCATCCGGCATTTGCCACACAAGCTGGTCGAGGCTTTCCGAGCTACGCTCGAAGAGTCGAGCAACTCCGACCTGCTGTTGCATGTGATCGATGCCGCCGAACCGGATCGGATGCTGCAGATCGAGCAGGTCATGGTGGTGCTGGGCGAGATCGGGGCCCAGGACTTGCCGATCCTCGAGGTATACAACAAACTCGATTTGCTCGAAGGGGTCGAGCCGCAGATCCAGCGCGATGCCGATGGCAAGCCGCAACGGGTCTGGCTCTCGGCCCGCGATGGCAGCGGCCTGGACCTGCTCAAGCAGGCCGTGGCGGAGCTGCTGGGCGATGATCTGTTTGTCGGCACCCTGAAGCTGCCGCAGCGTTTTGCCCGGCTGCGTGCGCAGTTTTTCGAGCTGGGTGCGGTACAGAAAGAAGAACACGACGAAGAAGGCGCTTGCCTGCTGGCCGTTCGCCTGCCACGGTCGGAACTGAACCGACTGGTCAGTCGTGAAGGGCTGCAACCGATGGAATTCATCGAGCAACACACTTTGCAATAAAAGCCTGAGAAAGCTGTGTCAGGCATTCTGTAGCATTGGCCGGCGCGCCGTGGGTGCGTCTTTGCTTTATCAGATGGAGAGCGCTATGGCTTGGAATGAGCCGGGTGGCAACTCGAATAACCAGGATCCCTGGGGCGGCAAGCGTCGTAACAACGGCGACCGCAAGGGACCACCGGATCTCGACGAGGCCTTCCGCAAGCTGCAGGAAAGCCTGAACGGTTTGTTCGGTGGTGGTAAGAAACGCGGTGACGATGGCGGCAGCCGTCCGGGCAAGGGCGGCGGTTTCGGCCTGCTCGGCATCGGTCTTGTCGTGCTCGCGGCTGTCTGGCTGTACAGTGCGGTTTATGTCGTGGACGAGCAGGAGCAGGCCGTTGTGCTGCGCTTCGGCAAATACTACGAAACCGTCGGCCCGGGCCTGAACATCTATTTCCCGCCGATCGACCAGAAGTACATGGAGAACGTCACGCGTGAGCGTGCCTACACCAAGCAGGGCCAGATGCTGACCGAAGACGAGAACATCGTCGAAGTGCCGCTGACCGTGCAGTACAAGATCACCAACCTGCAGGACTTCGTGTTGAACGTCGACCAGCCGGAAATCAGCCTGCAACACGCGACTGAAAGTGCCTTGCGCCATGTGGTGGGCTCCACTGCCATGGACCAGGTGCTGACCGAAGGCCGTGAGCTGATGGCCAGCGAAATCAAGGAACGCCTGCAGCGCTTCCTCGATACCTATCGCACCGGTATCACCGTCACCCAGGTCAACGTCCAGAGCGCAGCGGCACCGCGCGAAGTACAGGAAGCCTTCGACGACGTGATCCGCGCCCGTGAAGACGAACAGCGTTCGCGCAACCAGGCCGAAACCTATGCCAACGGCGTCGTGCCGGAAGCCCGTGGCCAGGCCCAGCGCATCATCGAGGATGCCAACGGTTATCGCGACGAAGTGGTTTCCCGTGCGAAGGGTGAGGCTGATCGCTTCACCAAGCTGGTGGCCGAGTATCGCAAGGCCCCTGAAGTGACCCGTCAGCGTCTGTACCTGGACACCATGCAGGAAGTCTTCAGCAACACCAGCAAGGTCCTCGTGACCGGCAACAAGAACGGCCAGAGCAATCTGCTGTACCTGCCGCTGGACAAGATGGTCGAGGGCAGCCGCAATACCGGTACGCCACCCACCAGCGCGGCAGCCGCGAGCAATGAAGCCAATGCCCGTGCGGCGGCGGATCTGCAGCAACAGCAAGCACGTACCAGGGAGAGTCGCTGATGAGCAATAAATCGCTGATCGCCCTTATTGTCGGTGTCGTCGTGGCGATCGCTGCCTGGAACTGCTTCTACATCGTGGCTCAGACCGAGCGTGCGGTGTTGCTGCAATTCGGTCGCGTGGTCCAGGCTGATGTCCAGCCAGGGCTGCATGTGAAGGTGCCGTACGTCAACAAGGTGCGCAAGTTCGACGGCCGCCTGATGACCCTCGATGCACCGACGCAACGCTTCCTGACGCTGGAAAAGAAAGCCGTGATGGTCGATGCCTACGCCAAGTGGCGCGTGAAGGATGCCGAGCGCTTCTACACCGCGACTTCCGGCCTCAAGCAGATCGCCGACGAACGCCTGTCCCGTCGCCTGGAGTCGGGCCTGCGTGACCAGTTCGGTAAGCGTACCTTGCATGAAGTGGTGTCCGGCGAGCGTGATGCGCTCATGGCCGACATCACCCGTTCGCTGAACGCAATGGCGGAAAAGGAGCTGGGTATCGAAGTGGTCGATGTCCGGGTCAAGGCCATCGACCTGCCGAAGGAAGTGAACCGCAGCGTGTTCGAACGCATGAGCACCGAGCGTGAGCGTGAAGCTCGTGAGCACCGCGCCAAGGGTAACGAGCTGGCCGAAGGCATCCGTGCCGACGCCGACCGTCAACGCCGCGTGCTGCTGGCCGAAGCCTACCGTGAATCGGAAGAGGTCCGCGGTGATGGTGATGCCCAGGCCGCTGCGATCTACGCCAAGGCGTACGGCCAGGATCAGGAGTTCTACGGGTTCTACCGTAGCCTGCGCGCCTACCGTGAAAGCTTTGCGAACAAATCCGACGTCATGGTCCTGGACCCAAGCAGCGACTTTTTCCACTACCTGGAAAAGGCCAAGCCTTGATACGACGTTGACCTGAAGCACTCCGCCCGGCGGCTAAAACGTCGGGCGGGGTGATCCTTTGGGAAAACGTGTGTATGATGCGGCAGCCGGGAAATTCCCGGCTTTTTTGCGTCTGCGCGTTCGATTGTGGTTTATGCGGTGCAGGCGTCGGGTTGAACGACCCGACAGGTTTTTCGAGGAAAGTGCTTGGCGAGGCCGATCCAGGGCCATTCGTCACGTCGCCCTTGCGCGTTGTTTGCGGTTTTTCGCATGACGCGGGCATTTTCTGCTTCACTCAAGGCCAGCCCGAAAGCTGGCCGCCCGGACCATAGGGGAATGGCGTAATGGCAACGGTAGACCGCTGGCTGCTGCCAGATGGCATCGAAGAAGTACTGCCACCGGAAGCCGCGCGTATCGAAGTAGCGCGTCGGCAGGTGTTGGATCTGTTCCAGAGCTGGGGTTACGAGTTCGTCGTGACCCCGCATATCGAGTACCTGGAATCCCTGCTGACCGGTGCGGGCCAGGACCTGGATCTGCGCACCTTCAAGGTCATCGACCCGCAATCGGGGCGGCAGATGGGCTTTCGGGCTGACATCACGCCTCAAGTGGCGCGCATCGACGCCCACACCCTGCGTCGCGAAGGCCCGAGCCGCCTGTGCTACGCCGGCAGCGTCCTGCATGCCCAGCCGCGCGCCTTGTCATCCTCGCGCAGCCCGATTCAGCTGGGTGCCGAACTGTACGGCGATGCCAGCCCAAGCAGCGACGTTGAAGTCATCAGCCTGATGCTGGCCATGCTGCAACTGGCTGATGTGCCGGATGTCCACATGGACCTTGGCCATGTCGGTATCTACCGTGGCCTCGCCCGTGCGGCCGGTTTGTCCGGTGAAGTGGAGCAACGGTTGTTCGACGCCTTGCAGCGCAAGGCCATCGATGAAGTCATCAGCCTGACCGAAGGCCTGCCGAGCGATCTGTCTGGCATGTTGCGGGCGTTGGTGGATCTCTGTGGTGGCCGTGAAGTGCTGGACGCTGCCCGCGAGCGCCTGGCCGGCGCGCCGGCCCCGGTGTTGGCGGCGCTGGACGATCTGTTGGCGATTGCCGAGCGCCTGTCGGTGCGTTTCCCGGAATTGCCGCTGTATTTCGACCTGGGCGAGCTGCGCGGTTATCACTACCACACCGGCGTGGTGTTCGCGGTGTTCGTCCCGGGTGTTGGCCAGTCCATCGCCCAGGGCGGTCGCTACGACGACATCGGCGCTGACTTCGGTCGCGCTCGTCCGGCGACCGGTTTTTCCACCGATTTGAAAACCCTGGTGACCCTGGGGCGTGCTGAAGTCGAGCTACCGTCTGGCGGTATCTGGATGCCTGACAGTACGGATGCGGCACTCTGGCAGGCGGTCTGCCAGTTGCGCAGTGAGGGTCAGCGTGTCGTCCAGGCCTTGCCTGGACAACCTTTGGCCGCCGCCCGTGAAGCGGACTGCGACCGGCAATTGATTCAGCAGAACGGGCTTTGGCAAGTATTGCCGCTGGCTTCTTGAGTTTTCCTGCCGGCCTGGAGCCGGCACCAAGTTTGCGCGAATGAGGACAAGTGTTATGGGTAAGAATGTCGTAGTCCTGGGCACCCAATGGGGTGATGAGGGCAAAGGCAAGATCGTCGATCTGCTGACCGAACATGCTGCCGCCGTAGTGCGCTACCAAGGTGGCCACAACGCCGGTCACACCCTGGTGATCGACGGTGAAAAAACCGTCCTGCACCTGATTCCATCTGGCGTGCTGCGCGAAGGCGTGCAATGCCTGATCGGCAACGGTGTGGTGGTGGCGCCCGACGCCCTGCTGCGGGAAATCATCAAGCTGGAAGAGAAAGGCGTACCGGTGCGCGAGCGCCTGCGTATCAGCCCGTCCTGCCCGCTGATCCTGTCCTATCACGTGGCGCTGGACCAGGCCCGTGAAAAGGCCCGTGGCGAGCTGAAGATCGGCACCACCGGTCGCGGCATCGGCCCGGCCTACGAAGACAAGGTGGCTCGTCGCGGCCTGCGTATCGGTGACCTGTTCCACCGTGAGCGTTTCGCCGCCAAGCTGGGCGAGTTGCTGGACTACCACAACTTTGTCCTGGTCAATTACTACAAAGAGCCGGCCATCGACTTCCAGAAGACCCTGGATGAGTGCATGGAATACGCCGAGCTGCTCAAGCCGATGATGCTCGACGTCACTGCCGAGCTGCACGAGCTGCGCCGCGCCGGCAAGGACATCATGTTCGAAGGCGCCCAGGGTTCGCTGCTGGACATCGACCACGGCACCTACCCGTACGTCACCAGCTCCAACACCACTGCGGGCGGTATCGCCACCGGTTCGGGCTTTGGCCCGATGTACCTGGACTACATCCTGGGTATCACCAAGGCCTACACCACCCGCGTCGGCTCGGGTCCGTTCCCGACTGAGCTGTTCGACGACGTCGGTGCCTTCCTCGCCAAGCGCGGCCACGAGTTCGGTGCTACCACCGGTCGTGCTCGTCGTTGCGGCTGGTTCGATGCCGTGATCCTGCGTCGCGCCATCGACGTCAACAGCATCTCGGGCCTGTGCCTGACCAAGCTGGACGTGCTGGACGGCCTGGAAACCATCAATATCTGCGTGGGCTACAAGAACCAGGACGGCGCCGTCATCGACGCACCGACCGACGCCGACAGCTACATCGGCCTGGAGCCGGTGTACGAGCAGATGCCAGGCTGGACCGAGTCGACCGTGGGCGCCAAGACCCTGGAAGAGCTGCCGTTGGCCGCGCGCAACTACATCAAGCGCGTCGAAGAGCTGGTCGGTGCGCCGATCGACATTATTTCGACGGGTCCGGACCGCAACGAAACCATCGTCCTGCGTCATCCGTTTGGCTGATAAGTCGTTGATGTAAAAAACAAAGGGCTCCTTAGGGAGCCCTTTGTCGTTTCTGTCTGGCCGACGGCACGACACTTGCTATGCCTCACCATTAAGGCACCGCTTTCACGAGTGCCATCAAATTAATGGCGTTTGGTAGAGGGATTTCAAGTGTCGGCCGTTCTCTCACTGTTACAAAGCCGTTTGTTGCGGCCTGTGTTCGTTACGCTCGGTATCGCCCTTTTGGTGCAAGTACTGGTTGCGGTTGCGCTGACCCGAAGCACGGTCACGGCGTTGGAGTCCGATCTGGGCGCGCGCCTGGGCGCCGACAGCCAGAAGCTGGCCGGTGAATTGGAGCAGGCTGGGCGCGAAGTCACGTCGAGCCTGGACAGTTTGTCCGCCAGCACCCGCCAGCGATTGACCGCCGGTTTGTCCTCGCGTCTGAAGGAAGAGCAGGCCCAACTGCGGGCGACCCTGGAAAAAGACTTGCGTGATTCCGCCAATGATATGGCGCAGCTTCTGGCCTCGGTCGCGCCTCGCGCCATGTGGGACAGTGACGTGCCGACCTTGTCCGAATTCGCCCGTCGGGCCCAGCGTAATCCCAATGTGCTGTTTGTCATCTACGACGACGCCGCTGGGGAACACCTGACCCGTTATCTGAACCGGGAAAATCCGATCAACAAGGCCCTGTTGGAAAAGGGCAAGGGCGAACGGGCACTGGACAAAGTGCTGGACGCGGCGAAGAACGATCCATCGGTTTTTTACCTCGAAGCCTCGATCAACCCCAATGGGGTGGAAATCGGCAAGGTGCTGATGGGCGTTTCCACCGCTTCAGTGGAGACCGACCTGAAGGCGCTTGACCAGCGTTTCTCCGCATTGATCGCCAGCAGCGATCAACTGGTGGGCGACAGCCTCAAGGGCGCGGCTGCCGACAGTGCCGCCGCGATGCGCGGCCGGCTGGACTCGGCGCAGGCCACCGCCACCGAAATGCAGACCAATACCGCTGCGACCGTGCAGGAGGCTGCGGGGACGTTGCGCTGGCGCATCGGCCTGGGCCTGGCGCTGGTGGGGTTGGGCGTGTTGGTGTTGCTGGCCGTGGTGCTGGGGCGTCGGGTGGTCAATCGCTTGAAGCTGTTGATCGCTGCGATGAACGACCTGGCGGCGGGCGAGGGCGATTTGACCAAGCGCGTGCAGATCAACAGCAAGGACGAAATCGGCGACATGGCCTCGGCGGTCAATCGCTTTGTGGATAAGTTGCAACCCATCGTGCGCGAGGCGGGGGACGTGGCCCAGCGTACTGGTCAGGAAATTGGCGCGATGACCTTGCGCAACTCCGGTGCCGACGCGGCGGCCGGGATGCAGCGCGATGAAGTGGCCGAGAGCCTGCGAGCGCTGTCGCAGATGGCCGATGAGGCGCAGTCGGAAAGCCAGGCGATGCAGGCGGCCTTGCAGCAGGTCGTGGAGATCCGTCAGGCCACTGATGAAACCACTCGAACGTCGGCCAAGGTCGGCAGTTTGATCGAGGCGCTGGCCGGGCAGGTGGACACGGGGGCGAAGGTCATCGAGCGGCTGGCCCAGCAGAGCGAGCAGATCGAAGTGGTGCTGACGGTGATCCACGGCATCGCCGAGCAAACCAACCTGTTGGCCTTGAACGCGGCCATCGAGGCAGCGCGTGCCGGGGAGACCGGGCGCGGGTTTGCGGTGGTGGCGGATGAGGTGAGGGCGCTGGCGAGCAAGACCCAGAGTTCAACCGGCGACATTCAGGCCCATATCGTGGCACTGCAACAAGGCGCGCGTGAAGCGGTGGCAGCGATTGGCCAGGCCGGGCGCCAGGCCAGTGAGGGGCTGTCGGTATTGCGTGACAGTGCGCGGCTGCAGCAGTCGGTGCAGGCGTCGGTCGAGCAGGTGCATGCGGCCATCGGTCTGGCGACCCAGGCAGCGGCGCATCAGGCCCAGGGTGCGCAAGCGGTGCGTGGTCGGGTCGAGACCATTCATGCCCAAGCCGAGAAAGCTGCCCAGGCGGTGGTTGAGACGACGGCCAGTGGCAAGGTGTTGGATAATCTGGCGGCGCAGTTGAAGGCTAGCCTGGGGCAGTTCAGGGCCTGATTCGAGATTCAATGGCTGTCTCTTCGCGAGCCTGCTCGCGAAAGCTCTCTCAGCGGCTCAGATACATTCGCGTCGTCAGTAAATACACCGGCAACCCCGACACCACTATCAACAGCGCCGCATACGGCGCTGCCGCCGCGAATTCCACATTCGACGTATGTGCCCACACCGCTGTCGCCAACGTATTGAGCCCGGTCGGGCTCAGCAACAGCGTGGCGGTCAATTCCTTCATCGCATCCAGGAACACCAACGCGAACGCCGCGCCCAGCGCCGGGAAGATGATCGGCAGGGTCACGCGGCAAAACGCGCTGAACGACGACGCTCCCAGCGTGCGCGCCGCTTCTTCCAGCTGCGGCGCGGCCTTGTTCAGCGCGGTACGCACCGGGGCCTGGGCCAGTGGCAGGAACAGCAGCGCATAGGCAATCAACAGCAGGCCTGAAGTCTGGTACAGCGCCGGCACGTAGTGCAGGGCGAAATACACCAGGCTCAGGGCGATCACCAATCCGGGCAGCGCATGCAGCAGGTAAGGCAGGCGTTCGGCCCATATCGCCAGCCGCCCCTTGTGGCGCACTACCAGCAGGCCGACCGGCACGGCCAGCACAAGGCAGAGCGCGGCGCCGCCCAGCGAAAGTGCCAGGGACGACAATAACGCTTCGCCAATTTCGCTCGCAGGAAACGCGGCGGACGTGCCCACTGCCAGCCAATACGCCAACATCCCCAGCGGAATTCCGCTGCCGATGACCGCAAGGGCCAGGCAATACAGTTGCCCAAGAAGCGTCCATGGGCCGAGCCGTACCTGTCCGGCCTGGCGCGCCGCGCCTTGGCCGGTGCGCACATGGCGGCCCTTGCCGCGTACTCGCAGTTCCAGCCACAACAGCGCCATGCACAGCACCAGCAACACCGCTGACAGCATGGCGGCATTGGCGTTGCTGAATTCCAGTTCGAACTGTTGATAGATGGCTGTGGTAAACGTCTGCAGGCCGATGATCGACAGCGCGCCGAACTCCACCAGCATGTGCAGGGCAATCAGCAGGGAGCCGGCCAGCAGCGAAGGCCAGAGCAAGGGCAGGGTGACGCGAAAAAACACGCCCCAGCGGTTGTGGCCCAGGGTGCGGGCGGACTCTTCAAGGGACGGGTCGAGGTTGCGCAGCGTTGCCGCCACGGGAAGAAAGATCAACGGATATTTGGACAGTGTCATCACCAGGATTGCCCCGCCCAGCCCTTCGAACTGAGCGCTCAGGGAAACCCAGGTGAAGCTGCTGATAAACGCCGGCACCGCGAACGGCAGGCACAGGATAACGCCCCAGACGCGCCGCCCCGGCAGGTTGCTGCGCTCCAGCAGCCAGGCCAGGGACAGACCGATGATGCCGCAGGCCAACGTGACGCCGGTCATCAGCATCAGCGTGTTGCGCAGCAAGCCGAATACATAAGGCCGCCACAGCAAATGCAATGCCTCTGCCCAGCCGGCCTGCCATGCCTTTGTAACCACGTAGGCCAATGGCAGCAGGCTCAGCAGGACGAGCAGCAGCACTGGCAGCAGCAACCCGATCGAAGGGCGCTTGCGCCGGGGAGCGTAAGCCCCGGCTGCGGGAGAGGCACTTGGCGACGGCGTCATCAGTTCAGGCCGACTTCACGTTCCAGTTCCAAGGCTTCTTCGGCATTGCCGAGGTCGGCCGGGGTGACTTTCGGTGGCTCCAGCTCATTGAACGGCTTGAGGCCGCGGTCCGAGGTCATGCCCTTGTGCAGCGGGTATTCGGCCGACGTCTGGGTAATCACCCGCTGGCCTTCTTCGCTGGCCATGTAGGCCAGCAACTGTTGGGCTTCCTTGGGGTGTTTGCTGGATTTCAGTGCGGCGGCGCTGGAGACGGTGACCAGGCCACCGGCATCGCCGCCGGTGAAGTAATGCAGTCTGGAATCGAGCTGTCCCTTTTCCCGCTGCAGGGCGAACCAGTAGTAATTGTTCACCAGGACCGTCGCCACTTCGCCGTTCTCCACGGCTTTGAGGGCGACCATGTTGTTGCTGTAGACCTTGCCGAAGGCGCGTAGCCCGGTGAGCCATTCTTCGGCGGCTTCCTTGCCGTGCAATTTGATGATCGCTACCGCTTGCTCCTGGAACGCGCCGCTGGTCGGTACGAAGCCGACCTTGCCTTGCCATTGTGGCTGGGCGAAATCGAGGACGGTTTTCGGCAGGTCCTTTTCATCGACCAGCTTGGGGTTGTAGGCGACCACGCGAACGCGAGCGGTCACACCCATCCAGGTGCCGTTGTTGGCGACATAGTCTTTGGGAAGCACATTGAGGGTCGCATCATCGATCTTCGCCAGCAGGCCTTGTTCGCCGAGCTTGTTCAGCGGCGGCGACTCTTCGGTGTAGATCACATCGGCGGGGGAGCGGTCGCCTTCTTCGACGACTTGGCTGGCGAGCTGGTTGCTGCTGCCCTTGCGCACGTTGACGTGAATGCCGGTCTTGGCCTCGAAGGCCTTGGCGAGTTCGTCGCCGACTTCTTTGTGTTGGCCGTTATAGAGTGTCAGTTCCACTTTGTCGGCGGCTTGGGTGAGGGGCGTTGCGAGGGTCAGGCCGAGCAGGGTGAAGGTCAGGGCGCGGCGCAGGGTGGATCGAAACATCATTCGCGGGGTTCCTCACTGTCGTGTAGCAAAAACTTGTAACAATGATAAACGATATTGTTTCTCATGTGCGTCTTGACGATAAGTGGGGAGTTGGGCTTGTCTGGCAGATGGCCGGGGAGGGCTTCGCCCTCCAGCGGGAGCAAGCTCCCTCGCCACGGAGGGAGTATTAAACCCGGAAACGCAAAAACCCGCTTTCGCGGGTTTTTGTGAGGTTCAAGGCGTATAACCTTGAAGCTTGAATTGGTGCCCAGAAGAAGACTCGAACTTCCACGACCTTGCGGTCACCAGCACCTGAAGCTGGCGTGTCTACCAATTTCACCATCTGGGCAGCATCTTCAGCGTTGCCGCTGTTGATGGGGCGCACTATACGGAGCGCGCTTTGATCTGTAAACCCCTGTTTTTGTTTTAGTAATTGCTGAAACGCATTTGCAGGGGGCAGAAATGCAAAAACCCGCTTTCGCGGGTTTTTGTGAGGTTCAAGGCGTATAACCTTGAAGCTTGAATTGGTGCCCAGAAGAAGACTCGAACTTCCACGACCTTGCGGTCACCAGCACCTGAAGCTGGCGTGTCTACCAATTTCACCATCTGGGCAATATCGGCAACGTGTCTACGTCGTCGATGGCGCGCACTATACGGAGCGTGTTTTTAACTGTAAACCCCCGGGCGCAAAAAAAACGCTAAATTTCACGAGCGGTGCAATCAGGGGCTTCAAAGGCGTGTCGAAAGACTTTAGAAAAGGCATCTGATGCTTGAAATTTCCCGTTTCATTACGCCTATGCCAAACTAACCCGCATATAGACAAGGTGAAAACTCTCTAATGGCCGATTGGCAGTCCCTCGATCCCGAGGCCGCTCGTGAAGCGGAAAAATATGAAAACCCTATTCCTAGCCGCGAACTGATCCTGGCGCATCTCGCCGATCGGGGTTCGCCTGCTAGCCGTGAGCAGTTGGTCGAAGAGTTCGGCCTGACCACCGAGGACCAGCTCGAAGCCCTGCGCCGCCGCCTGCGTGCCATGGAGCGCGATGCTCAACTGATCTACACCCGGCGTGGCACCTATGCCCCGGTCGACAAGCTCGACCTGATCCTGGGCCGCATCGCCGGCCACCGCGACGGCTTCGGTTTCCTGATTCCAGACGATGGCAGCGACGACCTGTTCATGAGCCCAGCGCAGATGCGCCTGGTGTTCGATGGCGACCGTGCGCTGGCCCGGGTTTCCGGCCTGGACCGCCGCGGACGTCGTGAAGGCGTGATCGTCGAAGTGGTTTCCCGTGCCCATGAAACCATCGTGGGGCGCTATTTCGAGGAAGGTGGCATCGGTTTCGTCGTTGCCGACAACCCGAAGATCCAGCAAGAAGTGCTGGTCACGCCAGGCCGTAATGCCAACGCGCAGATCGGTCAGTTCGTCGAGGTGAAGATCACCCACTGGCCAACCCCGCGCTTCCAGCCGCAAGGCGATGTGGTGGAAGTGGTCGGCAACTACATGGCGCCGGGCATGGAAATCGACGTTGCCCTGCGCACCTACGACATTCCTCACGTCTGGCCTGAAGCGGTCTTGAAAGAAGCCGCCAAGCTCAAGCCGGAAGTCGAAGAGAAAGACAAAGAGAAGCGCATCGACCTGCGCCACCTGCCGTTCGTCACCATCGACGGTGAAGACGCCCGTGACTTCGACGATGCCGTCTACTGCGAAGCCCGGCCCGGCAAGTTGCGCCTGTTCTCGGGCGGCTGGAAGTTGTACGTGGCGATTGCCGACGTTTCCAGTTATGTGAAGCTCGGTTCGGCGCTGGATGCCGAAGCCCAGGTTCGCGGCAACTCGGTGTACTTCCCCGAGCGCGTCGTGCCGATGTTGCCTGAGCAACTGTCCAACGGCCTGTGCTCGCTCAATCCCCATGTCGACCGCCTGGCCATGGTCTGCGAGATGACCATCTCCAAGGCCGGCGAGATGACTGACTACTGCTTCTATGAAGCCGTGATTCATTCCCACGCCCGCCTGACCTACAACAAGGTCAGCGCGATGCTGGAAACGCCGAAGCTGGCCGAGTCGCGCAAGCTGCGTGGCGAGTACACCGACGTCGTGCCGCACCTCAAGCAGCTCTACTCGCTGTACAAGGTTCTGCTGGCGGCGCGCCACGTGCGCGGCGCGATCGACTTCGAAACCCAGGAAACCCGGATCATCTTCGGTACCGAGCGCAAGATCGCTGAAATCCGGCCGACCGTGCGCAACGACGCGCACAAGCTGATCGAGGAGTGCATGCTGGCGGCCAACGTTGCCACGGCGGAATTCCTCAAGAAGCATGAAATCCCTGCGTTGTACCGGGTTCACGACGGTCCGCCGCCAGAGCGCCTGGAAAAACTGCGGGCGTTCCTCGGTGAGCTGGGCTTGTCCCTTCACAAAGGCAAGGAAGGTCCATCGCCGAAGGATTACCAGGCTCTGCTGGCGAGTATCAAGGATCGTCCGGATTTCCACCTGATCCAGACCGTGATGCTGCGCTCGTTGAGCCAGGCGGTGTACAGCGCCGATAACCAGGGTCACTTCGGCCTGAATTACGAGGCCTACACCCACTTTACGTCGCCGATCCGTCGCTACCCCGACCTGCTCACGCACCGGGCCATCCGCAGCGTGATCCACTCGAAGATGAACACCCCGCACGTCAAGCGTGCCGGTGCGATGACCATTCCGAAGGCGCGTATCTATCCGTACGACGAGGCCGCCCTGGAGCAGCTCGGCGAGCAATGCTCGATGAGTGAGCGACGTGCCGACGAAGCGACTCGTGACGTGGTGAACTGGCTCAAGTGCGAATACATGAAGGATCGCGTCGGTGAGTCGTTCCCTGGCGTGATTACCGCCGTGACTGGTTTTGGCCTGTTCGTCGAGCTGACTGACATCTACGTCGAAGGCCTGGTGCATGTCACCGCGCTGCCGGGCGATTACTACCACTTCGATCCTGTGCATCACCGCCTGGCGGGCGAGCGCACCGGGCGCAGCTTCCGCCTTGGCGATACCGTCGAAGTGCGGGTGATGCGTGTCGACCTCGACGAGCGCAAGATCGACTTCGAGATGGCGGAAAAAACCATCAGCGCGCCGATCGGTCGCAAGAAGCGTGGTGCCGAAACCGCAGCGCCTGCCAGCAAGTCCGAGGAGCCTGCTTCGTCGTCCCGGTCGGGGCGTCGTGGTCCGGCCAAGGAAAAAGCTGTCGAAGCCTATCGGCCAAGCGATGCTGCGGCGAAGAACGCTGAGTTGCGCAAAAGCCGTGAAATGAAACAGGCGTTGCTGGCCGAAGCCAAGAATGGTGGTAAAGCTGCATCCGGGAGCAAGGCCGGACGGTCGGCCCCGGACAAGGCGGCCAGCAAGCCTAGCAAACACCGTAAGGGCCCGCCGAAAGCGGGCTCGGCCCCAGCCAAGAGCGGCGGGGCGCGTAAACCCAAGGCCAAGTCATGAGTCAGTTGGAAAAAATCTACGGCGTGCACGCCGTGGAAGCGTTGCTGCGTCATCACCCCAAGCGGGTCAAGCAGATCTGGCTGGCGGAAGGGCGTAGCGATCCGCGCGTCCAGACCCTGGTTGAGCTGGCTGGCGAAAACCGCGTTGCGGTCGGCCAGGCCGAGCGGCGCGAAATGGATGCCTGGGTCGAAGGCGTGCACCAGGGTGTCGTGGCCGAGGTCAGTCCGAGCCAGGTCTGGGGCGAAGCGATGCTCGACGAGCTCCTGGATCGCACTGAAGGCGCTCCCCTGCTGCTGGTGCTGGACGGCGTGACCGATCCTCATAACCTTGGCGCCTGCCTGCGTTCGGCGGATGCCGCCGGTGCGCTGGCGGTGATCGTGCCCAAGGACAAGTCGGCAACCTTGACGCCCGTGGTGCGCAAAGTTGCCTGCGGCGCGGCGGAAGTCATTCCGTTGGTGGCGGTGACCAACCTGGCGCGCACCCTGGAGAAACTCCAGCAGCGCGGCTTGTGGGTTGTCGGCACGGCGGGCGAGGCCGAGGTCAGCATTTATGACCAGGACCTGACCGGTCCGACCATCCTGATCATGGGCGCCGAAGGCAAGGGCATGCGCCGCCTGACCCGCGAGCATTGCGATTACCTGGTCAAGCTGCCGATGGCCGGCAGTGTCAGCAGCCTCAACGTCTCGGTCGCCACCGGCGTCTGCCTGTTCGAGGCCCTGCGCCAGCGTGGCGCCAAGGCTGCCGCCAAGAAGCCTTAATCCAGGCGCGGTCAAAATGTGGGAGCGAGCTTGCTCGCGATGACGGTGTATCAGTGACGCAAATGTCGACTGACACGCCTCTATCGCGAGCAAGCTCGCTCCCACAGTGTTTTGTGTAGGGTCAGGAACGGCGCTGTTCAAATAATCACCAATTGCCTTGCGCCGCCCTCGGCCCTTCTCTACAATTGCGCCCCTTGCTGTGATGGCAGGCACTTATGTGTCTAGCGTCCTCAAGTCCATAAGTGTCATTCACTCCTTGTCTGACCGTTTTTGAGCGGCAGGCTACAACCCGTAAGGAGCATTCATGCGTCATTACGAAATCATCTTTTTGGTCCACCCGGATCAAAGCGAGCAAGTCGGCGGCATGGTTGAGCGTTACACCAAGCTGATCGAAGAAGACGGCGGCAAAATCCACCGTCTGGAAGATTGGGGCCGTCGTCAACTGGCCTACGCAATCAACAATGTTCACAAGGCTCACTACGTGATGCTGAACGTTGAGTGCACTGGCAAGGCCCTGGCCGAGCTGGAAGACAACTTCCGCTACAACGATGCAGTGATCCGTAACCTGGTCATCCGTCGCGAAGAAGCCGTCACCGGCCAATCCGAGATGCTCAAGGCTGAAGAAAACCGCAGTGAGCGCCGTGAGCGTCGCGACCGTCCTGAGCACTCTGACAGCGCCGATGGCGATGACAGCGATAGCGACAGCGACAACAGCGATAACGCTGACGAGTAATCCACGGACCTTTTAAGGAGCCAATCACATGGCACGTTTCTTCCGTCGTCGTAAATTCTGCCGCTTCACCGCTGAAGACGTGAAAGAGATCGATTACAAAGATCTCAACACTCTGAAAGCCTACGTATCCGAGACCGGCAAAATCGTTCCAAGCCGTATCACCGGTACCAAAGCTCGTTATCAGCGTCAGCTGGCCACCGCTATCAAGCGCGCCCGCTTCCTGGCCCTGCTGGCCTACACCGACAGCCACGGCCGCTGAGACCGGGCAGTCGACAAGTAGTAAGGGATTGAATGCATGCGCGCCTTAGCTGACTTCATCATGCGGGGACGTGTGCAGGCCACTCTGGTAGTGGCTGGATGTGCGGCATTGCCGTTGTTGTATTGGTTGGGTGCTGCCGCGGTGGGTCTTGTACTCCTGCGGCGCGGATTGAGGGACGCCTTGGGCGTTCTTGCTCTGGGACTGCTGCCGGCCTTGCTCTGGTGGTTGTATGCCGCTGACCCGCGTGCCGTCATGGTGCTGCTGGGGACTTCGGTGCTGGCGTTGGTGTTGCGCGCCAGCGAATCCTGGAACCGCGTGCTGCTGGTCAGCATAGCGACAGGCGTGGTGTTTTCAGTGGTGCTCGGGGTGGCTTTCGAACCCCAGATCGAGATGCTGTCGCAGGCTTTGATAAAAATCCTGCCCGAGGCGCTCGGTGATCTCTACCAACAGATGTCGGTAGAAGAGCAGGCGCGTTTCGCGTCCCTGATCGCCCCCGTCCTGACCGGACTGATTGCGGCCTTGTTGCAGATCGTCAGTGTGCTGAGCCTGGTTATCGGGCGCTACTGGCAGGCGTTGTTGTACAACCCGGGTGGTTTTGGTCGCGAATTTCGCGCCATCCGCTTTCCGCTTGGGCTGGCGATGTTGCTGTTGGCGGGCATGCTTCTGGGGCCGAACTTCGGTCCGCAGATGGCGATGCTCACGCCGTTGTGCAGCGTACCGCTGGTCTTTGCCGCGCTGGCCCTGATTCACGGGCTGGTGGCGCAAAAGCGGCTGGCCAGGTTCTGGCTGGTGGGGTTGTACGTCACGTTGTTGCTGTTCATGCAGCTGATCTATCCGTTGCTGGTGGTCCTGGCCATCGTCGACAGCCTGATTGATTTTCGCGGTCGTATGGCGCCGAAAGACGCCGACAGCGCGAACGGTGAAGGTTAAAAGTTAGAGGATTTTCACATGCAACTGATCCTTCTGGAAAAAATCGCCAACCTGGGCAACCTGGGCGACAAAGTAAACGTTAAGGCCGGCTACGGTCGTAACTACCTGCTGCCTTTCGGCAAAGCCACCGCTGCGACCGCTGCCAACCTGGCTGCGTTCGAAGAGCGTCGCGCTGAGCTGGAAAAAGCCGCCGCAGACCGTAAGGCATCGGCTGAAAGCCGTGCTGCCCAACTGGCCGAGCTGGAAGTGACCATCACTGCCACCGCTGGCGACGAAGGCAAGCTGTTCGGTTCGATCGGTACCCACGACATCGCTGACGCGCTGACCGCCTCCGGCGTTGAAGTAGCGAAAAGCGAAGTTCGTCTGCCGAACGGCACCATCCGCAACGTAGGCGAATTCGACGTAGCCGTGCACCTGCACGCCGAAGTCGAAGCCACCGTACGCGTTGTCGTGGTAGCAGCCTAAGCAACACCTGTCGGTTGGCACCCCCGGGTGCTTGCCGGTAACATCGGGCACGATCCTGTCTACAGGTCGTGCCCTTTGTCTTTCTGCAATTCCTGATTTTCATAACCAGACGTGGCCATGAACGAAATCACCGCCCCCGAGCAATACGATCTGCAAACCGCTGCCCTGAAGGTGCCTCCGCATTCCATCGAGGCCGAACAGGCCGTGCTCGGTGGCCTGATGCTGGACAACAACGCCTGGGAACGCGTGCTCGATCAAGTCTCCGACGGCGATTTCTACCGGCATGACCATCGTCTGATTTTCCGTGCGATCGCCCGTCTGGCCGATCAGAACATGCCGATCGACGTCGTGACCCTGGCCGAGCAATTGGACAAGGAAGGGCAGACGTCCCAGGTCGGCGGCCTTGGTTATCTGGGCGAACTGGCGAAAAACACACCGTCGGTCGCCAACATCAAGGCCTATGCGCAAATCGTGCGCGAGCGGGCGACCTTGCGCCAGTTGATCGGCATCAGCACCGAGATCGCCGACAGCGCGTTCAACCCGGAAGGGCGAACCGCCGCCGAGATCCTCGACGAAGCCGAGCGGCAGATTTTCCAGATCGCCGAGGCGCGGCCGAAAACCGGCGGCCCGGTGAGCGTCAATGACCTGTTGACCAAGGCCATCGACCGCATCGATACCTTGTTCAATACCGACAACGCCATCACCGGCCTGTCCACCGGCTACACCGACCTCGACGAGAAGACCAGCGGCCTGCAACCGTCCGACCTGATCATCGTCGCCGGCCGTCCCTCCATGGGTAAGACCACCTTTGCGATGAACCTGGTGGAAAACGCCGTGCTGCGCAGCGACAAGGCGGTGCTGGTGTACTCCCTCGAGATGCCAGGCGAATCGCTGATCATGCGTATGCTCTCGTCCCTGGGGCGTATCGACCAGACCAAGGTCCGTTCCGGCCAACTGGAAGATGACGACTGGCCGCGCCTCACGTCGGCGGTCAACCTGCTTAACGACCGCAAGCTGTTCATTGACGATACGGCGGGTATCAGCCCGTCGGAAATGCGCGCCCGGACCCGTCGCCTGGTGCGCGAGCACGGTGACATCGCACTGATCATGATCGACTACCTGCAGTTGATGCAGATCCCCGGTTCCAGCGGTGACAACCGGACCAACGAGATTTCCGAGATCTCCCGTTCCCTCAAGGCCCTGGCCAAGGAATTCAACTGCCCGGTCGTGGCCCTGTCGCAGCTGAACCGTTCCCTGGAACAGCGCCCCAACAAGCGCCCGGTGAACTCCGACTTGCGGGAATCCGGAGCGATCGAGCAGGACGCCGACGTGATCATGTTCGTGTATCGCGACGAGGTGTATCACCCCGAGACGGAGCACAAGGGCATTGCCGAAATCATCATCGGCAAGCAGCGGAACGGCCCGATCGGCTTCATCCGCCTGGCGTTTATCGGTAAATACACGCGCTTCGAGAACCTGGCGCCGGGTAGCTACAATTTTGATGACGACGAATAACCTGTTCAGCATCTCTTGAGGCAACCCCTTTCCAGGAGGTTGTATTTTCCCTGTGGGAGCGAGCTTGCTCGCGATAGCGGTGTAACTGTCAGAACATGTGTTGAATGTGCAGACCTCTTCGCGAGCAAGCTCGCTCCCACATTGGGTTTGCGGTGCGCCACCAATTTCCGACCATAGCCGTCGGAATTGGTTATTTTTTGTGCTATATTCCGCGCCCGCGATTTTTCATCCTTTATACCGGTCATCGACATGCAAGCAGCCAAGCCGTTATTTGACTATCCCAAGTACTGGGCCGAATGTTTCGGCCCGGCGCCGTTCCTGCCGATGAGCAGGGAGGAGATGGATCAGCTCGGCTGGGATTCGTGCGACATCATCATCGTGACCGGTGATGCCTACGTCGATCACCCGTCGTTCGGTATGGCGATCATTGGCCGTCTGCTGGAAGCCCAAGGCTTCCGTGTCGGGATCATTGCCCAGCCGAACTGGCAGTCCAAAGACGATTTCATGAAGCTCGGCGAGCCCAACCTGTTTTTCGGCGTCGCGGCCGGCAACATGGACTCGATGATCAACCGCTACACCGCCGACAAGAAAATCCGCTCCGATGACGCCTACACCCCCGGTGGCCTGGCGGGCAAGCGGCCGGACCGCGCGAGCCTGGTCTACAGCCAACGCTGCAAGGAAGCCTACAAGCACGTGCCGATCGTGCTCGGCGGCATCGAAGCGTCCCTGCGCCGCATCGCCCACTACGATTACTGGCAGGACCGGGTGCGCAACTCGATCCTGATCGACGCCTGCGCCGATATCCTGCTCTACGGCAACGCCGAGCGAGCGATTGTCGAAGTCGCCCAGCGCCTGTCCTATGGCCACAAGATCGAAGACATCACCGACGTGCGCGGCACCGCGTTCATCCGTCGTGACACACCGCAAGGCTGGTACGAAGTCGATTCCACGCGTATCGACCGTCCGGGCAAGATCGACAAGATCATCAACCCGTACGTGAATACCCAGGACACGCAAGCCTGCGCCATCGAGCAGGAAAAAGGGTCGACTTTCTCAAGTGCAGAAGACCCGAGCGAAGCCAAGGTCGTGCAGATCCTGGCAAGCCCGAAGATGACCCGCGACAAGACCGTGATCCGCCTGCCGTCGGTGGAAAAGGTCCGTGGCGATGCGGTGCTCTATGCCCACGCCAACCGCGTGCTGCACCTGGAGACCAACCCGGGTAACGCCCGTGCGCTGGTGCAGAAGCACGGCGAAGTCGATGTCTGGTTCAACCCGCCGCCCATTCCGATGACCACTGAAGAAATGGACTACGTGTTTGGCATGCCTTACGCACGTGTTCCTCATCCGGCCTACGGCAAGGAGAAGATCCCGGCCTACGAGATGATTCGTTTCTCGGTGAACATCATGCGCGGCTGCTTCGGTGGCTGCACGTTCTGCTCGATCACCGAGCACGAAGGCCGGATCATCCAGAACCGTTCCGAAGAGTCCATCATTCGCGAGATCGAAGAGATCCGCGACAAGGTCCCTGGCTTCACCGGGGTGATTTCCGACCTTGGCGGGCCGACCGCGAACATGTACCGCATCGCCTGCAAGAGCCCGGAAATCGAATCCGCGTGCCGCAAGCCATCCTGCGTGTTCCCTGGCATCTGCCCGAACCTGAACACCGACCATTCGTCGCTGATCCAGCTGTACCGCAGCGCCCGGGCCTTGCCTGGGGTGAAGAAGATCCTGATCGCCTCCGGCCTGCGTTACGACCTGGCGGTCGAGTCGCCGGAATACGTCAAGGAACTGGTGACCCACCACGTCGGTGGTTACCTGAAGATCGCCCCGGAGCACACCGAGGAAGGTCCGCTCAACCAGATGATGAAGCCGGGCATCGGCAGCTATGACAAGTTCAAGCGCATGTTCGAGAAGTACACCAAGGAAGCCGGGAAAGAGCAGTACCTGATTCCATACTTCATCGCGGCTCACCCGGGTACCACAGACGAAGACATGATGAACCTGGCGCTGTGGCTCAAGGGCAACGGCTTCCGGGCCGACCAGGTGCAGGCGTTCTATCCGTCGCCGATGGCCACGGCCACCGCCATGTACCACTCGGGCAAGAACCCGCTGCGCAAGGTCACCTACAAGAGCGACGCGGTGACCATCGTCAAGAGTGAAGAACAGCGCCGCCTGCACAAGGCGTTCCTGCGTTATCACGACCCGAAAGGCTGGCCGATGCTGCGCGAAGCACTGACCCGCATGGGTCGCGCTGACCTGATCGGGCCGGGCAAGCACCAGTTGATTCCGTTGCACCAGCCGGCCACCGACAGCTACCAGAGCGCCCGTCGCAAGAACTCGACGCCGGCTGGCAGCCATAAAGTGGCCAAGGAAACTACCAAGATCCTGACCCAGCACACCGGCCTGCCCCCACGTGCCAGCGACGGCGGCAATGCCTGGGACAAGCGCGAGCAAGCCAAGGCCGCCGCGTTCGCCCGCAACCAGAAGGCCGCCAAGGAGCGCAAGGACGCGGCCAAGGGCAAGGGACCGAAGCCGGCGCGCAAGCCTGTCGTACCGCGCTGATCACCCCGCCACCTCGCAAAACGCCAGCCTTAGTGCTGGCGTTTTGCTTTCTAGCGGGCGTGCTGGCTGTTTGTTATCGTGGCGACCGCCAACGGCGTGACGGCGGATGCATCGCTTTTGTGGCGAGGGAGCTTGCTCCCGCTGGGCTGCGAAGCGGCCCCAAACAATCCCATGCAATGTTCCCAGGCAGACCGTGCCGGCCGGTTTACGACGGCTTCGCCGCCGAGCGGGAGCAAGCTCCCTCGCCACGGGTGTTCAGTGTGGATAAAGCCCCACTTTCCGATTCTCAAGGACGATTCATATGAGCAGCGCTTCAACGGGCATTGGCATGGACCTGAGCTTTTCCCAGTTCATGGCCCGCAAACGCATCGAAAGCCAAGTCAACTTGCCGCGTCTGTTCGCAGCCATCGATGCCGACCCCAACATCGCCGGTGCGGGCGTGGTGTACATCGATTCCGAGTACAACGTGGTGACGCTGCGCGAATTCAAGCCGATTTGCAGCATCGCGCCCAAGCGAATCATTTTGCGCGAGGCCAAGAAATACATCGCCCCGCAGCAATTCATCGATCAGGTAAAAAGCAGTCCGCGTGAGTCAAAACTCGGGACTGAGTCGATGAATGCCGGTTTGTCCTGCGTCGCCGCTGTCATCGGTTGGGTGGTGGTATTCAGCGGAAGCGTCGCTGTGCCCTTTACGGCTGGAGCCAGTGCCTTTGTCGTTGCCCTGGGCGCCGCTGCGGCGACGGCCAGCACTGCGCAATGCGTCATAGGCGGGATGCGGGTGGCGAATGAGTTAACCAATCCTACTGGCAACGATGAAATGAACGACGCCGATTGGTACAACATCGTAAGCCCCATTCTCGACGGTGTTTCCCTTGTGGGCGTCGGTGGCTCGGCTCTCACGACTGTTCGGCTGCTGAAGGCCAGCAAGGCAGCCGGCACCGGGAAGAGCTGGTATCAGTTGCTCAAGGGCCTGAGTCGTCAGGAGCGCAGCAAACTGACCAAGGAATTGTTGACCCTGAAAGATCCGAGTCTTACCGCGAAGCTGCTCAAACTGCAGCAACGAGCGGGCGCGTTGCCCAAGCGTTACTCCTCCGCTGAAATCAGGCACGCCACGCTGACTCAAATAAAGGATTCTCTCGGCGGCGCTTTGGGGATCATTGGCAGCTATACCGGCGATGGCGCCGTGAAGACTGTTGCCGTCGGGTTGTATGAGGAGTTCACGGAATGATCGGCGGCGGATCACTGAAGCAGTTCCTCGCCCGTTATTTTCCGGTGTTCATGGGGACGATCTTTCTGGGCTGCTTTTCCGGATCTGCGCTGCTGGTTTTGTCCGGAAGCACTTATTGGCGTGCCTTGGAGCCTTCCGTCAGGAGCAACTATGTTGGGCTCGGCACGTTGGCTCTGGTGAGTGTCCTGGTCCTGGGCAATCTCATGATCGCACGCGGACGCGCCTGGGCGATCTGGTGGGTGGCGGGTTATTTCCTCGCCTGTCTGGCGGCGGTGTTGCCGACGTTTGCTTATGGGCCGCATCAAGGTGTGTACGTGTTTGCGGTGCTGTTGCCGCTACTGGGACTCCTGCTGCTCAACAGCAAACGCCACCGGGAAATGCGCAGCAAACTCATCGAAATCCGCCACCAACGCGAACGCATCCTCCAGTCCGCCAAGGCCTCGCGCCCGCGCCGCTGAGTCGATTCGCTACCGCCCCGCGCCGCATTTATGTGCGGCCTTTGCAGATCAGTACAGGCATCGCGCGGTTTTAGTGCTCTACTGCCCTGAGTAGACGTTGAAAGTGTCCGGCCTGCCTGCATGGCATAAGTCTTGCGCCGCTTTCGATAACGCCCAGGCTCCGCAGGAGGCACGCCGTGTCGATTCATGTCGCTTTGCACCATGTCACACACTATCGCTACGAGCGCGCTGTCGAACTCGGTCCGCAGATCGTTCGCCTGCGCCCGGCGGCCCACAGCCGCACGCGTATTCTTTCCTATGCCCTGAAAGTCTCGCCCGATCAGCATTTCATCAATTGGCAACAGGATCCCCAGGGCAATTACCTGGCGCGGCTGGTGTTCCCGGAAAAAACCAATGAGCTGCGGGTCGAGGTCGATCTGGTCGCCGAGATGGCGGTGTTCAATCCGTTCGATTTTTTCCTCGAGCCCTACGCCGAGAAAATCCCGTTCACCTACGCGGCTGACGAAAAACACGAGCTGATGCCCTACCTGGAAAAGCTTCCGCTGACGCCGAAGTTCAAGGCTTACCTGGACGGCATCGACCGCACGCCGCTGCCGGCGGTGGATTTTCTGGTGGCGCTCAACCAGCGCCTGAGCGAAGACATCAACTACCTGATCCGCATGGAACCCGGCGTGCAGACGCCAGAACATACGTTGGAGCACGCGTCCGGTTCATGCCGTGACTCGGCCTGGTTGCTGGTGCAGCTGTTGCGTCACTTGGGCCTGGCGGCGCGGTTTGTCTCGGGTTACTTGATCCAGTTGACCGCTGATGTGAAAAGCCTCGACGGCCCGTCTGGTACGGAAGTGGACTTTACTGACCTGCATGCCTGGTGCGAGGTCTACCTGCCCGGCGCCGGTTGGATCGGCCTCGATGCCACGTCCGGGTTGTTCGCGGGCGAAGGGCATATTCCCTTGGCGTGTAGTCCTGATCCGTCCTCGGCGGCGCCGATCAGTGGCTTGGTGGAGCCGTGCGAGTGTCAGTTCAGCCACGAAATGTCCGTCGAGCGGATTTGGGAAGCGCCGCGGGTCACCAAGCCCTACACCGAAGAACAATGGCTGGCGATCCAGGCGTTGGGCCGGCAGATCGATGCCGACCTGCAGGACGGTGACGTGCGCCTGACCATGGGCGGTGAACCGACTTTCGTGTCCATCGACGACCCGGACGGCGCCGAGTGGAACACCGCTGCCCTCGGGCCGGACAAGCGCCGCCTTTCCGCCGAGCTGTTCCAGCGCATGCGCGAGCATTACGCGCCGCAAGGGCTGGTGCATTTCGGCCAGGGCAAGTGGTACCCCGGCGAGCAATTGCCGCGTTGGTCGCTCAACTGCTATTGGCGGCGCGACGGAGTGCCGATCTGGCATGACAGCGCATTGATTGCCGACGAGCAGAAAGACTGCGGCGCCGATGGCGAGTTGGCGGGTCGTTTTCTGGCAAGTGTCGCTGAACGCTTGAAGATTCCTACGCGGTTTGTGTTTCCCGCCTACGAAGACAATTTCCATTATCTCTGGCGCGAAGGCACGTTGCCTTCGAACGTGACGGCCGAGGATTCCCGGTTGGAAGACCCGTTGGAGCGTGCGCGGTTGCGCAAGGTCTTCAGCCAGGGGCTGGGTAAAGTGATCGGCCAGGTCCTGCCGCTGGCCCGAACCGCCAAGGGCGACCAATGGCAAAGCGGGCGCTGGTACTTGCGCGACGATCATTGCCGGCTGGTACCGGGGGATTCGCCCTTGGGCTACCGCTTGCCACTGGCGTCCCAGCCGTGGGTGACGGCGGCCGAATATCCGTTCATCCATCCCACCGACCCGAACCAGGATTTGCCCGAATTACCCGACACCGAGCAGTTGAGCCATCACGGCGAGCCGGCGCTGGAACAGGAGCGCGTGCCGAAGATCGACGAATCGGCCGATTGGCTGACCCGCACCGCCTTCTGCGCAGAGGCCAGGGAAGGGCGGCTGTACCTGTTCATGCCGCCGCTGGAGCGGGCCGAGGATTACCTGGAACTGGTCAGCGCCATCGAAGCGACCGCGCATGAGCTGGATTGCCCTGTCCTGTTGGAGGGCTACGAGCCGCCGAGCGACCCGCGCCTGAGCAACTTCCGCATCACGCCGGACCCGGGTGTCATCGAGGTCAACGTGCAGCCTTCGGCGAGCTGGGATGAGTTGGTCGAGCGCACCGAGTTTCTTTACGAGCAAGCACGACTGAACCGACTGACCACCGAGAAATTCCTGATCGATGGCCGGCACACCGGTACCGGTGGCGGTAACCATTTCGTACTGGGTGGCGCGACACCGGCTGACTCACCGTTCCTGCGACGTCCGGACTTGCTGCGCAGCCTGATCAGCTACTGGCATAACCACCCGTCGTTGTCCTACCTGTTTTCAGGGTTGTTCATCGGCCCGACGTCCCAGGCTCCGCGGGTGGACGAGGCGCGCAATGACGCGTTGTACGAACTGGAAATCGCCTTCGCGCAAATGCCCCAGCCCGGCGAGGAATGCCCGCCGTGGTTGGTCGATCGGCTGCTGCGCAACCTGTTGATCGACGTGACCGGCAATACCCATCGCGCCGAGTTCTGCATCGACAAGCTCTATTCGCCGGACGGCGCCACCGGGCGTCTCGGCTTGCTGGAGTTGCGCGCTTTCGAAATGCCGCCCCACGCCCGCATGAGCCTGACCCAGCAATTGCTGTTGCGGGCGCTGGTGGCGCGGTTCTGGCGTGAGCCCTATGCGCCGGCCAAACTGGCGCGCTGGGGCACCGAGCTGCATGATCGTTTCCTGCTGCCGCACTTCATCGAGCAGGATTTCGCCGAGGTCATCGAGGAGCTCAATGGCGCCGGTTATCCATTGCGTGCCGACTGGTTCGCCGCGCACCTGGAGTTCCGCTTCCCCAAAGTGGGCGATTACGCCGTCAACGGTATCGAGCTGCAGCTGCGCCAGGCGCTGGAGCCTTGGCATGTGTTGGGCGAAGAGGGCTCGGCGGGCGGCACGGTGCGTTATGTGGACTCATCCCTGGAGCGCTTGCAGATCAAGCTCACGGGGTTGGCACCACAACGTTATCTGTTGACCTGCAATGGCGTGCCGGTGCCGTTGCAGCCAACCGGTCGCGTAGGCGAGTTCGTCGCCGGGGTACGTTTCCGCGCCTGGCAACCGTTCAACTGCTTGCAGCCGACCATCCCGGTCCACGCGCCGCTGGTCTTCGATGTGCTCGATACTTGGATGCAACGTTCCCTGGGCGGCTGCCAATACCATGTGGCGCATCCCGGCGGGCGCAACTATGACAGCCTGCCGGTGAACGCCAACGAAGCGGAGAGTCGGCGGATGGCGCGCTTCTTCCGTATCGGACACACGCCGGGGAAACTTCCGATCCCCGATCTGGCAACGGATGACGAGTTCCCCTTCACGCTCGATCTGCGGCGCTTTCACGGGACCTCAAAAAGCTAGCTGGACCTTGTGGCGAGGGAGCTTGCTCCCGCTCGGTTGCGCAGCGACCGTAAGATCTCGGGGCTGCTGCGCCCGAGACGTCGGACCGCCCCAGCGGGAGCAAGCTCCCTCGCCACAAGGATTGCAGCGTGCAAACCCAGGCTGGATCCAACACAAACACACCTATCCGGGCGTCATACGCTTGCGCTAGTCTCACCTATCATTGCCGTCCTGCCGAGCTTTCCATGCCTGACCTGCTTGACCGTTACCCGCTGACGACGGGCACCTATCACGAATTGCTGGACGACAGCGGTGCGGTGCGTGCGCACTGGCGGCGGCTGTTCGACCAATTGCAGCGCAGTACGCCGGCACAACTGCTCCAGCGCCAGGCATTGCTGGCCCGGCAGATCCAGGAAAACGGCGTCACCTACAACGTCTATGCGGACCCGAAGGGCGCCGATCGGCCCTGGGAACTGGATCTGCTGCCCCACGTCATCGATGCCCAGGAATGGAAGCTGCTGTCGGCCGGCATCGCCCAGCGCGCGCGTCTGCTCAATGCGGTACTGGCCGACCTGTACGGGCCGCAGCGGCTGATCAGCGAAGGGCTGCTGCCGGCGGAGCTGGTATTCGGCCACAACAATTTCCTCTGGCCTTGCCAAGGCATCACGCCGCCGGATGGCGACTTTCTGCACCTGTATGCCGTGGACCTGGCGCGCACGCCCGATGGTCGCTGGTGGGTGACTGCGGATCGGACCCAAGCGCCTTCCGGGGCCGGTTATGCCTTGGAAAACCGGACGATCGTGTCCCGGGCGTTTCCCGATCTTTATCGCGACCTGAAGGTGCAGCACCTGTCCGGTTTCTTCCGGACCTTGCAAGAGACGCTGGCACGGCAGGCACCCAGTGACGGCGAGCCGCCGCTGGTGGTGCTGCTGACGCCCGGGCGTTTCAACGAGAGCTATTTCGAGCATCTGTACCTGGCGCGCCAGCTCGGCTACCCATTGGTGGAGGGCGGTGACCTGACCGTCCGGGACGCCACGGTCTACCTCAAGACCCTCAGCGGGTTGCGTCGGGTCCACGCGATCATGCGCCGGCTCGACGATGACTTCTGCGACCCGCTGGAGTTGCGCACCGATTCGGCCCTGGGCGTGCCCGGGTTGTTGGAAGCGGTGCGCCAGGGCCGGGTGCTGGTGGCCAATGCCCTGGGCAGCGGTGTGCTGGAATCGCCAGGGCTCTTGGGGTTCTTGCCGAAGATCAACCAGTATCTGTTCGGCGAAGAACTGATGCTGCCTTCCATCGCCACCTGGTGGTGCGGTGAACCGCCAGTGCTGGCCCAGGCCTTGGAGAAATTACCCCAGCTGTTGATCAAGCCGGCATTTCCCTCCCAGAGTTTCACCCCCGTGTTCGGTCGAGACCTGGACGAGACACAGCGTGCCCAACTGGCGGCACGCATGCAGGCGCGGCCTTATGCCTACGTCGCCCAAGAGCTGGCGCAACTGTCCCAGGCGCCGGTATGGCAGGCCGAGGATGGCCTGATCCAGCCCCGGGCCATCGGCATGCGCGTGTACGCCGTGTCCGGGAAAAACGATTATCGCGTGCTGCGCGGTGGCCTGACCCGCGTGGCTGCCGAGGCCGATGCCGAGGTGGTGTCGATGCAGCGCGGCGGTGCCAGCAAGGACACATGGGTGCTCGGCGAGCAAGCGCCCGGCGGCGAGCAATGGAAGGCCCAGCGCACCGTCGGCGTTCATGATCTGGTGCGCCGCGATCCGTACCTGCCGTCGCGAGTCGTCGAGAACCTGTTCTGGTTCGGTCGTTATTGCGAGCGCTGCGACGACAGCGCTCGCCTCCTGCGGATCATGCTGGCGCGGTATGTCGACGGTGATGACCCACAGGCGCTGCAATCGGCGGTCTCCCTGGGCGAAAGCCTGATGCTGTTGCCCGAAGAGGGCGAGCTGCCCGAACGCCTGATGGCGGCCATGCTCGGCGATGACTGGTCTTTCAGCCTGCGTTCCAACCTGCAGCGCTTGCAGTGGGCGGCTTCGCAGGTTCGCGGCAAGCTGTCGCGGGAAAACTGGCAGGCGCTGGTGGAGCTGCAGCGCGAAGCCGTGGAACTGGAAACCAGTGAACCGGATTTCGGTGAGTTGCTGGATTTCCTCAATCGCTTGGTGATGTCCCTGGCGGCGTTATCCGGGTTCGCCCTGGACGACATGACCCGCGACGAGGGCTGGCGCTTCCTGATGATCGGCCGGCGCCTGGAGCGCCTGCAGTTTCTCAGCGCCAGCCTGGCGGCGTTCTTGCGGGGCGAAGCGGTGTTCGATCAGGCCGGGCTGGAGTGGCTGCTGGAGTTGGGCAACAGCAGCATCACCTACCGCTCGCGCTACCTGGCGGTGGCGCAGTTGATCCCGGTGCTCGACCTGTTGTTGCTGGACGAACAGAACCCCCATGCGGTGCTCTTCCAATTGAAACTGGTGGCGCGCACCCTCAAGCGCTTGAACGATGATTTTGGCGCGCCCAGGGATACCGCGTTGCCGGAGTTGGTGACGCGCCTGTCGCGCTTCGACCTGCGCTGCCTGGAAAACCCGCTGTTCGGCGAAGCCAGCCTGCGCGCGGCACTCGACGGGCTGGCCGAGCTGTTGCAGGAAGTGGCCGATGTCAGCGGCCAGGTTTCCGATCGCCTGGCCTTGCGCCATTTTGCCCACGTCGATGACGTCAGCCAACGCACGGTGTCCGTCTGATGAATGCTCGTTACCAGATCCTCCACGACACCCATTACCACTACGACAGCCCAGTGTCCCTGGCGCAGCAACTGGCCCATCTGTGGCCACGGGCCTGTGATTGGCAGCGTTGCACCGAACAGCAGTTGCTGATCAGTCCGGAGCCGACGACCCGTCGGGATGAGCAGGACGTGTTCGGCAATCCTTTGACCCGCCTGGCCTTCGAGCGGCCTCACGATGAACTGCTGGTCAATGCCCGCCTGAGCGTCGAGGTGCTGGCGCGCCCTGAACTGGATTTCAATCTGTCGCCGGCCTGGGATTCGACCCGTGACGCGTTGACCTATAGCGGCCGACCGCTGACGGCGCGGTTACTGGACGCCTGTCGCTACCGTTTCGAATCGCCCTATGTGCACCTCAAGCGCAGCTTCGTGGAATTCTCGGAAAGCTGTTTTCCGGCGGGACGACCGCTGATGGTCGGGGTCCAGGCATTGATGGAGAAGATTTTCGAAGAGTTCACCTTCGACGCCGAGGCCACCCAGGTCGCGACGCCGTTGGTGGAAGTGCTGGAGCGACGCCGCGGCGTCTGCCAGGACTTCGCCCACCTGATGCTGGCTTGTGTGCGATCCCGCGGATTGGCGGCGCGTTACGTCAGCGGCTATCTGCTGACCCAGCCACCGCCCGGCCAGGCCCGCCTGATAGGCGCCGATGCTTCGCACGCCTGGGTGTCGGTGTTCTGCCCGGTGTTGGGCTGGGTGGACTTCGACCCGACCAACAATGTGCAGCCGGCCCTGGAACACATCACCCTGGCCTGGGGCCGGGATTTTTCCGATGTGTCACCGTTGCGCGGGGTAATCCTGGGGGGCGGTACCCATGATCCCGAAGTGCGGGTGACCGTGATGCCGTTGGAGTCATAAGGGGATCCATTGTGGGAGCGAGCAAGCCCGCTCCCACAGGTTATGTGTCACATGGATGAATGAGGTTTACCCATGTTCCCGGTATCGATCAAAGGTGTGCTGCAATCCCCAGAAGGCCTGGTTGTGCTGATGCTCAACGAGCGGGACGAATGGGAACTGCCCGGCGGGCGGATCGAACTGGGTGAAACGGCGCCGCAATGCCTGGCCCGGGAGATTGCCGAGGAACTGGCGGTCGAGGTCAGCGTGGGAGAGCCACTGGATTCGTATCTGTTCGAGGTGATCCCAGGCAAGCACGTTTTTATCTCCACCTACCGCTGCCAATTGCTGGGCGGTTTCGTGCCGGTGATCAGTCACGAGCACAAGGAGATCGGGATGTTCGAACCGGGGCGATTGCCGGCCAATTTGCCTGAAGGCTATCGGTTGTCGATCGTCAAGGCGTTGGGGATATAGCAGGTTTGCAAGGGCCGGCAGCGAGGCTGCCAGCCCTGGACACAAACCGTTGGACCGGATCGATCATCGGTCCAAGTGGGGATTTCAGGCGTCGGGTGCCTGATCTTTCGGTGCATCGACATCAGCTTCTGCCGCCACGTCGCCTTCGGCATCCGGGTTCAGTGCTGCTTCTTCTGCGCTGGCTTTCTTGCGCTGGAGCTTTTCCTCTTTCTTCTGCTCCTTGGCCAAGTCTCTCTGACGTTTGGCGAAGGAATAATTGGGTTTGGCCATGGGCGATCCTCTGGGGTCGAAGGTGAGGTTTGAGCGGCGCGTATTCTGCCCTGTATCGGGGTCGAGACGTTAGTTGGGTTTTTGTTCGGCCCACTTCGGCTGGATCGATGGCTGCCATTCGTCCAGTGCGTCGAGCAGGTTTTGCGGTGAGTCGCTCACTTGCAGCATGTCACGATGGGGCGCACGGACGAAACCCTCGCCGACGATATGATCCAGAAAGCCGGTGAGCTTGCTGTAGAAGCCGTTCACTTCCAACAGACCCAGCGGTTTGCCGTGGTAGCCGAGCTGGCCCCAGGTCCAGACTTCGAACAGTTCTTCCAAGGTGCCGAGGCCGCCTGGCAAGGCGATGAAGGCGTCGCTGAGTTCGGCCATGCGGGCCTTGCGCGCGTGCATGCCGTCCACCACTTCCAGGCGCGTCAGGCCACTGTGGCCGATTTCCTTGTCCTTCAGGCTCTGCGGGATGATGCCAATCACTTCGCCGCCCGCCGCGAGGGCCGCATCGGCGACGATACCCATCAGGCCCACCGCGCCACCGCCATAGACCAGGGTCAGCTTTCGTTCCGCCAACACCCGCCCCAGGGCCTGGGCGGCTTCGCGATAAGCTGGGTGGCTGCCGGTGCTGGCGCCGCAAAATACACAAACAGAGGCGATGGACATGCTTTACTCCATGGTCGGTAACCGGTCCAGAGTAAAGCCTGCCCGCTAATGCGCAAGGAAATCAAACCTCGCGGCGGGGTTTTTCATAGGTGCCGCTGGCGCCGCAGGCGTAGGCGGCAAGCAAGCTGCACAACAGGCTGTTGAAGTTCATGACGATCGCTCCAGTAGGTGATGGGGTTGATCATAGGGGCGCGTCATACTTATGGCTGGTTGATTCTGTCCATCAGGCTGATAGGCTTAAGTTGTATACAATCTTTGACACAGGTCATAGGAACTTGTCGGAAAATCAGGCAGTCTTCCCCTTTGACGGAATTTTGTTAACCATGCCTTGGAGATTCATGATGTTCGCCAAACTTGTAGCAGTATCCCTGTTGACGCTGGCTAGCAGCCAACTGATGGCAGCGGAGTGCACGACCACCATCGATTCGACCGACCAGATGTCCTTCAGCACCAAGGCCATCGAGATCGACAAGAGCTGCAAGACCTTCACCGTTGAGCTGACTCACTCCGGCAGCTTGCCGAAGAATGTCATGGGCCATAACTGGGTGCTGAGCAAAGAGGCTGACATGCAGCCGATTGCCACCGATGGCCTGGGCGCTGGTATCGACAAGAACTACCTCAAGGAAGGCGATGCCCGCATCATTGCCCACACCAAGATTATCGGTGCCGGCGAGAAAGATTCGGTGACCTTCGACGTGTCGAAACTCAGCGCTTCCGAGAAGTACGGTTTCTTCTGCTCGTTCCCAGGCCATATCTCGATGATGAAAGGCACGGTTACCCTGAAGTAATCAATTTTCAGGCACAAAAAAAGCGCCCCCATGCAGGGCGCTTTTTTCATACCAGGCAAAAAATCGACCCCTGTGGGAGCGAGCCTGCTCGCGAAAGCGGTGTGTCAGTCAGCAATGATGTCGCTGATGCGACGCCTTCGCGAGCGGGCTCGCTCCCACAGGGATTGTCACACCGTCGCGGTGATTACGGCGCGTACGGCATCACGCGCTTGTGCTCGGTCTTGCGATAGGTGTCGCAAATAATCTTCGCGGCTTCTTCGCGGATCGGTTGGCCGTGCAGGAACGCGTCGATCTCGCCGTAGGTCACGCCATGGGCAGCTTCGTCCGGCTTGCCCGGCGACAAGTCTTCGAGGTCGGCGGTGGGGACTTTTTCCACCAATGATTCTGGCGCGCCAAAGTCACGGGCAATGGCCCGAACCTGGTTTTTCACCAGCCCGCTCAGCGGGGCCAGGTCGCAGGCGCCGTCACCGAACTTGGTGAAGAAACCCATGACCGCTTCAGCCGCATGGTCGGTGCCGATCACCAGGCCTTGCTCGGCGCCGGCGATGGTGTATTGCGCGACCATGCGCATCCGCGCCTTGGTATTGCCCAGCACGAAATCCCGCGAGCCGGGCCCCTTGCCTTCGAATGCGAGGACTTCCTTGGCCAGCGCCTTGACCGCCGGGCCGATGTTTACCGTGTGGCGCTCATCCGGCTCGATGAAATCGACACAAGCCTGGGCTTCGTGCTCGTCGAACTGCGTTTCATACGGCAGGCGCACGGCGATGAACTTGTACGCCGCGTTGCCGGTTTTCTCCCGCAGCTCACGCACGGCACGTTGGGCCAACAGGCCTGCGGTCAACGAATCAACGCCGCCGCTGATACCCAGCACCAGGCTCTTGAGCCCTGAATTGACGAGGCAATCCTGGATGAAGCTCACCCGGCGAGCGACTTCGGCCTTGAGGGCGGCGTCATCGGCGAACGGTGGCTGGACGTTGAGCTGTTCAGCTATCTCACGCTGTACGGCTTGCATGAATTCACTCCTTGCTTGATGTGCCAGTAAGGGCGGCAGGTACTTGGAAAACATGTCGCATATAGGCGACGAAATTCGGGTCCTTGCAGTGGGTCTTGCCGGGCTCGTCTGAAATCTTGGCCACGGGTTGCCCGTCACAGCTGATCATTTTAAGCACGATGCTCATGGGCTCCACGCCTGGAATGTCGCAGGTCAGGTTGGTCCCGATACCGAAGCTCACATTAATGCGACCACGCAACGCCCGAAAAATCTCCAGGCATTTGGGCAATGTCAGGCTGTCGGAGAACACCAGGGTCTTGCTCATCGGGTCGATGCCCAACTGGTGATAGTGGGCGATGGCTTTTTCCGCCCAGATCACCGGGTCGCCCGAGTCATGGCGCAAGCCGTCGAACAGCTTGGCGAAGAACAGATCGAAGTCCTTGAGGAAGGCGTCCATGGTGATGCAATCGGTCAGTGCGATGCCCAGCAGGCCTCGGTATTCGCGGACCCAGCAGTCGAGCGCGGCGATCTGGCTGTCGATCAGCCGAGGGCCCAGTTGCTGATGGGCCATGATCCACTCGTGGGCCATGGTACCCAGGGGTTTCATGTCCAGCTCCCGGGACAGATGCACGTTGCTGGTGCCGACGAAGCGTCCGGGGAAGTCGTGCTTGAGCACGTTCACCACTTCTTCCTGGGTTCGGTAGGAGAACCGACGGCGGGTACCGAAGTCGGCCACTTGTAGCTCGGATAGTTCATCGGCGCTGGCGTTGGCGCTCAGCCAGTCGAACTTGCGATAAAGCTGTTCCCGCGCCTGCTCCAGCACGATTTCACGGTAGCGATAGCGGTTGCGCACCTCGCTGACGATGGACAGCAATGGCACTTCGAACAGGATCACATGCAACCACGGCCCGCGCAGACGGATGAACAACTCACCGTTTTCGATGCCGGTGTGCACGTAGCGCAGGTTGAAACGAAACAGGCCCAGGAAACGCAGGAAATCCGGTTTCATGAAGCTGATGCGCTCCAGGAAGCTCAACTGGTCTGCACTCAGGCTCAGCTCGGCCAGGCGCTCGATCTGGAAGCGGATCTCCGCCAGGTACGGACGCAGGTCCTCGCTATTACGGCAACGAAACTCCCATTCCACTTCGACGTTAGGGTAGTTATGCAGCACCGCCTGCATCATCGTCAGTTTGTAGAAGTCGGTGTCGAGCAGGTTCTGCACGATGCGATCGGCAAACACGCTCTCGCTCATAACGGCAATCTCCAGACAAGTAGCTGCGGCGGCAGCGGCACGGCAGTTCATGGTGAAAGGGCTAGTGGCGCATAACCCTCATAGGTATTGCCAGTGTTTTTTTGTGGCGAGGCGTCTATTGCGATGCATCAGCATTTTCGATCTGCTCAAGCATCCATTCCACAAAAAGCCGCACCTTGGGCACCTCCGCCGAATGTTCCGGATACGCCAGGTAATAGGCGTTGGTGCTGGGCATCGCATGTTGCCAGGGGATGACCAGTTTTCCGTCGGCCAGTTCTTCCTCCACCAGGAACCTCGGCAGCAACGCAACGCCGCAGCCGACCTGGGCGGCGCGGATGCACATGTAAAAGGTTTCGAAGCGCGGCCCATGGTAGCTGTGTTCGGTGTGGTAGCCCTGGTCATCGAACCAGTCGTGCCAGGCCTGGGGTCGCGAGGCGTTTTGCAACAGGACCAGGTCGGCCAGTTGCGTAGGATCGGTGAAAGGCTGCTCCGGCAGGCTGCCCGGTGCGCAGACGGGCACCAGTTCTTCGCCGAACAGCTTCAAGGACTCAGTCCCGGGCCGTGAGGCCTGGCCGAAATAGAACGCCAGGTCGCTGCGCCCCTGCTGCAAGTCGTCGGCCTCCTGCTCGCTGCAGAGATCCAAGTGAATGCTCGGATGACGCAGGCGCCAACCCTTGAGGCGAGGGACCAGCCAGCGGGCTCCAAATGTCGGCGGCGTGGAGACTCGTAGTACTTCGGTGTCGCCTCCGTAGGATCGCAAGTAATGAGTCGACATCTCCACTTGGGTGAGGATTTTTCGTACTTCGCCCAAATACAGATCCCCAGCAGGCGTCAGCTGCAAGCGTCGACGCACGCGCCGGAACAGGAGGTGCTGCAGTAGCTCTTCCAGCTGCGCGACCTGTTTGCTGACGGCGCTCTGGGTCAAGTTCAGCTCTTCGGCGGCGCGGGTGAAGCTCAGGTGGCGGGTCACTGCTTCGAAGCACTGCAATGCTGTAATCGACGGCAAATAACGTTTATTGAGCATGACGGGGCCTTGGTTCTGGTCGCTCTGCTTGTCCCGTGATCAGGTCAGCATGAATAAACGGAATGATATCTCGCTTAAAGGTCGTTTGTTGGCAAGTCTCGGGCCAGCTACAACTACAGGTCTGATCAGCCGTGTTCATCCGGCTGCCAACCCATTGTCTTTCGCTTGAGGAATTTCCCCATGATTGCTGCATTGCTTGATCGTCTCGGCGTCGCCCCGGCCCTGTACCAGAACGGCACACAGCCTGTGCATTCGCCCATCGATGGCAGTCGCATCGGTGCGGTGAGCTGGGAAGGCGCTGCTGAAGTCGAGCAGCAGGTCAGTCGGGCCGAGCATGCGTTCGACCTGTGGCGCAAGGTGCCGGCGCCCCGTCGTGGCGAGTTGGTGCGCCAGTTCGGCGACCTGCTGCGTGAATACAAGGCCGACCTCGGCGAGCTGGTGTCGTGGGAAGCGGGCAAGATCACCCAGGAAGGCCTGGGCGAAGTGCAGGAGATGATCGACATCTGCGATTTCGCCGTCGGCCTGTCGCGCCAGTTATACGGCCTGACCATCGCGTCCGAACGTCCTGGGCATCACATGCGTGAAACCTGGCACCCGTTGGGCGTGGTCGGTGTGATCAGCGCCTTCAACTTCCCTGTGGCGGTCTGGGCCTGGAACACCACGCTGGCCCTGGTCTGCGGCAACTCGGTGATCTGGAAGCCTTCGGAAAAGACGCCGCTGACCGCCCTGGCGTGCCAGGCGCTGTTCGAGCGCGTGCTGAACAATTTCAGTGATGCGCCGCCGTACCTGAGCCAAGTGATCATCGGCGGCCGCGATGCCGGCGAAGCCTTGGTCGACGACCCGCGCGTGGCGTTGATCAGCGCCACCGGCAGTACTCGCATGGGGCGCGAAGTGGCGCCGAAAGTCGCGGCGCGTTTCGCCCGCAGCATCCTCGAGCTGGGCGGTAACAACGCCATGATCCTGGCCCCGAGCGCTGACCTGGACATGGCCGTGCGCGCCATCCTGTTCAGCGCCGTCGGCACTGCCGGGCAGCGTTGCACCACTTTGCGCCGGCTGATCGCCCATGAGTCGGTGAAGGAAGAAATCGTCACCCGCCTCAAGGCCGCCTATTCCAAGGTGCGCATCGGTCATCCACTGGAAGGCAACCTGGTGGGGCCGCTGATCGACAAGCAAAGTTTCGAGAACATGCAGGACGCGCTGGAGCAGGCGCTGAGCGAGGGCGGGCGGGTGTTCGGTGGCAAGCGCCAGCTCGAAGCCCAGTTCCCGAATGCCTATTACGTCTCGCCCGCCATCGTCGAGATGCCGGAGCAGAGCGACGTGGTGCGCCACGAAACCTTCGCGCCGATCCTTTATGTGGTCGGCTACAAGGATTTCGCCGAAGCGCTGCACCTGAACAACTCCGTGCCCCAAGGCCTGTCGTCATGCATCTTCACCACCGACGTGCGTGAAGCCGAGCAGTTTATGTCGGCGGTGGGCAGCGACTGCGGCATCGCCAACGTCAACATCGGCCCGAGCGGCGCGGAAATCGGCGGCGCCTTCGGTGGCGAAAAGGAAACCGGCGGCGGTCGCGAATCCGGCTCCGATGCATGGCGCGGCTACATGCGCCGCCAGACCAACACCGTGAACTACTCGCTGGAATTGCCGTTGGCGCAGGGGATTACGTTCGACTGAGAACCAGTCAACGAAGTGTGTCCCTGTGGGAGCGAGCTTGCTCGCGATAGCGGTGTGCCAGTCGCTTCTGATGTGACTGATCTGCCACCATCGCGAGCAAGCTCGCTCCCACAATGAGATATGTGCAGTGGTTGGGTTTCATTTCGGAGTCTGGCAATGCCGTTACGCGAAGAGTGTCTGTGGGAAAAACTGACGCCACAAAGGCCTGAAAACGCTGCGCTCACCGGCGAGGTCACGGTGGATGTCTGCATCATCGGCGCCGGCTTCACCGGGCTGTCGGCGGCGGTGCATTTGCTGGAGCAGGGCAAGCGTGTCGCGGTGGTGGAGGCGCATCGGGCCGGGCACGGTGGGTCGGGGCGCAACGTCGGGCTGGTGAACGCCGGGATGTGGATCCCGCCGGACGACATTGAAGCCGGGTTCGGCGAGGCGGTGGGCAGCCAACTCAACCGTATGCTGGGCGCCGCGCCGGCGTTGGTTTTCAGCCTCGTCGACAAGTACGACATCGATTGCCAACTGCGCCGCGAAGGCACCTTGCACATGGCCCATAACGCCCGGGGCGAGGCGGACCTGCGCAGCCGCGAGGAACAGTGGAAACGCCGTGGCGCCCCGGTTGAATTGCTCACGGGTCAAGCCTGTGCCGATGCCACCGGCACCGACAAGATCGCCGCCGCGCTGCTTGACCGACGGGCCGGCACGCTCAATCCGATGGCCTATGCCAGTGGATTGGCCAAGGCTGCCAAGGATCATGGCGCCCAGATGTTCGATCACTCGCCTGTCACGCGGCTGGAACGCCAAGGCCAACGCTGGTCGGTGCAGACCGCCGAGGGTTCGGTGCTGGCCGAGCAAGTCGTGGTCGCCTCCAACGCCTACACCGAGGGCGACTGGACCGAACTGCGGCGTAACTTCTTCCCCGGCTATTACTACCAGGTTGCCTCGGTGCCGCTGGACGACGAGGCCGCCCGCCGCATCCTGCCGGGCGGGCAGGGCTCCTGGGACACCCGCCAGGTGTTGAGCAGCATTCGCCGGGACAAGGACGGTCGTTTGCTGCTGGGCAGCCTGGGCAACGGCAATCGCAAGCCCACCTGGTTCCTCAAGGCTTGGGCCGATCGGGTGCAGCAGCACTATTTCCCTTATCTCAAGTCGGTGGAGTGGGAATGCACCTGGACCGGTTGCATTGCCTTTACCCCCGATCACCTGATGCGCCTGTTCGAGCCGGCGCCCGGCCTAGTGGCCGTTACTGGCTACAACGGCCGGGGAGTGACCACCGGCACCGTGGTCGGCAAGGCCTTTGCCGATTACCTGTGCCATGGCGACGCCAAGGCCTTGCCGATTCCCTTCGCGCCCATGCAGCCTTTGGTCGGGGTTGGCTTGCGCAGTTGCCTCTATGAGGCCGGCTTTTCGCTGTATCACGCGGGCCAGTGCTTGCGGATCGTCATCTGATTGTTGAAAAGTGTTACGGTCTGCGGCGTTTTCCCGCCCAGCGTCTAGCCTGTTATGGTGCGGGTTGTAGCAGCCCTGCACCGACAGTGTGCAGTTCGGTGACGCCGGTTGTTACACAGTGGTTGCACGCCGTTTCGCGCAGCGGTTGCAATGATGGCTCATGGAGGGTTTCACCTACTTGTAAATAAGGTTGCACCTCGTGCGGTTTAGACGGTTGCACGCCCTGTGAAAAAGGGCCCGAAACAGTCGAAATAACAATAAAGCAGCGACTTTTTTCAGAATAAAAAACCGATGGCACGGCCCTTGCTCTGAGCTTTTCAGTGAAGTGAAGTCGCAGTGCCAACTAAAAAAAACCTTGGAGCACCACCTCATGTCCCAGACGTTTTACAAGAAAGGTTTCCTGGCCCTCGCAGTGGCAACTGCGCTGGGTGTTTCTGCGTTTGCTCAAGCTGATGTGAAATTGGGTGTGGCGGGGCCGATGACCGGTGCCAACGCTGCGTTTGGCGAGCAGTACATGAAAGGTGCGCAGGCAGCGGCCGATGTCATCAACAAAGCGGGCGGCATCAACGGTGAGAAGATTGTACTGGTTGCCGGTGACGACGCCTGCGAACCCAAGCAGGCCGTGGCCGTGGCCAACCGCCTGGTTGACCAGGACAAGGTAATCGGTGTGGTTGGGCACTTCTGCTCGTCCAACACCATCCCGGCCTCCGAGGTCTATGACGAAGCCGGCATCATTGCCATGACCCCCGGTTCGACCAACCCGGCCGTGACCGAGCGTGGCCTGAGCGCGATGTTCCGCATGTGCGGTCGTGACGACCAGCAAGGCATCGTGGCTGGCGACTACATCGTCGACGTGCTCAAGGGCAAGAAAGTCGTCGTGCTGCACGACAAGGACACCTACGGCCAAGGCCTGGCGGATGCCACCAAGGCGCAACTGGCCAAGCGCGGCGTGAACCCGGTGCTGTACGAAGGCCTGACTCGTGGCGAGAAAGACTTCAGCGCAGTGGTCACCAAGATCCGTTCGGCTGGTGCCGACGTGGTCTACTTCGGCGGCCTGCATCCGGAAGCCGGCCCGCTGGTTCGCCAGTTGCGCGAGCAAGGCCTCAAGGACGTGAAGTTCATGTCCGATGACGGCATCGTCACCGACGAACTGGTCACCACCGCTGGCGGCGCGCAATACGTCGATGGCGTGTACATGACCTTCGGCGCCGACCCACGCCTGCTGCCGGACAGCAAGGCTGTGGTGGACGCGTTCCGTGCCCAGGGCGTCGAGCCTGAAGGCTACACCCTGTACGCCTACGCGTCGGTCCAGGCCCTGGCCGCCGGCTTCAACGGCGCCAAGTCCAACAAGGGCGAAGACGCTGCCAAGTGGCTGAAAGCCAACCCGGTGAAAACCGTCATGGGCGAAAAAACCTGGGATGCCAAGGGCGACCTGAAAGTCTCCGACTACGTGGTCTACCAGTGGGACAAGGAAGGCAAATACCACCAGTTGGAAAAACAGAAGTAAGGGCTGAAGCGACCGTCCAAGCCCCTCTGGAGGCCGGGCATTTCCCGGTTTCCCAGGGGCGCGTGCCGGTCGCGCCTGACATTGCTCCGACGTAAATCTGTATTTTCCTTAGAAGAACCGCGCGCCCTTGGGTGTGCAGGTTCTCACTGCGTGAGATTGCGTTATGGATGGTATTTTCCTGCAGCAACTGATCAATGGCCTGACCCTCGGGTCGGTCTATGGTCTGATCGCCATCGGCTACACAATGGTCTACGGCATCATCGGCATGATCAACTTCGCCCACGGCGAGGTTTACATGATTTCCGCTTACCTCGCGGCAATCAGTCTGGCTCTGCTGGCTTACTTCGGTATTGAATCCTTTCCGCTAATGATCCTCGGCACCCTCGTGTTCACGGTCGTGGTCACCGGGGTATACGGCTGGGTCATCGAACGCGTCGCCTACAAACCCCTGCGCAACTCAACCCGCCTGGCACCGCTGATCAGCGCCATCGGCATCTCGCTGATCCTGCAGAACTACGCACAGATCAGCCAGGGCGCCCGCCAGCAGGGTGTACCAACGCTGCTTGAAGGCGCCATGCGCGTCGACATCGGCAGCGGTTTCGTACAGCTCACCTACACCAAGATCTTCATCCTGGTCGCCGCATTCGCCGGCATGGCGCTGCTGACCTACATCATCAAGTACACCAAGCTCGGCCGCATGTGCCGCGCCACCCAGCAAGACCGCAAGATGGCCTCGATCCTCGGGATCAACACCGACCGGGTGATTTCCTACGTGTTCATCATCGGTGCAGCCATGGCGGCCCTCGCCGGTGTGCTGATCACCATGAACTACGGCACGTTCGACTTCTATGCCGGTTTCATCATTGGCATCAAGGCGTTCACCGCGGCGGTACTCGGCGGCATCGGCTCCCTGCCTGGGGCGATGCTCGGCGGGATCATCCTCGGGATCTCCGAGTCGCTGTTCTCCGGTCTGATCAACTCCGACTACAAAGACGTGTTCAGTTTCTCGCTGCTGGTGCTGATTCTGATTTTCCGTCCCCAAGGCCTGTTGGGTCGCCCACTCGTGGCGAAGGTGTAAGTATGTCTGCTGCCAATAAACCGCTTGATATCAAAAAGAGTGTCATCGACGCGATCCTGGCCGGCTTGATCTCGCTGATCGTGTTCGGGCCGATCGTCGGCGTCGTGCTCGACGGCTACAGTTTCAACCTGCAACCGGCCCGCGTGGGCTGGCTGGTGGCGATCGTGATGGTCGGGCGCTTTGCCCTGAGCCTGTTCCTGCAGACCCCCAAGGGACTGAAGATTCTCCAGGGGTTCGAGAGCACCGGATCCGGCGTGCATGTGCTGCCACCGGACTACAAGTCGCGGCTGCGCTGGATCATCCCGGCGCTCATCGTGATTGCCATCGTGTTTCCGTTCTTCGCCAACAAGTACGTGCTCACGGTGGTCATCCTCGGACTGATCTACGTGCTGCTCGGCCTGGGCTTGAACATCGTGGTCGGCCTGGCCGGGCTGCTCGACCTGGGTTATGTGGCGTTCTATGCCATCGGTGCCTATGGTCTTGCGCTGGGCTACCAATACCTGGGCCTGGGTTTCTGGACCGTATTGCCATTGGCGGCCATCGCAGCGGCGATGGCCGGGTGCATATTGGGCTTCCCGGTGTTGCGAATGCACGGTGACTACCTGGCCATCGTGACCCTGGGCTTCGGCGAGATCATCCGGCTGGTGCTGAACAACTGGCTGTCGTTCACCGGCGGGCCGAATGGCATGCCGGTGCCTTCGCCAACATTCATGGGCCTGGAATTCGGCAGGCGCGCGAAGGACGGCGGGGTGCCGTTCCATGAGTTCTTCGGCCTCGACTACAACCCCAACATCAAATTCCTGTTCATCTACATTGTGCTGTTCATCACCGTGCTGCTGGTGCTCTATATCAAGCATCGCCTTACTCGCATGCCGGTCGGTCGCGCCTGGGAAGCCTTGCGCGAAGATGAGATCGCCTGCCGCTCCATGGGCCTGAACCATGTGCTGGTCAAGCTCTCGGCCTTTACCATCGGCGCGTCCACGGCTGGCCTGGCCGGGGTGTTCTTCGCCAGTTACCAGGGCTTCGTCAACCCGTCTTCGTTCACCTTCTTCGAGTCGGCGTTGATCTTGGCGATCGTGGTGCTGGGCGGCATGGGCTCGACGGTCGGCGTGGTGATTGCCGCGTTTGTGCTCACCGTGGCACCGGAGCTTTTGCGCAGCTTCTCTGAATACCGGGTGCTGCTGTTCGGCGTGTTGATGGTGTTGATGATGATCTGGCGCCCACGCGGCTTGATCCGTATCAGCCGTACCGGTGTGACGCCGCGCAAGGGGGTAGCGCCATGAGCGAAGTCGTACTCAAAGTTGAAAACCTGATGATGCAGTTCGGTGGCATCAAGGCCCTCAGCGATGTCAGCCTGCAGGTCAAGCGCAACTCGATCTTCGCCCTGATCGGCCCCAACGGCGCGGGCAAGACCACGGTGTTCAACTGCCTGACCGGTTTCTACAAGGCCTCGGGCGGCAAGATCGAGCTCAACGTGCGTGGCGAACAGACCAACGTGATCAAGCTGCTGGGCGAAGCGTTTCGCCCGACCGACTTCGTCTCGCCGAGGTCCTTTGCCAGCCGGCTGTACTACAAAATGTTCGGTGGCACCCACCTGGTGAATCGCGCCGGTTTGGCGCGCACCTTCCAGAACATTCGCCTGTTCAAGGAAATGTCGGTGCTGGAGAACTTGCTGGTGGCCCAGCACATGTGGGTCAACCGCAGCCTGGTGGCGGGCATCCTCAATACCAAGGGCTACCGGAAGGCGGAAAGCGATGCCCTCGACCATGCCTTCTATTGGTTGGAGGTGGTGGACCTGGTGGATTGCGCCAACCGCTTGGCCGGGGAGCTTTCCTACGGTCAGCAACGCCGTCTGGAAATCGCCCGGGCGATGTGCACCCGTCCGCAGATCATCTGCCTCGACGAACCAGCGGCTGGCCTCAACCCTCAGGAAACCGAAGCGCTGAGCGCGATGATCCGGCTGCTGCGCGACGAGCATGATCTGACCGTGGTGCTGATCGAACACGACATGGGCATGGTAATGAGCATTTCCGACCACATCGTGGTGCTGGACCACGGCAACGTGATCGCCGAGGGCGGTCCCGAGGCGATTCGCAACGATCCGAAGGTGATCGCGGCTTACCTGGGTGCCGATGAAGAGGAACTGGTATGAGTGGACCTATCCTCGAACTCAAGGAGCTGGACGTGTTCTACGGGCCGATCCAGGCCCTGAAGAAAGTCTCGATGCACATTGGCGAAGGCGAGACCGTAAGCCTGATCGGCTCCAACGGCGCCGGCAAATCCACGCTGTTGATGTCGATCTTCGGCCAGCCGCGGGCGGCGGGCGGGCAGATCATCTACCAGGGCGTGGACATTACCCACAAATCGTCGCACTACATTGCCTCCAACGGCATCGCGCAATCGCCGGAAGGGCGGCGGGTATTCCCGGACATGACGGTCGAGGAAAACCTGCTGATGGGCACCATTCCCATCGGTGACAAATACGCCAACGAAGACATGCAGCGCATGTTCGAATTGTTCCCACGCCTCAAGGAACGACGCAACCAGCGGGCCATGACCATGTCCGGCGGCGAGCAGCAGATGCTCGCCATTGCCCGGGCGTTGATGAGCCGGCCGAAGTTGCTGCTGCTCGATGAGCCAAGCCTGGGGCTGGCGCCGATCGTGGTAAAGCAGATCTTCGCGACCCTGCGTGAACTGGCGTCCACCGGGATGACTATCTTCCTGGTGGAGCAGAACGCCAACCATGCGCTCAAGTTGTCGGATCGGGCCTATGTGATGGTCAACGGCGAAATCCGCCTGACCGGCACCGGCAAGGAACTGCTGGCCAACGAAGAGGTGCGCAACGCGTATCTGGGCGGGCATTAGGACGGTTGAAGCAATAAAAAAACCGGCGAGTGAATCGCCGGTTTTTTTATCCCTCCCAAACACCACCAACCCTCTGTGGGAGCGAGCTTGCCCGCGATAGCGGCGGTTCAGTCAACGTCAATGTCGGCTGACCTACCGCCATCGCGAGCAAGCTCGCTCCCACAGGGAATTTATACAGTTCTCAGAATTGTGGACAACAATCCCAGCCCCCTGCGAAACCGCGACATAAAGTCGCCGCAAATAGTTGTTTTGTCACGGTTTTGACTTGTCCCCGTTTGCTGTGGAGCTGGCTGTGAATAACGTGGGAGTAGCTGGCTGGAGGCCTTTGAATACGTGGCTTTCAAGGCTGTGATCGTTTTTTGATCAGGTGTTTTTGGTCAAGCGAGAGTAGCTGTTGTCAACAGTTTTATGAGCAGGGAAATGGGATTGAAAGTCTGCGGGCAGGGCTGTGGATAAGTCTGTGATTAAACTCTGGAAAGACCTCGCTGAGTGCCGTCTTTACTGGCTTGGAGCCATCTAGCATTGAGCGCAGGCTTATAGCAGATAACTCGTGCCGCACAACCTTACTTGCCAGGTCAAGCGAAAAAACTTTCCGAAACCGCCGCAAAGCCTTATGCACAGCGGCTTCCAGCATTTGCAGTTGCCCCCGATTACTGTGGACGTGCCTGTGGATAACGTGCGGGCAATCCGCTGCGGCCCTTGCTGGACAAGGCCTGGCCCTGGTTGATCGTTTTTTGAACAGCAAGGCGCTAAAGCGATTGATCAAGCCTTGCCCCTGGCGGGCCAGGCCGGGCATGCTGTGGGCCGATTTCCATTCAATGGCTGTTTGAAGCCCAAGCAAGGAGAACACGATGTCTGACACCCTGTTTATCACTGGCGCGACGTCCGGTTTTGGTGAGGCCTGTGCCCGTCGTTTTGCCGAGGCGGGTTGGAAGCTGGTGCTGACCGGCCGTCGTGAAGAGCGCCTCGATGCCCTCTGTGCCGAGCTGTCGAAGCAGACCGAAGTCCATGGCCTGGTATTGGATGTGCGGGATCGCAAGGCCATGGAAGAGGCCATCGCCAACCTGCCGCCATCCTTCGCCAAACTGCGCGGGCTGATCAACAATGCGGGCCTGGCCTTGGGCGTCGACCCGGCGCCCAAGTGCGACCTCGACGATTGGGACACCATGGTCGATACCAACGTCAAAGGCCTGATCTACAGCACGCGCCTGCTGCTGCCGCGCCTGATCGCCCATGGCCGTGGGGCCGGGATCGTCAACCTGGGCTCCATTGCCGGCAACTACCCGTATCCGGGCAGCCACGTGTACGGCGCGAGCAAGGCGTTCGTCAAGCAGTTCTCCCTCAACCTGCGCTGCGATTTGCAGGGCACGGGCGTGCGGGTGAGCAACATCGAGCCGGGCCTGTGCGAGAGTGAGTTTTCCCTGGTGCGCTTTGGCGGCGACCAGGAGCGCTACAACGCGACTTACGCGGGCGCGGAGCCGATCCAGCCACAGGACATCGCCGATACGATTTTCTGGGTACTCAACACGCCGGCGCACATCAACATCAACAGCCTGGAGCTGATGCCGGTGAGCCAGACCTGGGCCGGGTTCGCCATTGAGCGCAACAAGGCCTGACCGCTGACGTACCTGAGCTGGAAATCATGAGCTGTTGTGGCGAGGGAGCTTGCTCCCGCTCGGCTGCGAAGCAGTCGTAAGCTTTTTGGGACCGCCACGCGGCCCAGCGGGAGCAAGCTCCCTCGCCACGGAACGTGTTACGCCAGGTAGTCGGCCAGGCCGCGATAGCAGGTCAGAAGATGATAGGGGGTGGTCGAAGGCATGTCCCGGCGACTGACATTGCCATCGGCGTCGAGGCATTCATTCCAGCCACGGGGATGCAGGAAATGCTGCTGCAACGCTTGCAGCTGTCGCAGCAAGGCGCTGTCGCTCCCCGAACGCAACGTCAATGCCCGCAGGTATTCCGCCTGGGCCCAGATGCGTTGAGTGGCGTCACGTGGGGTTGTCTGCGGCGCCAGGCCCAGCATCGCACAGACGGCGCCGCAATCCGGATCGACACCTTGTTCTTCAGTAAGGCTGAAGCTGAACTCCAGCGCCGCGTGCAGTTTGCCGCCGCGCAACAAGGGCGATGACGCCAGCAGGAAATACCATTCGAACTGGTGGCCCGGCTCGAACCAGTTATCCACAGCCTTGAGCGGTTTTTCCATCATGACCTTCTGCCCGGGGTCCACGAACTGCCTGGACATGGCGTCACACAGGTTCAGCAAGGCTTGGCGGACATGGGCGTCGTCGCGCACCGAAAGGACCGCAAGGAAGCCTTCAGCCAAGTGCATCAGCGGATTCTGCAGGGGGCCGGATTGGCAGGTCGACCAGTCTCGTCCAAGGCTGGCTTCGTACAGGCCGTCGCCAGTGGCGAAACGTCGGGTGATCACTTCCAGCGCGGCGTTCAACGTCGATTCCACCAACGGCTCGCGAACCTTGCCCCAGTAGTGGGCGCAGGCGAACAGGATGAATGCGTGGGTGTAGAGGTCTTTGCCGGTGTCCAGCGGCGCACCTTGCGGGTCGATGCTGTAGAACCAGCCGCCATGCTCGGCATCGTGGAAATGTCGCTGCAGCGAGCGGAACAGTGCGCTTGCCCGTTCCTCGGCCCGTGGCACTTCGCCAATCAGGCTGGCGAACACATACAACTGCCGCGCACAGGCCATGGCGCGGTAGCGCTGGGGCGGTAGCGGCGCGCGTTCCGCATCGAGGGATTCATAGGGCAACGCCAGTTCGGCATTCCAGCCCGGGCCTTGCCACATTGGCACGATCACGTCGTGAAAATGCTGGCGCACCGTGGTGAACAAGGTGGTCAGTTCAGGCAAAGAGGCGGAGCGGGAAGCATCGGGCATTGGCGGACGTCGTCACAGCGGGGGCGAATGCGCGACATGGTAGCAGAGTGACCGACTCCAGAGAGCTGACGCCTGTAAGTCCGTCATCGCGAGCAAGCTCGCTCCCACAGGGTGGGGCGCACACCGATCAATGTGTGGGAGCGAGCTTGCTCGCGATGAGGGCCGGCTGGGCGCTAGAGAATCAACCCGCCAGCAACCAGACCCCAGTCGCCGCCGAAGCCGCCCCGGCCAACCGCACCAAGGGCGCCGCCGCGCGTGGCAGCAGCCGCACCAACGCAAAGCCGGCGCCATGCAGCGCCGCTGTCGCTGCGACAAACCCGATGGCGTAGGCCCAAGGACTCGACATGTCCGGCAATTCCAAGCCATGGGCCACGCCGTGGAACAGCGCAAACAGCGCCGTCGCGCCGACCGCCAGGCTCAACGGTGGGCGCACCACCAGCGCCACCGCCAGACCCAAGGCGAGAACGGAGCCGGCGATGCCGCTTTCCAGCGCTGGCAGGTCCAGGCCCTCGAAGCCCAGCAGGCCGCCAAGCAGCATCGTGCCGACGAAGGTGCACGGCAGCGCCCAGCGCGCGGCGCCTTGTTGTTGTGCAGCCCACAAGCCGACCGCGAGCATCGCCAGCAAATGGTCGAGCCCGCCGATAGGGTGGCCGAGGCCGGCAATCAGGCCATTGTCGCCATGACCGGGGTGGGCGAAGGCCAGGGCCGGGGTGAGCAGTAGCGCGAGCGCGCCGAAGAGGCGTTTGAATGTCATGAATGAGCTTCCTTGTTATCCGTTGGAAAAAATCAGGCTGCGGTCAGCAGGCCCTGGCGTTCGATGAAGGCAATGATGTCGTCCAGGCCCTGGCCGGTCTTCTGGTTGCTGAACACGAACGGCTTGCCGTTGCGCATCCGCCGGGTGTCGCTGTCCATCATCTCCAGGGACGCCCCCACCAGCGGTGCCAGGTCGATCTTGTTGATCACCAGCAGGTCGGACTTGCAGATGCCTGGCCCGCCCTTGCGTGGCAGCTTGTCGCCGGCCGAGACGTCGATCACATAGATCGTCAGGTCGGACAGCTCGGGGCTGAAGGTTGCCGACAGGTTGTCGCCACCGGATTCCACCAGGATCAGGTCCAGGCCGGGGAAGCGCCGGTTCAACTGGTCCACCGCTTCCAGGTTGATCGAAGCGTCTTCGCGAATCGCCGTGTGCGGGCAGCCGCCGGTTTCCACGCCGATGATCCGCTCCGGCGCCAAGGCTTCGTTGCGCACCAGGAAGTCGGCGTCTTCACGGGTATAGATGTCGTTGGTCACCACCGCCAGGTTGTAGCGTTCCCGCAGGGCCAGGCACAGGGCCAGGGTCAACGCGGTCTTGCCGGAGCCCACTGGGCCGCCAATACCTACGCGCAAGGGTTGTGTATTCATGTGTGTCTCCTAGGAACGGAACAGGCGGCTGTACTGGCGCTCATGGGCCATGCACGCCAGGGACAGGCCAAACGCGGCGCTGCCGTAATGGTCGGGGTCGATAGTTGAGGCGATGTGCTGGGCTTGTTGCAGCAGCGGCAGCAGTTCGCTGGTCAGGCGCTGGGCGGCTTGCTGGCCCAGGGGCAGGGTTTTCATCAGCACCGCCAGTTGGTTTTCCAGCCAGCTCCACAACCAGGCGGCAAGGGCGTCTTCTGGCGTGATATTCCAGGCGCGGGCCGCCAGTGCCCAGCCCAGGGCCAGGTGTGGTTCGCTGCGCTGCTCGAGAAAATCGCGTGCCGCACTGTCGAGTTCCGGCAGGCCCGCAAGCAATTGCTGCAACGAGTAGCCCATCTGCCGGCTTTCCTGGTACAGCTCGCGGGTTTCCCGGCTGGCACGGTGCTGTTCACAAAGTCCTAGCAGCGCGTCCCAATTGTTCGCCGCGGCTGCGGTGCAATGGGCCAGGAGCAAGGGCGCTTCAAACCGCGCGAGGTTCAGCAGCATCTGGTCACTTATCCAGCGGCGTGCGTCGTCGGGCGTCTTGATCAGGCCGTTATCCACCGCCATTTCCAGCCCTTGGGAATAGCTGTAGCCGCCAATTGGCAATTGTGGGCTGGCCAGGCGCAGCAGCGCCCAGGCCGGGTTCATGTGCGCACGCCAAATTGATGCAGGCGCGGCGCGTAGTTGAAGTCCTCGTCGCCGTGCCGGGAATGATGATGGCCGCCGCCATAGGCGCCGTGTTCCGGCTGGAACGGGGCCTCGATGGATTCAACGGTGGCGCCCAGTTGTTCGAGCATCGCCTTGAGCACGTAATCATCCAACAGGCGCAGCCAGCCATCGCCCACTTGCAGGGCGACATGGCGATTGCCCAAGTGGTAGGCCGCCCGGGTCAGTTCGAATGCGTTGGCGCAGGTGACATGCAGCAACTGCTCGGGGCGAGCGCAGACCCGCACGATGCGCGCATCCTCGGCTTGCAGGTACTCGCCGTCATGCAGCGGCGGTTGGCCTCGCTCGAGAAACAGCCCGACGTCTTCTCCCTCGGCACTGAAACAGCGCAGGCGGCTTTTACTGCGGGCATCGAAGGTCAGGTGCAACTCGGCGTCCCAGCCCGGTTGAATGTCGATTCTGCGGTGAATCACCAGCATTGGAGTGCTTCCAGCCATGAACAATGCTGTGTTTAGAGCAAGGGGCTTGCCAATAGAAGGGGATGTAGGAAATGGCTGGCGTGGCGTTTCCAAGATGGCTTGGCTGGTGAGTCATCATGGTGCGCTTCGTAATGTTGAGCACCATTTTGCGGCGCTCACAAAGAAGCTTGTGGGAGCGAGCTTGCTCGCGATTGCGCCGTATCAGTCACCTTCAATGCTGCTGACAAACCGCAATCGCGAGCAAGCTCGCTCCCACATTGGCCGCATCCGGGTTACTCAGTGCTACCCAATCCGCGCCAGTGCTTCAAGCCTATGAAGATGAACCGCAGTTGCTGGGTAATCTTCGCCTGGGGCGTGAGGTGTTCGGGAAGTGCTTCGGCGGGCGGGTCGATGATGTCCGGCAAGGTGGCGAAAACGCTTTTCACGATGAGATCGGCCATCACGTTCAGGCCGGCAAGGTCCAGGTGCTGCAGTTTCGGCATCAGCGCCAGGTCGGCGGCCAGGTCCGAACTGATGTCCTCGCGCAGTCTCGCGATGGCTTGGCGCACTGGCAGCGAACCGCCATATTGCTCGCGGGCCAGGAACAGGAACTGCGAGCGGTTGGCGTGGACCACGTCGAGGAAAATCCGCACGGAGGCATCAATGATGCCGCCCATGACAAATTCGTTGTGGCGTACCAGTCGGATGGTTTCGCGGAACGTCTGGCCGACTTCACAGACGAGCGCCAGGCCCAGTTGGTCCATGTCGTCGAAATGCCGGTAGAAGCCGGTGGGCACGATGCCCGCGGTCTTGGCGACTTCGCGCAGGCTCAGGCTGCCGAAGCCCCTGCCGCACTCCATCAAATGACGGGCTGCATCCATCAGGGCGTTTCGGGTTTGTTGTTTCTGTTCGGCGCGAGGCAGCATTGCAGGACTGACTTCCGAGTCATGGGACCGATGCACTCTAGCAAATAGGCTTTGGCGTCGTCGAACGGTAGGGCGGGGCCGGGCGGGAAACGAGGCGCTTTAAAAGTCAAAAGCCCGATTCGAGAAATCGGGCTTTTTTCTGGGCCACCATGGGCTCAGCTCACTGTGCTGTTACGTTCGATTACACGGTCACCACCGCCTTCGGCCAGGGTTTGACCAGGAGTGCGATCGGAACCGTCAGCGGCCAGTGTTTGACCGGGAGTGCGATCGGAACCGTCAGCGGCCAGGGTTTGACCAGGAGTGCGATCGGAACCGTCAGCGGCCAGGGTTTGACCGGGAGTGCGATCGGAACCGTCAGCGGCCAGGGTTTGACCGGGAGTGCGATCGGAACCGTCAGCGGCCAGGGTTTGATCCGGAGTGCGGTCGGAGCCATCTGCAGCAAAGGTCTGGCCTTGTGGGGTGCGGTCGGAGCCGTCTTCGACCAAGCCTTTTTGCTCCAGGCGGTCACGGCCACCTTCGGCTACGGTTTGGCTGTAGACAGACTGGCTGTCCTTGACCTGTGGCGTGGCTTGTTCGGAAGCTGGCAGGGCAAAAGCGGTCGAAGCCAGCAGTGAAAGGGACAGGCTCATCAGTAATTGGCGTTTCATGATCGTTGCTCCTTGGGAGGGCTAAAAAGTGGGTACGAGGGCAATGCTACTCTCGATAAGTCGATATAAAAGTTCATAAACACAATGGTAATAATCAACGGAATTGATTGTTCTGGGGAAAGGCTCTAGGACGGGGCTTTCAGAGGAGCGTTTTCGCCCCGGAGTGGGTAGTTTGTACTCACTTGTGCCCTGCAAATGTGCGGGGGCGGTAACAGGTAGCTGTCGAATCGGTCAGGTTCTTGCGCATTTATTAGTGCCGTTCGTCGCCCTTGATGGTAAACCTGTCGGCCGTTTTGCCTGTCCAACAATCATCCGCAACGAGCCGGCCACAGGTTCGTGCTATCCCCGGCGTCGCGGTTCGGACGCCCATTTGCCTCAGGAGCCTTGTGCATGACGCGCACCTCAAAAATCTTCGCCTGGGGCTTTGCCTGCCTCGTCGCCCTGTTGGCCGTGCTGGTGCTGGTCATCGCGTTCTTCGATTGGAATCGCCTCAAGCCCACGCTCAACGCCAAGGTTTCCGAGGAGCTGCATCGTCCGTTCGCGATCAATGGCAACCTGGCCGTGGTTTGGCAGCGCGAACCGCAGGAGGGTGGCTGGCGAGCCTTTGTGCCATGGCCCCATGTGGTGGCGGAGGATTTGAGCCTGGGCAACCCGGAGTGGTCGAAAGCTGCGCAGATGGCCACGCTCAAGCGCGTGGAGTTGCGTATTTCGCCCCTGGCGTTGCTGGCCCGGCGCGTGGCCATCCCGCGTATCGACCTGACAGGGCCCGACGCCAGCCTGCAGCGCCTGGCCGATGGGCGCGCCAATTGGACATTCCAGTTCGATCCAAAGGACCCGGACGCCGAACCGTCCAGCTGGGTGGTGGATATCGGCGCCATCGGCTTCGACAAGGGCCACGTCACCCTCGACGATCAGACACTCAAGACCCGTCTCGAGCTGGTGATCGATCCGTTGGGCAAGCCCATTCCGTTCAGCGATATCGTGGGCGAGAAAGCCGCCAGCAAAGCTCGGGAACAAGGGGCGACGCCACAGGACTATGCCTTCGCCTTCAAGGTCAACGGGCAATACCACGGGCAGAATCTCGGCGGGTCCGGCAAGGTCGGCGGTTTGCTGGCGCTGCAAGATGCGTCGCAGCCGTTCCCATTGCAGGCCCAGGCGAAGATCGGCGACACCCGCGTCGAACTGGCCGGTACCTTGACCGACCCGAAGAATCTCGGCGCCTTGGACTTGCGTTTGAAGCTGGCCGGCAACAGCCTGGCTAATCTTTATCCGCTGACGGGCGTGACCCTGCCGGATTCGCCGCCTTATTCCACGGACGGTCGGTTGATCGCCAAGCTCCATGAGCCAGACGGCGCCCAGTTTCGCTATGAGGGGTTCAACGGCAAGATCGGCGACAGTGACATCCATGGCAACCTGGCTTACGTCGCCAGCCAGCCCCGGCCAAAACTCAGCGGTGCGCTGGTGTCCGACCAATTGTTGTTCAGTGATTTGGCGCCGCTGATCGGCGCGGATTCCAACGCCGAACAAAAAGCCCGCGGCGGCGCCAGCAAACAGCCGTCCGACAAGGTCTTGCCGGTGGAAGAATTTCGCACCGAGCGCTGGAGCGTGATGGACGCCGACGTTGAATTTACCGGCAAGCGTATCGTCCACAGCGAGCAGTTGCCGTTTACCGATCTCTACACGCACCTGGTGCTCAACGATGGCCAGTTGAGCCTCGAGCCCTTGCGCTTTGGTGTGGCCGGCGGCCGGCTGGACGCGCAGATCCGCCTCAATGGCCACACCCAGCCTCTCGAAGGCCAGGCGAAATTGACCGCGCGTGGCTTCAAGCTCAAGCAGCTGTTCCCGGGCTTCGAGCCGATGAAGACCAGTTTCGGTGAGCTCAACGGTGACGCGGATATTTCCGGGCGCGGCAATTCGGTGGCGGCGTTGTTGGGCACCTCCAACGGCAGCTTGAAGATGTTGATCAACGACGGCGCGATCAGCCGCGAGCTGATGGAGCTGGCGGGCCTCAACGTCGGCAACTACGTGGTGGGGAAAATCTTTGGCGACAAGGAGGTAAAGATCAACTGCGCGGCGGCTGACTTCGATATCAAGACCGGCCTGGCAACCACGCGCCTGTTCGTGTTCGACACCGAGAACGCGATTATCTATATCGACGGCACGGCGAACATGGCGACCGAGCGGTTGGACTTGACCGTCACCCCAGAATCCAAGGGCTGGCGGCTGATTTCCCTGCGCTCGCCGCTGTACGTGCGGGGCACCTTTGCCAAGCCCGCCGCCGGGGTAAAGGCCGTACCGCTGATGCTGCGCGGTGCCGGGATGGTTGCCCTGGGCGTCATCGCCGCGCCGGCGGCAGGCCTGTTGGCCCTGGTGGCGCCCAGCGGTGGGGAGCCGAACCAGTGCGCGCCGTTGCTTGAGCAGATGAAGGCGGGCAAGGCGCCGGTGACGGTCAAACCTACCCGGTAGCTCAATGTCGCGGTGAGGCGACTGGCCTCATCGCGAGCAAGCTCGCTCCCACAGGGGACCGCATTCTGTCTGAAGGAATGCGGTCAAAATGTGGGAGCGAGCTTGCTCGCGATGGGGCCCCTTAAGACCCTTACAGATCGGCCAGGATGTCGGCCATGTCATCGGCATGCTCTTCTTCCTGGGCCAGGATGTCTTCGAAGATGCGCCGCGTGGTCGGGTCTTTTTCGCCAATGTACTGCACGATTTCCCGGTAGCTGTCGATGGCGATCCGTTCGGCCACCAAGTCTTCGAACACCATTTCCTTGAGCGTATTACCGGCCACGTACTGGGCATGGGAATGCCGGGTCAGCAGGTCGGGGTTGAACTCCGGTTCGCCGCCCAGTTGCACGATGCGTTCGGCGAGCCGGTCGGCGTGCTCGGATTCTTGGTTGGCGTGTTCGAGAAACTCGCTCGCCGCGACGCTGGCCTTCAGGCCGGTGGCCATGAAGTAGTGACGCTTGTAGCGCAGCGTGCAAACCAATTCGGTGGCCAGTGCTTCGTTCAGCAGGCGGATGATTTCCTGGCGATCGGCGTTGTAGCCTTCGGTGACGGCGCCGTTCTGGACGTTCTGGCGGGCACGTTCGCGCAGGGTGGTGACGTCGGATAAGTGCATGTCGCTCATCTCGTTCTCCTGGAGGCTGATCCGGTAGGGCGCCACGCTCTGCTGGCGTGGTCGCTCTAGTTCTGAGTGACGCGATCCTGGAAAAGTTTTACCGGATTTTTCAGTGTGTGCCCGGATAAGCGGGCTTCTTCCTCCACCCATTGAAAAAATGCCCGAACCGGCGGATGCCGTTCACGGCCAGGGACGCACAGCGCGCTGTAGCCGGCACCGTCGATCTGGATCTGCGGGCGATAGCCCACCAGCAGGCCACTGGCGACGCTCTGTGAAACCAGGATATTGCTCGCCAGCACCAGCCCTTGCCCGGCAATCGCCGCTTGCAGGGCGTAGTGTTCTTCATCGTATTCACGCATACACGGCTCGCGGATCAGCCAGGTTTCGCCGGCCTGGGCGCACCACGTCTCCCAGCCATGGGCGTACAACTTGGAATTGTGCCAACGCACGCTGATCAACGTCGGCGGTTGCCGGGTAGCCAGCGCCACTTGTTCCGGCGAGCCATACACGCCGAAGCTTTCATCGAACAGGCACAGCCCGTACAGGTTCGAGTAGGTGTCCAGGCTGTAACGCACCACCAGATCGACGCTGGCGTCCTGGTGCAGGTCGATGACGTCGCAATGGGTGTCCAGCCGCACGTTGGTGTTCGGGTGGCGCGCATAGAACCGGCCCAGGCGCGGCACCAGCCACAGGGCGGCAAACGCCGCGGTGGTGGAGATGGTCAGGTGGGTCGTGCTGCGTTGCGGGCGCAGGCTGTCGACGCTTTGTGCAACGTCCAGCAATGCCCCGTGCAAACTCTGGAATAAACGCTGCCCGGCATCGGTGAGACGCACCCGGCGCGGCAGGCGTTCGAACAATGGCATCCCCAGCCAGGTTTCCAGCGAGCGAATCTGGTGGGAAATCGCCGTTGGCGTGACTGAAAGCTCTTCGGCCGCGGCCTTGAAGCTGAGCAGCCGGGCTGCGGACTCGAAGGCTCGCAAGGCATTGAGGGGCAGGGTGGCGAACATCGGAAAATCTCCAATGGATGAATACAACTCATCCGGATCAATTAACGCTCATTTGAGCCTGAGCGCTACAACGTCTCAAGCTGCAAGCCACAAGCAGTTCCGATTGTAGTCGCTATCAAGGAGTTACAGATGAGCAGCATTCTTGTCGTACACGGCAGCCCGCGCGGCGAGCGTTCCCATTCCCGGCGCTTGACGGAAGCGTTCATAACGGCCTGGCAGGCCGCCAATCCTCAGTCCTTGCCGACCCGCCGTGAAGTCGGCCGCACCGTCATGCCTGCGGTGAATGAAGCCTTTATCGCCGCGGCGTTTTATCCAGAGCCTCAGGCGCGGCCGCTGACCATGCAGGCCGACCTGGCGTTGAGCGACAGCCTGGTGGCGGAGCTGAAGGCCCACGTCCGGTTGGTGATCTCGGCGCCCATGCACAACTTTGGCGTGCCCAGCGGTGTGAAGGCCTGGATCGACCAAATCGTGCGCATCGGCCTGACGTTCAATCACAGCCTGGACAACGGTGTTTCGCAGTACGAGCCGCTGGTGCTGGGCAAAAAGGCGCTGATCGTGACCAGCCGTGGTGATTTTGGCTTTGGTCCTGGCGGCCAGCTGGAAGCCATGAACCACGCTGACACGTGGCTGCGAGCCGTCCTGGGCTTTATCGGCATCAATGACGTGACGGTGGTGGCGGCCGAAGGCGAAGAGTCGGCCGAGCACAGCTTCGCGCGGTCCTGCGCCGAGGCCGAGCAGCGCTTGCTGGCGCTGGCCCGGACGTTCTGATGGCCTGGGTCCTGCTGTGATCGGGCTGAAGTGACATTGCTGTCATAGACTGGTCATCATCGGTACTGATGCTGACCCCCTCTTGATCGCAAGGATGTCGCCATGTCGCAACGCTGTGCCACTCGCTACCCGCTGGTACTGGTCCCGGGCATGCTCGGTTTCATTCGCCTGGTCTTGTATCCGTACTGGTATGGCATCGTGGAGGCGTTGCGCCGGGGCGGGGCGGTGGTGATCCCGGTGAAGGTCTCACCCCTGCATTCCTCCGAGGTGCGCGGTGAGCAGTTGTTGGCGCGGATTGAAGAAGTGCTGAAGCAAACCGGCGCGCAGAAGGTCAACCTGATCGGCCACAGCCAAGGCAGTCTGACCGCTCGCTATGCCGCCGCCAAGCGTCCGGACCTGGTGGCGTCGGTCACGTCGGTGGCCGGCACCAACCACGGTTCCGAATTGGCCGATTACCTGCAGACCCACTACCCGGCCGACAGCGCCAAGGGGCGGTTGCTCAGTGCCCTGCTGCGACTGATCAACGTGCTGATGTGCTTGCTGGACACCGGCTATCGCGGGCCACGATTGCCGGCTGACCTCGATGCCTCCCACGCGTCGCTGACAACCGCCGGGGTGGCGCTGTTCAATGAACGTTATCCACAGGGCTTGCCTTCCACTTGGGGTGGGCACGGCCCGGAAGAGGTCAATGGCGTGCGTTATTACTCCTGGTCCGGAACGTTGCAGCCGGGCAAGACCGACAGGGGCCGCAACCTGTTCGACGGCACGAACCGAAGTTGCCGGCTGTTTGCCCGGACCTTCGTGCGCGAGGCGGGGCAGTGTGATGGCATGGTCGGGCGCTACAGTTCGCACCTGGGCACGGTGATTCGTGATGACTATCCACTGGACCATTTCGACATCGTCAATCAGTCTCTGGGGTTGGTGGGCCGGGGGGCGGAGCCGATCCGGTTGTTTGTCGAGCATGCCGAGCGGTTGAAGGCTGCTGGGGTGTAGATCGTCAGGAGGACCGCGTTATCGTTCTTCGCGAGCAAGCCCGCTCCCACAGATGACCGCGTTCTGTCTGGAAAAACGCGCTCAAACTGTGGGAGCGAGCCTGCTCGCGAAAGCGATGGACCTGGCACCGAACAATGAGATGGATGAAGGTGTAACAGGCTTTGTCTACACTGCACCCCATCGCCGTACCCTTGTGCGGCAACCAGGAGAAACACCATGAAGATGCTCCGCGTGCCTTTGTTGATGATCGGTTTGCTGCTCTGTTCCCAAGGCTTCGCCGCCACGGCCCAGCAAACCAAGATGACCACCTGCAACGCGGACGCCACCGCCAAGGCGCTCAAGGGCGATGAACGCAAAGCATTCATGAGCAACTGCCTGAAGGCCGCTCCGGCCGCCGCTACCCCTAGCACGCCCCAGGAACGCATGAAGTCCTGCAACGCCACCGCCACCGAGCAGGCGCTGAAGGGTGACGCTCGCAAGACGTTCATGAGCGAGTGCCTGAAGAAAAAATAATCGATTCGTGGGGCCGGCACAGCCACTGCAAAAAAACACCTGAACTGCGACCAAGGTCGGCCGATACAATCCCTAGTGCTGCCAGTGGATCGCTGGCAGACTGCCAATCCTTTCACGCCGTTTTTTGTCCTGGGGCTGTATGCCAACGTTTTCTCAGCGTCATGTGTTGTTGGTGATCAGTTGGGTGATCATTTTTGGTGGGTTGTTGCTGGTATTGCCGCTGCGCCTGTTGCCGAGCCTGTTGGCCGGGTTGCTGGTGTTCGAACTGGTCAACATGCTCACGCCGCAGTTGCAACGACTGATCGAGGGCCGGCGTGCCCGTTGGCTGGCGGTGGCCTTGCTGGGCACGCTGGTGGTGAGCGTGCTGTCGCTGATCTTCGCCGGAGCCATCAGCTTCCTGCTGCATGAAGCAGAGAACCCAGGCGCATCCCTCGATAAATTCATGGGCGTGGTCGACCGCGCCCGCGGGCAATTGCCGCCGTTCATCGATGCCTACCTGCCGGCCAGCGCGGCCGAGTTCCGGGTGGCGATCAGTGATTGGGTGAGCAAACACCTGAGCGACTTGCAGTTGGTGGGCAAGGACGCGGCCCACATGTTCGTGACGCTGCTGATCGGCATGGTGCTGGGAGCGATCATTGCCTTGCAGCGCATCCCCGACCTGACCAAGCGCAAACCCCTGGCCGCCGCGCTGTTCGATCGCTTGAACCTGCTGGTCAAGGCGTTTCGCAACATCGTATTCGCCCAGATCAAGATTTCCATGCTCAACACGTTCTTCACCGGGATCTTCCTGGCGGTGGTGCTGCCGCTGTTCGGTATCCACCTGCCGCTGACCAAGACGCTGATCGTGATGACGTTCCTGCTGGGGCTGTTGCCGGTGATCGGCAACCTGATGTCCAACACGCTGATCACCATCGTCGCGCTGTCGCTATCGATCTGGGTGGCGGTGGCGGCGCTGGGTTACCTGATCGTGATCCACAAGCTCGAATACTTCCTCAACGCCCGCATCGTCGGCGGGCAGATCAGCGCCAAGTCGTGGGAATTGCTCATGGCGATGCTGGTGTTCGAAGCCGCGTTCGGCCTGCCGGGGGTGGTGGCGGGGCCTATCTACTATGCGTATCTCAAGAGTGAGTTGAAGCAGGTGGGGATGGTTTGATCCGATAGATGGGGTGTCAGGTCTGCCCCATCGCGAGCAAGCTCGCTCCCACACTTGACCGAGTTTCTTCAGAAGGAACGCGATCAAACTGTGGGAGCGAGCTTGCTCGCGATTCAGGCGCCTCGGTCCGGGCTCAGGCCTGGCTCCCATACCGCTTCATCGCCTCGATCGCCAACCCGCTGCCGATACTGCCGAAGATATTGCCTTCCACATGCCGCGCCTGGGGCAGCATCGCCGAGACGCTGTTGCGTAGCGCCGGGATGCCGCTGGAGCCGCCGGTGAAGAACACCGTATCGACCTGATCAACCCGCACGTTGGCATCGTTGAGCAACTGCGTGACGCTGCCGCGTACCCGCTCAAGCAAGCCGTCGATGGCCGACTCGAACAAGGCTCGGCTCAGGTCCACGCTCAGGCCCGGTTCGATCCGGTCCAAGACCACATGGCGCTGGTCGGCGTGGGTCAGCTGAATCTTGGTTTCTTCCACTTCCATCGCCAGCCAATGCCCGGCGCGCTGTTCGATCAACTTGAACAGCCGGTCGATGCCGCCGGTGTCTTCGATGTCGTAGCGCATGCTGCCCAGGGCGAGGGTGGATTTCTGCGAATACACCGCGTTGATGGTGTGCCAGGTCGCCAGGTTCATGTGGTGGCTGGTGGGCATGTAGGCGCCGCTTTTCATGCGGCTGCCGTAGCCGAACAGCGGCATCAGGCCTTGCAGGCTGAGTTGCTTGTCGAAGTCGGTCCCGCCGATGTGCACGCCGCCGGTGGCGAGGATGTCTGCGTGGCGGTTGTCGTGCATGCGCCGTTCGGGCGACAGGCGCACCAGGGAAAAGTCCGATGTACCGCCGCCGATGTCGACGATCAGCACCAGCTCTTCTTTCTCGATGGTCGATTCATAATCGAAGGCCGCCGCGATGGGCTCGTACTGGAAGGAGACTTCCTTGAAACCGATGGCGCGGGCCACGTCGACCAAGGTGTTTTCCGCTTCCTGGTCCGCCAGCTCATCGTCATCGACGAAAAATACCGGGCGGCCCAGCACCACTTCCTCGAATTCCCGACCGGCGGCGGCTTCGGCACGCTTCTTCAACTGGCCGATGAACAATCCCAGCAAGTCCTTGAACGGCATGGCCGTGCCAAGGACGCTGGTGTCGTGCTTGATCAGCTTGGAGCCCAGCAGACTCTTGAGCGAGCGCATCAGCCGGCCTTCGTAGCCTTCCAGGTATTCGTGCAGGGCCAGGCGGCCGTACACCGGACGGCGCTCTTCCTGATTGAAAAAGACCACCGAGGGCAGGGTGATCTTGTCGTCCTCCAGCGCGATCAACGTTTCCATGCCGGGGCGCAGCCAGCCGACGGTGGAGTTGGACGTGCCGAAGTCAATGCCGCAGGCACGGGCCGGGGATACGTTTTTCATGTCTTTCAGGTTCCGGTCGAAAAAACGGCCGCGCAGTGTATGCCAGTGCGAAGCGGATTCGAAGGCCGGTTATCCGCTAATTCGCAAACACTGGCCTTGAAAGACGACGTCACACCCCCAAACTTGCTGGCATGAGCCTGGCAGCCATCGGGCGGACACAAGAACCGCCACCCGCTGCCGATAAACTTCTGATGCACCGTCCGGTCACACTCTTGAGGCCGGTCAACCCCTTGTCCGGACATTCGGGCATGCTGTGCGTGGCGGTGCAACATCGATAACGGATGGTGATGCTTAAGATGGACTTCAAAGACTATTACAAGATCCTGGGTGTCGAGCCGACGGCCGACGATGCCACGATCAAGGCCGCCTATCGAAAGTTGGCGCGCAAATACCACCCGGACGTGAGCAAGGAGAAAGACGCCGAGACCAAATTCAAGGACGTCTCCGAAGCCTATGAAGCGCTGAAAAGCGCTGACAAGCGCGCCGAATACGACGACTTGCGCCGGTACGGCCAGCACGGCCAGCCGTTCCAGGGCCCACCGGGTTGGCAGAGCCGTGGCGGTTTTGGTGGCCAGGACACCGGGGATTTCTCGGACTTCTTCAGTTCGATCTTTGGTAATCGCGGGCCGGGTTTCGGCGGCGGACAATCGGGTCGCAGTGCCGGCCGTCGGGGACAAGACGTGGAAATGGAATTACCGATCTTCCTGGAAGAAACCCTGTCGAACGAATCGAAAAAGGTCAGCTTCCAGGTGCCGCAATACAACGCGGCGGGCCAGCACGTGAGCAATACCAGCAAGAGCCTGAACGTGAAGATCCCGCTGGGGGTGACCGACGGCGAGCGTATCCGCCTCAAGGGCCAGGGCGCGCCGGGCATCGGCGGCGGTGCCAATGGCGACTTGTACCTGACCATTCGTTTCGCCCCGCACCCCAAGTTCGACGTCGAAGGCCAGGACCTGATCATCACCTTGCCCCTTGCGCCATGGGAATTGGCGCTGGGCACGGAGGTGGCAGTGCCGACCCTCACCGGCAAGATCAACCTCAAGGTCCCGGCCGGCAGCCAGAACGGCCAGCGCATGCGCGCCAAGGGCCACGGCTTGCGCAACAAGGCCGGTGAGCGCGGCTATTTGTTTGTTCAGCTCAAGGCCGTGATGCCCAAGGCCAGCGATGAGTCGGTCAAGGCATTGTGGGCCGAGCTGGCGAAGAAAGCCGCGTTCGACCCGCGGGAGAACTTCTGAACCGAGGATCATGGCTAGACTCGACAGCTGAAGCATTGGGAGAAGCAGACCATGAACAACCCGATCATTGAACTGAACCTGATGGAATTCTGTGAGGCCGCCGCATTGGCCGATGTCCATGTAATCGAAATCGTCGAACATGGCATCCTCGAACCTCACGGCACGGCCCCCACGGACTGGCGCTTTACTGATTACGAATTGGTCCTGGCCCGGCGTGCAGCCAAGCTGCGCCGGGAGTTGGAGCTGGAATGGGAAGGCGTCGCCCTGGCGCTGGACCTGCTGGAAGAAGTCCAGCAACTGCGCAGTGAAAACCGCATGCTCAAGCAGCGGTTGGGGCGGTTGGTGGAGTAGATTGTTAAAAAACTGTGGCGAGGGGATTTATCCCCGTTGGGCTGCGCAGCGGCCCTGCTTTTTTTGCGGTTGCTGCGCAACCGAACGGGGATAAATCCCCTCGCCACAAGGTTATGTGCCCATCCAGCGAATCAAGCCTGAATCACCTCAAAACAGAAAATAGCGCTGCGCCATCGGCAACACTTCCGCCGGTTCACACCACAACAGCACGCCGTCGGCCTTGACCTGGTAGGTCTGGGGGTCGACGTCGATGCTCGGCAGGTAGTCGTTGTGGATCAGGTCGGTTTTCTGCACATCGCGGCAGCCTTTGACCACTGCGATTTTTTTCTTCAGCCCAAGCTGTTCCGGCAACCCGGCCTCGGCAGCAGCCTGGCTGATGAAGGTCAGGCTGGTGGCGTGTCGCGAGCCGCCGAAGCTGGCGAACATCGGCCGGTAGTGCACCGGTTGTGGCGTCGGGATCGAGGCGTTGGCGTCGCCCATCAGGCTCGCGGCAATCGCCCCGCCCTTGAGGATCAGCGTCGGCTTGACCCCAAAGAACGCCGGGCGCCACAGCACCAGGTCGGCCCACTTGCCCACCTCGATGGAACCCACTTCATGGCTGACGCCGTGGGTGATCGCCGGGTTGATGGTGTATTTGGCGATGTAGCGCTTGATGCGGAAGTTGTCGTTGCCTTCGCCGTCGCCGGGCAGGGCGCCGCGTTGCTTTTTCATCTTGTCGGCGGTCTGCCAGGTGCGCGTGATGACTTCGCCGACACGGCCCATGGCCTGGCTGTCGGAGCTGATCATCGAGAAGGCGCCGAGGTCGTGGAGGATGTCTTCGGCGGCGATGGTCTCGCGGCGGATGCGGCTTTCGGCGAATGCCACGTCCTCGGCGATGCTCGGGTCCAGGTGATGGCAGACCATCAACATGTCCAGGTGTTCATCGATGGTGTTGCGGGTGAACGGCCGGGTCGGGTTGGTGGAGCTGGGCAGCACGTTAGGGAAGCCGCAAGCCTTGATGATGTCCGGCGCATGACCGCCACCGGCGCCTTCGGTGTGGTAGGTGTGGATGGTGCGGCCCTTGAACGCGGCCAGGGTGGTCTCGACGAAACCGGATTCGTTGAGGGTGTCGGTGTGGATCGCCACCTGCACGTCGTACTGGTCGGCCACGCTCAGGCAGTTGTCGATGGCCGCCGGGGTGGTGCCCCAGTCTTCGTGCAGCTTCAGGCCGATGGCGCCGGCCTTGACCTGTTCGACCAGCGGCTCCGGCAGACTGGCGTTGCCCTTGCCGGTGAAGCCGATGTTCATCGCAAAGGCATCGGCGGCTTGCAGCATCCGCGCGAGGTGCCACGGCCCGGAGGTGCAGGTGGTGGCGTTGGTCCCGGTGGCCGGGCCCGTGCCGCCACCGATCATGGTGGTGACGCCGCTCATCAGCGCTTCTTCGATCTGCTGAGGGCAGATGAAGTGGATATGGGTGTCGATCCCGCCAGCGGTGAGGATCATGCCTTCACCGGCAATCACTTCGGTGCTGGCGCCGATGGCGATGGTCACGTCGGGCTGGATGTCCGGGTTGCCGGCCTTGCCGATCGCCGCGATGCGCCCGTCCTTGAGGCCGACATCGGCCTTGACGATGCCCCAATGGTCAATGATCAGCGCGTTGGTGATCAGCGTGTCGACGACCTCGGCGGCCAACAATTGGCTCTGGCCCATGCCGTCGCGAATCACCTTGCCGCCGCCGAATTTCACTTCTTCGCCGTAGGTGGTGAAGTCCTTCTCCACTTCGATCCACAACTCGGTGTCGGCCAGGCGGACCTTGTCGCCGACGGTGGGGCCGAACATGTCGGCGTAGGCTTGTCTCGAAATCTTCATGTGCTCGCCTTGAAACTCAATTGAATTTTGAAACCGTTCGCTGCGCTCACTCATCGCGAGCAAGCTCGCTCCCACAGGGGACCGCGATCAACTGTGGGAGCGAGCTTGCTCGCGATGAGGCCAGTACAGGCCCCCATGACTTAAAGGTCGCCCATGACCCGCCCGGCAAACCCGAACACCCGGCGATGCCCGGCCAGTTCGACAAGTTCGACTTCCCGACTCTGCCCCGGCTCGAAGCGCACCGCCGTGCCCGCCGGGATGTTCAGGCGCATGCCACGGCTGGCGGCGCGGTCGAAGGTCAGGGCGTCGTTGGTTTCGAAGAAGTGATAGTGCGAGCCGACCTGGATCGGCCGGTCGCCGCTGTTGGCGACATTCAACGTGAGCGTGCGGCGGCCGACGTTGAGCTCGATGTCGCCGGGTTGGACCTGGTATTGCCCTGGAATCATTGCGGTTGCCCCAAAAGCTTGTAGTAGATGGCGGTCGGGGTGTAGGTCCCGTCCGGGCTCTGGCAGTAGTCGGGCAGTTCGCCGACGCGGGTGTAGCCCATGGCGCGGTAGAACGCCTCGGCCTCGGAGCCGGCCTCGGTGTCGAGGTACAACAGGCCACGCTTGTGCTGGCGGGCGCCAAGCTCCAGGGCGCTCATCAACTGCTGGCCGAGGCCCCGGCGGCGTGCCTCGCCGCGCACCAACAGCTTTTGCACCTCGGCGCGGTTGCGGCCGTTGGGCTTCTGGCACAGGGCAAGCTGGACGCTGGCCTGCACCTGTTCATCCTTGACCACAACCCACAACAGCAGGTGGCCCTGGTTGAGACTGGCCTGGACTTCATCGAAATAGGTCCGGGCCTGGACCGCATCGAGGTCGGCCATGAACCCGACGCTGGCGCCATAACCCACGGCGTCGAGCAACAGATCGATCAGGCCCTGGCGATAGTGCGCAAAGCTTTCAGCGTGGACTCGACGCAACTGGGCGGCGTTCATCGGTATCACTCCTTGTCGATGGCGGGCGGTGGCGCCCCGGGATTGAGGACCAACTGCATGAAAGTCAGGTCCAGCCAGCGGCCGAACTTGGTGCCCACCTGCGGCATCTGCCCGGTGGTGACGAAGCCGACCCGCTCATGCAGGCGAATCGAGGCTGCGTTGCCGCTCTCGATGGCCGCGACCATGACGTGTTTATCGCAGGCCCTGGCGCGCTCGATCAGGACAGCCATCAGCAACGGGCCAAGGCCGTTGCCGCGTTGATCGCTGCGTACGTAGACCGAGTGCTCCACGGTGTGACGGAAGCCGTCGAACGGCCGCCAGTCGCCGAAGGAAGCGTAGCCGAGCACGTTGTCCTCGGCGTCAACGGCGACGAGCACCGGGTAGCCCTGGGTTTGCCGGGCGCTGAACCAGGCCTGGCGGTTGCCCAGGTCCACGGCCTGCTCGTTCCAGATCGCCGTGGTGTTGAGCACGGCGTCGTTGTAGATATCGCGGATCGCCGCCAGGTCGGCGGGCTGTGCGTCACGAACATGGGCAGTCATGGCGTGGCCTCAGGCGATGGGCTGGTGGACGGTGACCAGTTTGGTGCCGTCGGGAAACGTCGCTTCGACCTGAATCTCCGGGATCATCTCCGGGATACCTTCCATCACCTGCTCGCGGCTCAGCAACGTGGTGCCGTAGTGCATCAGCTCGGCCACGGTCTGGCCGTCACGGGCGCCTTCGAGCAGCGCGGCGGAGATATAGGCCATGGCTTCCGGGTAGTTGAGTTTCAAGCCCCGGGCCAGTCGTCGTTCGGCGACGAGGCCGGCGGTGAAGATCAACAGCTTGTCTTTTTCGCGTGGGGTCAGGTCCATGTGCAATCCATAAGGGCAGATAAAAATTTCTTGCGGTAAACACCGGGCCCCTTGTGGGGGATCCTTTGTGGGAGCGAGGTTGCTCGCTATAGCAATCGAACATTCAACATAACCGTTGGCTGATACACCGCTATCGCGAGCAAGCTCGCTCCCACAGGGAAAGCAAATTCAGGTGCTCCAGATTCTTGGTGGCATGGCTTCTCTTCCAAGCAACGCCGGGCGAAGGAGCCGCCACAATTCAATCAACCACCCCCGAGCCAGCAGCGCCTCGCTCGCCAGGCAGCGGGCCACGAGCAAACCGGGCAATTGGCTCAGGTCGCCGCGCACGGCATGGCCCAGGGATCGGCAGCGTTCCAGCAACTCGCTGTCGATCTCACCGGTCACCAGCAACGTGGCGAACACCGGATCACCGCCCAGGCCGATGGGCGAGTCCAGCAGTCCATCGCCACCGACGATGCGCTGGCGCTCATGCCACAACAACTGGCCGTCGCGGCGGATGTCCAGCCGCGACTGGAAGTGTCCCCGGTCGAATCGCTCGCCACTGGCCGGCCGGCCGAGGGCAACCATGTCCCAATAGAACAATCGGGCATCGCCCTGCAGGTCGATGCTTGTGCTGAGTTCGGCCTGGGCTGCGCTGAAGACGATGGTTTCCTGGGGCAGCCATTCCAGGGTCGCGCCGGGGGCCACGCTCAGGGTCAGTTGCTGGTACGCCGGGCCGACGGCGCGGTACCACTTGGCCGCGCCGGGGCTGGTCAATTGTGCCCAGGCGCCAGGGCCGACGTGGGCCGAGATGTCCAGCCGATCTCCACCGGCAATCCCGCCGGGCGGGTGGACGATGATGTGCTGGCACACTTCGGGGCCTTCGGCGTACAAGTGCTTCTGCACCCGCAGCGGGCCCTTGTGGCGGCGCTGTACCGGGCGTGTGCAATCGCCGAAGCGGGCATAGCCCAAATCCAGCTCGGCGTGCCAGTTGGGTGTGAACAGGGCTGAAGACGTAACAGGTAGATTCATGATTTTCTGATTATCGTCGGGACGCTAAGCCTAGATCGTTACCAGCCCGCGCACACCCTCGGCTTCCATATTTTCTCCGCGGCCCTGTTGCACGATCTCGCCCCGGGACATCACCAGGTACTGATCGGCCAGCTCGGCGGCGAAGTCGTAGAACTGCTCCACCAGCAAAATCGCCATGTCGCCCCGCGCCGCGAGTTTCTTGATCACTGCGCCGATTTCCTTGATCACCGACGGCTGGATGCCTTCGGTGGGCTCGTCGAGAATCAGCAGGCGTGGCCGACTGGCCAGGGCCCGGCCAATGGCGAGCTGTTGTTGCTGGCCCCCGGAAAGGTCACCGCCCCGGCGCTGTTTCATCTGCAGCAGCACCGGGAACAATTCGTAGATGAAGGCTGGCACTTCCTTGGCTTCGGAACCGGGAAAACGCGACAGACCCATCAGCAGGTTTTCTTCCACCGTCAGCCGACCGAAAATCTCCCGGCCCTGGGGCACGTAGGCGATGCCGGCGTGCACCCGTTGGTGCGGCTTGAACGTGGTGATGGCCTTGCCTTCCCAATTCACCGCGCCTTCCTTGGCCGGCAGCAGGCCCATCAGGCATTTGAGCAGGGTGGTCTTGCCCACGCCGTTGCGACCCAGCAGGCACGTCACCTCGCCGACCTTCACGTCGAACGACAGGCCGCGCAGGATGTGGCTACCGCCGTAGTATTGATGCAGCTTGTCGACTTGCAGCATGTTCCAGATTCTCCTCAAGTCCCTTGTGGGAGCGAGCTTGCTCGCGATAGCGGTGGGTCAGTTACATTGCATTCCAGCTGATCCACCGCTATCGCGAGCAAGCTCGCTCCCACATAAAAGCCAATTGCTTTCGCTTTAGCGACCGAGATACACCTCGATCACCCGCTCATCGGCCTGCACCTGTTCCAGCGACCCTTCGGCCAGCACGCTGCCCTGGTGCAGCACGGTGACGTGGTCGGCGATCGCGCCGACGAAGCCCATGTCGTGCTCCACCACCATCAGCGAATGCTTGCCCGCCAAGGACTTGAACAGCTCGGCGGTGAAGTCGGTCTCGGCGTCGGTCATGCCCGCCACCGGCTCGTCGAGCAGCAGCAGTTGCGGGTCCTGCACCAGCAGCATGCCAATCTCCAGGAACTGTTTCTGGCCGTGGGACAGCAGTCCGGCGGCGCGGTTGACCGAAGCGGTGAGGCGGATGGTCTCGAGCACTTCGCTGATGCGGTCGTGCTGCTCGCCGGTCAGTTTCGCCCGCAGGCTGGCCCACACCGATTTGTCGGTCTTGAGCGCCAGCTCCAGGTTTTCGAACACGCTCAGGGCTTCGAACACCGTCGGCTTCTGGAACTTGCGACCGATGCCGGCCTGGGCGATTTCCACTTCGCTCATCGTTGTCAGGTCGAGGGTCTCGCCGAACCAGGCCTTGCCGTGGCTGGGACGGGTCTTGCCGGTGATCACATCCATCAACGTGGTCTTGCCCGCGCCGTTGGGGCCGATGATGCAGCGCAATTCACCGACGCCGATGTACAGGTTCAAATCGTTCAAGGCCTTGAAGCCATCGAAGCTGACGCTGATGTCTTCCAGGGTCAGGATTGTGCCGTGGCGGGTGTTCAGGCCCACACCGGCCGCTTGGCCGAGGCCGATGGCGTCGCGGCTGCTGCCCTGATCTTTGTTGGGTTCCAGGATGGGTTCGAGCATGAAATCCGCCGTTGGGGTGATTCTCATGATTCGCTCCTTTTCTTCAGCAGCCCGATCACGCCCTTGGGCAGGTACAGGGTCACGACGATGAACAGGGCGCCGAGGAAGAACAGCCAATACTCAGGAAACGCCACGGTGAACCAGCTTTTCATGCCGTTCACCACGCCCGCGCCGAGCAATGGCCCGATCAACGTGCCGCGCCCGCCGAGGGCCACCCACACGGCGGCCTCGATGGAGTTGGTCGGCGACATTTCGCTGGGGTTGATGATGCCCACTTGCGGCACGTACAGCGCCCCGGCGAGGCCGCACAACACCGCGCTCAACACCCAGACGAACAGCTTGAAGCCACGAGGATCGTAGCCGCAGAACATCAGCCGGTTTTCCGCGTCGCGCAGGGCGGTCAGCACCCGGCCGAATTTGCTGCGGGCCAGGCGCCAGCCAATGAACAGGCTCGCCACCAACAACAACACCGTGGCGAAAAACAGCACCGCGCGGGTGCCCGGCTCGGTGATGCCAAAGCCCAGGATCGAACGGAAATTGGTGAAGCCGTTGTTACCGCCAAACCCGGTTTCGTTGCGGAAAAACAGCAGCATCCCGGCGAACGTCAGGGCCTGGGTCATGATCGAGAAATACACGCCCTTGATCCGCGAACGGAAGGCGAAGAAGCCGAACACCAGCGCCAGCAAGCCCGGCGCCAGCACCACCAGGCACATCGCCCAGAGGAAACTGTCGGTGCCGGCCCAGTACCAGGGCAGCTCGGTCCACGACAGGAAGGTCATGAACGCCGGCAGGCCATCGCCGGCGGCCTGGCGCATCAGGTACATGCCCATGGCGTAGCCGCCCAGGGCGAAGAACAAACCGTGGCCCAGGGAGAGCAAGCCGGCGTAGCCCCAGACCAGGTCCAGCGCCAGGGCGACGATGGCGTAGCAAAGAATCTTGCCCACCAGGGTCAGGGTGTAGGCCGAGACGTGGAGCGGATTGTCCGCCGCCAACAGCGACAGCAACGGCAGGCTCAGCAGCACGGCGAGGATCAGCGCGCCGACGGTGAGGGTGACTTTGGGACCGGCCTTTTGCGTGGCCGTGAGCATCAGGGGCTGGTTCATCAGTCGATTACCCGTCCTTTGAGCGCGAAGAGGCCTTGCGGACGCTTCTGGATAAACAGAATGATCAGCGCGAGGATCAGGATCTTGCCGAGCACGGCGCCGATCTGCGGTTCGAGGATCTTGTTGGCGATGCCCAGGCCGAACGCGGCGAACACGCTGCCGGCCAACTGGCCGACGCCGCCGAGCACCACCACCAGGAACGAGTCGATGATGTAGCTCTGGCCCAGGTCCGGGCCGACGTTGCCGATCTGGCTCAGGGCCACGCCGCCAAGCCCGGCGATGCCCGAGCCGAGGCCGAAGGCGAGCATGTCCACCCGGCCCGTGGGCACACCGCAGCAGGCGGCCATGTTGCGGTTCTGCGTTACCGCGCGGACGTTCAGGCCCAGGCGCGTCTTGTTCAGCAGCAGCCAGGTCAGCACCACCACGAACAGCGCGAAGGCAATGATCACGATGCGGTTGTACGGCAGCACCAGGTTGGGCAACACCTGGATCCCGCCCGACAGCCAGGCCGGGTTGGCGACTTCGACGTTCTGCGCGCCGAACACCAGGCGTACCAGTTGGATCAGCATCAGGCTGATGCCCCAGGTGGCGAGCAAGGTTTCCAGCGGCCGCCCGTAGAGGTGACGGATCACCGTGCGTTCCAGGGCCATGCCGATGGCGGCGGTGATGAAAAACGCCACCGGCAGGGCTATCAATGGATAGAACTCGATGGCGTTCGGGGCGAAGCGCTGGAACAGCATCTGCACCACGTAGGTGGAGTAGGCGCCGAGCATCAGCATTTCGCCGTGGGCCATGTTGATCACCCCCAGCAGGCCGAAAGTGATTGCCAGGCCGAGGGCGGCCAGCAGCAGGATCGAACCCAGGGACATGCCGCTGAAGGCCTGGCCCAGCAATTCGCCGACGAGGAGTTTGCGCTTGACCTGGCCGAGGCTGGTTTCGGCGGCGGTGCGCACGGCGGCATCGGTTTCAACGCCGGGTTCGAGCAGGCCTTCGAGGCGAGTGCGGGCCAGCGGGTCGCCGGTTTCCCCCAGCAGGCGCACGGCGGCGAGGCGTACGTTCGGGTTGGTGTCCACCAGTTGCAGATTCGCCAGGGCCAGGCTCAGGGCAGCGTGGACGTCTTCGTCCTGCTCGCCGGCCAGTTGCCGATCGAGAAACGCCAGTTGCGCCGGACGAGCGCTTTTTTGCAGCTGCTGCGCGGCGCCCAGGCGTACGCGGGCGTCCACAGCGAGTAACTGGTGACTGGCGAGAGCGGTTTCGATCAGCCCTCGCAAGCGGTTGTTCAGGCGCAGGGTCTTGGGTTGGCCGTCGACGGTCAACTGGCCTTGTTGCAGGGCGTTGATCAGTTCGACGCGCTCAGGCTCCGGCTGCGCAGCCCAGGCTTCCAGGAGCTTGGCCTGCTGGGTCGGGTTGGCGGCGACGAAGTCTTCGGCGTCGCCGGCGTATGAGGCCATCGGCAATAAGAATGTGATGGTGAGGATCAAGCGGTAGAGGGCGGTGGGCATATTGTTGGCCTTGCGCAAAACTTCTTTTGTGGGAGCGGGCTTGCTCGCGAAGGCGGTGGGCCAGGCAGAACAACTTTGACTGACGCTCCGCCTTCGCGAGCAAGCCCG